>DASPKA010000105.1:0-11309 GCA_035628335.1 Patescibacteria group bacterium | reverse complement strand
TTCGCATGTTCGCCAAGCATTTCTTACCGTTGGTTGTTTATTGCCACATTCCATTGAACAGCCGTCTTCGGTCCACACTTCACACCGGGCTAGCATTTCAGCTGTTATCATACCACGCGAAAATCCAATATGTTGTTGGTACGCGCTGTGGCATTTGCCATTGTTTTTGCAAAAGAAATGCTTTTGATATCTAAGTTCCTTAGCTCGTACCAACAATGGCTCATTGCACCATGCACACGTCACCACACGCTTTTTCCCATTCTTAATCAAGTTTTGATTATACTCATGCTCTTTCATCACAGCATTGTATGCTGATAGAGCCTGAGCTTCCTGCAAAGCTTGAAAATGGCAGTTCCGGCACCGATAATAACCAAATACTGCGGATGCAAGGTCGCTCGGGGTCAAATCATCCCCTCCACACCTCTGGCAAATTTCAAATATAGCAAGGGTATAACCATGCTTTTTAGAAGAGTGCCTAAAGCGCTTAAACCATTCTTGTGCCTCCTGCCAAGGAACATCGAGCAGTAATCCTAGTTGGCCAGTAAAGAGCCTGTCTGGGAGCTCTAAGGAGTATACCTTGAACTCAACGACGATGGTCTTGTTATCGGGTAAGAGGTTAAAAACTGGGTCAGCATGAGCCGAAGAAAGAAATTCCTCCCTCAACGGAACATGCCACACTCCAATTATGGTATTTGGCGATTCCGGATCTATTCGTGACATTGGACAAACGAATGAACGAAAGCGCTTAACATGTCTCTTCTGATTCGTTTGATTAAACAACGTCAAGCTATAGCCGGTAGGAATTATCATCCAAGAACTTTCCATTATTAATACCTCCTTTGTTGTTGAAGTATACATTACCTGTGTAAGACAGGCAAAAAACAAAAAAAACCAGGCTTTCGCCTGGAATTTTTTTAGTAGCTGTCGCGGCGACCACCGCCGTAACCACCACCACCGCCACCGAATGAACGGCGCTGAGGGCGATCTTCTTTAGGGCGGGCTTCGTTTACAACGATTGTGCGGCCGTCCATGTTGTAGTTGTTGAACATTTCAACAGCTTTGTCGGCTTCCGCATCATTGTCGAACTCGACGAATCCGAAACCGCGAGAGCGGCCGGTCATCTTGTCCATGACTACCTGGGCTGTGCTAACAGTGCCAGCCTGGGAGAATAATTGCATTAAGTCGTCGTTGGTTGTTGCCCAAGGAAGGGAACCAACAAAAAGTTTCTTGGCCATGTGGCTGAGAATCACGAGCTTGGATTAAAACTATAACATTTTAACGTGCTCATTTACTCCAAATCACCATCAGGATTTGGAAAAAATATATATACAGCTTACGAGCAACACTAAAGTTATATACTCTAAGTGACTTCTCTTAACCTGGATGGTAAAACAAGTATACCATTACCCTGCCCACTTGGCAAGACAAGACCGTATATGGTAGGCTTGGTTAAGCAAAAAAAACGCATGAAACGCATAAAAAGAGGAGGAAAAATGACAGTTACTCAAGCAAATTGCGACCACTATGCGAAACTTATTGAAACTGGTCTAGGTAATATCCGTGTCGCTGAACACCAGTTCGCATTTTTGACCAGCACGGTTGGGCGGAAGGTCTATTTCGGTACAAAACTTCCGTATGTGGCGTGTGCAAATGGGTTTGCGTTACTTGGCGCGTTCAGAGGCAGTGTTACTGAGGCGATAGCAGCCTTAGAATCTAGAGCGAATAATTTTCAGACACTTGCCAACTTAACCGAAACGCCGGTCGACTTGGTTATCTGGGTTAATCATATGCACTTGAACAATAACATTGAGGCATATCAGATAGTCCAGATGTTGCAGGACGGCGATTACTTCCGAATGTCAATTATGTAACGCAAATAATGAAAAAGACCCATAATCTCTCTCATGAGACTATGGGTCTTTTCTTGAAAACCTCCCTTATATACGCAAGAACATAACGGACCCATCACCTTGCGTGATCAATATCTGCCCATTCACGAGAACGTGACTCCCCGGATTCCAAATCATCCTTTGAACATCCTCCAGATTTGCTTCTGGCAACTTATATCTTGTGTCGCGGTCAGGATTTTGCCCTGCTCTTTCAATCACCTCACGCCAGAATTCAAGCACACCCAATTCAAGTTGTTCCAAAGTTTCGTATGACTGAACGAATGGGTCAACCATATCAATGTGCTCCCAGCCCGTAACCACTGCACCAACTACAGTGAAATGGCCAGTTGGGTTATGGTACAATATTCGATCACCTTCTCGGGAAAATCCGGCAGCCAATTCAGTAGCAAGCTCTGACCAAAGCATCGGAGGAAATGGGAGCAATATGTTAGATCCCGGTCTTCCTGACCCCAAGTATATGTTACCGTGGTCATCACATGCTTTTGCCAACAATAGAAAGCTAACTCCACTCTGTGCAGCATTCAGTACATGATCTTTCAATGAAAATCTCCTTTTTTGATGTTCTTAATGCAATAGTCTTCTCTGGATATTACAACATTTAGAAATACCACTGTCAAAGCTGGACTTGACAACTAATATTAGTTAGCTAATATTAATGTATATTAGCACTCGCAACTAGAGAGTGCTAAAAATTAATTTTTAGTTCTTTGGCATAAAATTTCATTTTTATACCTTATGAACTACGGTTTAATATGGCATTTGATATCATTCCGCGTTCGTTTTGGAACGTTCCAAACCGTGTTGGGTCAATATTTGACGACCTGGAAGATTTTGGAGCTATGTTACCCTCTTCTGGCCTTTCAGTTTCAGAAGATGAGAACCATGTGTATGTAGAAGCACATGTACCCGGCCTAGACCCAAAGAATATAGAAGTCACCTTTGATAAAGGCGTGCTTTGGATAAAAGGCAAGCAGGAAGACCAAGAGGAAGACAAGAAACGCAAATACTACCGCAAGAGCGCGCAAGCCTTTTCATACCATGTTTCCGTGCCCGGAAACATAGACCCAAACCAGGAACCCGACGCCACAGTAAAGAACGGCATCATGAAAGTCACCTTCGCCAAAATGGCTGAGGAACAACCAAAAAGAATAAATGTTAAGGCTGAGTAGTCTTAACTACCCACACACTTTTCCTCTTTAGGATGTGAGTAAGGGCCCAGAGCGATGGCCGTGGAGGTCAAGCTCGTTATGCCCGCACGAACGAGGAGCTGCGAGTTTACGAAGTCAGCGACCAAATAATAGAAGAGCAGCCTAAGCGGATTAACGTAAAGAGTGAGTAAAACATAAAAAACGCCTTAAGGCGTTTTTTATGTTTAGTGGCGGACCGGACGGGATTCGAACCCGCGATCTTCTCCGTGACAGGGAGACGAGATGAACCGCTACTCTACCGGTCCTATTATTGGGGCTAGCATCGCCCCCTTCAAAGTAATAGGGACGAAAACTGATATTTTTTGTTTTTAGGGCTCCCTAAAAGCTCTAACAATAATTGCCGCCGGAGTGAGTACGGGTCATCCAGACGAGCAAAGCCCGTCTTCCTGACACTACTCTACTATTTAACGTAGTGGAGGCAAAGGGAGTGAAGAGGTTTTTGGGAATAAGGGACACTTGGCGGAGCGTAGTTGTATTTCACTCGATGCGATTCGTGGGACTGAGAGTGGAATACTACGGAGCGGTGCCATGATGGCCCGTGGTAGCGGTGCCTGGAATTGCACCAGGGACCTTGGGCTTATGAGTCCCACGCTCTAACTAACTGAGCTACACCGCCACGTCGCCCATTATTCCGACCTCCGCGAAACGTACTAATCGCAACATTTCGCTGCAGTCTCCATAATGTGCTCCTCCTTCCCATTTGATCGAACGATGTGTTTTAAAAAGACTTTCCGCTTCACTCCAAATCTTTTTAAAACGTTCAGTTGTTTGCCTATCAAATGGGAGCCCTAAACACAACCCAGCTACCAACCTATCATATTTAACAAATAAGAAGCAAGAACTCGTATATAAACACTAAGAATTTGTCACGAACTCTTAAGCCTTACGCAAAAATTCTTGCTTCTTATATAAAACCACAAGCCATCCCAAAACTTTCCAAGTTTCGGATGCTATCGTATAAGGGCTCCCAAAATGCGCTAACAATAATTGCCGCCGGAACGTAGTGGAGGCAAAGGGAGTGAAGAGGTTTTTGGGAATAAGGGACACACGATGGAGCGTAGTTACTTTTCACTCGTTGAGTTTAGTGCGCTTACGAGTGAAATGTAACGGAGCGTAATCGTGATGGCCCGTGGTTGCGGGACCCGGACTCGAACCGGGAGCCTCCAGGTTATGCGTACCACTACAACTTTCGTTGCACAAATGTTTTGTGGTCTGGACTTTCTCTTCATCCAAACTTTTGTTTGGATGTCTACCATTAAGTCTCTACACCTTTTCCAGTATAATACAGGAACTTGGCTCGGGATTACCATCGCTATAGGCTTCCCCGAATTTGATAGATTATCATTCTAAAATTACTTCTAGAACAGCCCATCTGAGGTTCTCAAGCGACAAGTACATACCTCTAATACTGAGCCTGGCGAGCTGCCAATTGCTCTATCCCGCAGATTAATTATATAGTAAATGGCCAATAATTACAAGGGTTACAAAAGCCCCGGCACTGTAGGTGCTCGGGGCTTTAAAGAAGACTATTTCTTCTTCTTTTTTGCGGACTTCTTTGCTTTCTTCTTAGGTGCAGCTTTCTTCTTCTTTTTTACAGCCATTGTGGCTCGTCTATTTTTTTTCGAAAAATAAATTTTCTCAAAAAAATATTTATTTAATTTCCGCTATTTGCGGCACGCCGTTCGCGGCGCCTACTTTGACTTAAACGTCACGAGTAGAAAATGGAAATACATTTCTGTTTTGCTGTGATTCAATTTTTCTTTTCTTTTCACAAAACTTTTTACGTCTACATTCATTATCTCCAAAAAAAAATTTTGTGTCAAGAAAAAATACTAAGTTATACACAGATGATAAAAAAAAATTATTAGTATCATGTGAATAAAAAACCCGACAATGTGTCGGGATAATAATTATTTTCTTTCGTCGTCACTAAAAGTTTTTTTGTGTGATGCTCTCTTGCGAGCAATGCGAATTCGAGTAAGTGAACGTTCGAGTGCTGCTGTTGCAAGCGCATATTCTTCTTCAGAAAGTTTTTCTGCAGAAGCAAGTTGTTCTCTTGCACGTTGCTCTGCTGCACGGGCGCGTACTTCGTCAATCTCGTCTGCGTGTTCAGCAGCGTCAGCGAGCACAACTATGTCTGTCATGCCGTTTTTCTGTGTAACTTTCACAAACCCGCCAGCTACGTGAAATGTACTGGCCTGCCCACCCTCTTGTACTTCAGCTTCACCCGGGACGAGCGAAGATACTAAGGCCGCATGACCCGGTAGCACAGTAATTTGTCCCAACTCAGTGAATAAGGAAACTGAGCTTACGGTTCGGGCGGGAAACGTCTTCTCAGGAGTTACTATTTGTAGGTGTATTTGGTTCATATATAAGTCGAAAGTCGAAAGTCTAAAGTCTATAAAGTTTAGAAGTTCGCGAAGAGAATAACTGCTCACACTTTATGGACTTTATAGACTTTTGACTTTATGGACTACTTCATGACTTGATCAATACCGCCTTTCATATAGAAGGCGCTTTCAGGGTAGCTGTCCATTTCACCAGCCAAAATTTTCTTAAACCCTTTAATAGTGTCAGCCAATGTTACGTATTGACCTGGAGTTCCAGTGAAGATTTCTGCAACAGAGAACGGCTGTGAGAGGAAACGCTGTATCTTACGTGCGCGCGCAACAATGACCTTGTCTTCTTCTGGCAACTCTTCCATACCCAAGATAGCAATAATATCTTGGAGGTCACGGTAACGCTGTAGGACTTTCTGCACACCACGAGCAGTCTCATAGTGTTCTTTGCCTACAATGTTCGGGTCAAGAATTGTAGAAGTAGAGTCAAGTGGATCAACAGCAGGGTAAATACCAAGTTCGCTTAAAGCGCGGGAGAGCGTTACGGTAGAGTCTAAGTGAGCAAAGGTTGTTGCAGGAGCTGGGTCGGTTAAGTCGTCTGCAGGCACATACACGGCTTGTACGGAAGTAATAGAACCTTGCTTGGTAGAAGTAATACGCTCTTGCAACTGCCCCATTTCTGTAGCCAGCGTTGGTTGATACCCCACAGCAGACGGTATACGTCCAAGCAACGCAGAAACTTCTGAACCCGCCTGAGTAAAACGGAAAATGTTGTCCACGAACAATAACACATCTTGCTTCTCTTCGTCTCGGAAATACTCTGCCATAGCCAACGCAGACAACGCAACGCGAGCACGTGCTCCAGGCGGCTCGTTCATCTGACCGAACACCATAGCAATCTTGTCTAAAACTTTAGCGTCTTTCATTTCGTGGTACATGTCATTTCCTTCACGGGTTCGTTCCCCTACTCCAGCGAATACAGACACACCTCCATGCGCTTTTGCAATATTGTTAATGAGCTCCTGAATGATCACCGTCTTACCCACACCGGCACCACCGAAAAGACCGACTTTTCCGCCTTTAAGTATGGGGCAAATCAAATCTATAACCTTAATGCCAGTTTCCAAAATCTCTGTCTTCGTAGACTGTTCAGTGATTTCAGGTGCTGATCGGTGAATGGGGTACGTGCCTTTTGCCTTGCTAAAATCAAACTCAGCGCCGTCAACCGCCTGGCCTAGGACATTAAATATCCTGCCCAAAGTTGCCTTCCCTACGGGTACGTTGATTGGAGCACCCGTGTCAGTTACTACCATGCCTCGTTTTACGCCATCAGTTGAAGACATAGCAATGGTTCGAACCACATTGCCTGCCAATTGTGCTTGGGTTTCTAAAGTGATATTTAAATTGCCTTCTTTCAAGTGAAGCGCATTATATACCTCTGGTACGTCGTTCTCAAAGTACACATCGATCACAGGTCCTATAACCTGTTGTACTGTGCCAGTATTCAGTTTCGTATCTTTCTTCATGGGGGTTTATCTGTCATTGCGAGTGCATCCGAAGCAATCTAGTGTAGATTGCCGCGGCTAATCGCCTCGCAATGACTTCTCTATAAAAAATAATAATTTTGAGAAGTCACTTGTTCTCCAGTGCAATTTTACCTGCAGTAATTTCAGATAACTCTGTAGTAATCTTATTCTGACGTAACTGGTTATAGGTTAATGTTAAGTCAGAAATAATGTCGCCTGCAGCCTCTGTGGCGTTTTTCATCATTACCATTCGACTCGAGTGTTCTGAAGCATCGCTCTCTAGCAGTGCTTGGTAGATCTGCGACTCTATTACTCTTGGTAGTAAATGGTCGAAAACTTGTTCTGGCGATGGCTCTATGATGGGGCTAGCGTCGCCCCCTCCAACGGGCAAAGCCCTTATGGAGCCTCCCCCTCTCGCGGCCTTGCCGCTATCAGATTCGTTAAATGGGAGCAGCGTGATGGTAGTAACTTTTTGAACTAAGGTGGAGTAAAAATGGTTGTAGATTATGTAGACTTTTTGGTACTCGCCGGCAGTATAGCGTTTGCATATGAGCTTAGAGAGGTCATAAATGTCTGAAATTCCAACCAGGGCTTCATGTTTTGTAAAACTTGCAATCAGATTCTTTTGCATCCGAGCGCATGCTTCGCAAATCTTTCTTCCTTTACCTATAACCTCTACGGGAGTGTTTGGGTATTGCCGTTCCAGCTGCTGCAGCGCTGCCATAATATTCGCATTAAAGCTACCCACCAAACCTTTGTTAGTCGAAATAACAATAACTCCGATTTTAGTCGCTTGCGGGTACGTCCTAAGCAAAGGGTTGCGAGCTGGGACACCAGGCAACTCGCGAATGAGCTGCATGGCAAGGCTCGTGTAACTCCTACTCTGTGATGCTCTCTCTTGTGCTTTCCTCATCTTTGCAGCAGAAACCATCTGCATCGCGCGAGTTATTTTGCGTGTAGACTTAATAGATTTTATTCGTCGTGTAAGCTCTTGTGTTCCTGGCATATTGCTAAGTCAGATGTAGTCGAAAGTCGAAAGCTGAAAGTCTATAAAGTCTTTGAGTTCGCGAAACGAACGACTATATATACTTTATGGACTTTATGGACTTTTGACTTTACGGACAAATTTAGAAAGTCTCCTTAAACTCTACGATGACCTGCTTTAGTCTTTCCTCCACCTCAGGCTCAAGCATCTTAGTTTCAGTTATTGCTTTAACCACGTCAACTCCCACACTCTCCAGGTAAGGAATAAACTTTTCTTCAAATTCCGCCATACGATCAACAGGGACCTCATTTAGCAACCCACTGTTTACAGCATAAATCATACTGACTTGGTGGTAGAGGGGCTGTGGTTTATACTGGGGCTGTTTAAGAATTTCAGTCAAACGTCTGCCAAGGTCTAATTGGTTCCGAGTGCTATCGTCAAGGTCAGAGCCGAATTGAGCAAACGCTTCCAATTCCCTGAACTGAGCCAATGAAAGCTTTAGCTTACCAGCAACTTTCTTCATTGCCTTAGTTTGCGCAGAAGAACCGACGCGAGATACAGAAATTCCCACATTAAGCGCAGGACGAATACCCTTATAAAACAAATCTGTTTCAAGGAAAATTTGACCATCAGTGATTGAGATCACATTAGTGGGAATGTATGCAGAGACATCTCCTGCCTGGGTTTCAATAATCGGCAAAGCCGTAATAGAGCCACCACCATACTCAGGAGAAAGCTTACACGCACGCTCTAGCAAACGGGAGTGCAGGTAGAATACATCACCAGGATAGGCTTCACGTCCTGGAGGTCGACGAAGCAACAGTGAAATCTCACGGTATGCAACAGCTTGCTTAGACAAGTCGTCATAGATAATCAAAACATCTTTGCCTTTGTCTAGGAAGTACTCAGCCATAGCGCAACCTGCATATGGAGCCAAGAACGACAACGCAGCTGGTTCAGAAGCACCAGCTGAAACCACGATAGTGTAATCCATAGCGCCAGCAGCTCGGAGTGTCTCAACCAACTTAGCAACTTTCGACTCTTTCTGCCCAATAGCAACATACACACAAATCATATCTTGTCCTTTTTGGTTGATGATAGTGTCAATTGCAATAGCAGTCTTACCAGTTTGACGGTCACCGATAATAAGCTCACGTTGACCACGCCCGATTGGAATCAAAGCGTCGATTGCCTTAATACCTGTCTGAACTGACTGGTTAACGGATTTTCGGGTAATAACACCTGGCGCAATCTTTTCAACGGGGTAGTATGTGTCAGTTGCAATTTCACCTTTGCCGTCTTTCGGAACACCGAGCGCAGAAACTACACGTCCAATTAATTTTTCACCAGCAGGAACAGATAAAATCTTGCCTGTACCCTTGACAGTCTGCCCAACAGTCAGGTGGTGGTACGGACCAAGCACAATAGCACCCACGGTATGTTTTTCTAAGTTAAGCGCTACTCCAAGCGTGTCGCTGCCTAAGTCAATCATTTCCATAGAGGCGATGTCAGTCAGACCAGCAATACGAACAATACCGTCACCAATTTCAAGTATGGTTCCGACTTTCTCTGCCTTTATATCACCCTTAAAATCTGCAATTTGGCTCTTCAGTTGTTTAATAAGTTCATCAGTTTTTATCATAGATTCTTCAATTTTTCCTTCTCCGGAGATTACCGGGAAAAGGTGCCCGAAGGGCAGCAGAGGTTAAACCTCTCTACTTAATCAATTGGTTACGCAGTCTTTCTAGCTGACCTTTAACGCTTGCATCGATGAGCACATCATCATACTTTATCACCACTCCACCAATCAGGTCTGGGTTCTCTTTTACCGTTACATTCAACATTTTACCTGCTATGAGGTTTAAGCTCTCAAGGAGCTTCTTTCCTTCTTCAGAGTTATGAGCAAACTCAGCAGTGACAGACTGAATACCTTGATCATCGTGCTCTAGTTTCTCATATGCTTTTACGACAGCTTCAAACTTCGGTATGTCGTTATTGGACTTAAGCAATGAGAGTAAGTTTTCTATCACTTTGTCTGCATCTTTAGTCTCTCTGACCGCATGATACAGCGCATGAGCGTATTGTTCGACAGAAAAGTTCATATTACTTTATCACTTCCTTAATGGACTTTTTAACTAGCTCAAAATCTTCTTCAGGGGAAAGTTTACCTTTCAGTATCTTCTCTGTTGCGCTTACCACCATGGTTGCTACCTCATTTTTAGCTTCATTTACGGCCTTGTTCTTCTCCTTACGAAGCTCTTCTTGGGTATCAGCTATTATCTTCCGTTGCTCTGACTTGGTTACTTCTAATACCTCATTCTTTACGGCCTCCGCTTCGGTTTTAGAGTCAGTAATGATTCGAGCAGCTTCTACTCTTGCGCTTGAGATCTCTTGTTGTCGCCACTTTTGAAATTCCTGTTTTTCTTTAGCAATCGTTTCTGCATCCTGTACGGATTTTTCGATCATACTTGCACGGTCATCAAGTTTTTTTGTAATAGGTCCAAAAACCCACTTCCAGAGCACGAACAAGACAATAGCAAAATTAATTAACTGGGCAATGAAAACTTTGGCATTTAAACCAAACAAACCAACTATGCTGGTATCTGGAGCAGCGTGAGTTGCAGCTTCTGTAGCTGCATGTGCGATAGGAATAATGAAATCCATGGTTAAGCTTATAACTTATAGCTGATACCTTATACAGAATTCCATTCTGTGTTATCGCTTATCAATATAAGCTATAAGATATAAGCTATTAGCTTGTTAAATTACGGTTCAAATCCTAAGACAGAAAATATTCTGTCCTAAGTTCGAACCTTACAAGATGAATGTAATCACCAATGCATAGATGGCAATAGCTTCAGCAAATGCCATACCGAGCAACATTGGGACAAATAATTTGTCACCACTCTCAGGATTACGACCAATAGACTCCATTGCTTTTGCAGCGATCTTGCCAATTGCCAAAGCAGGAAATGCTCCACCAACAGCAATAGCGAATGCCTTAGCGAACACTGCGGCTACATCTAATTCCATGTTTGTGTTGCGCTGCGTCTCTCGTTTACCTCGACGTGGATTTTGTCTTTTAACGTCTGTAAAGGTTAGACACAACTAGTTAAGGATATAACTACAGTACTTTAACATAAAATACTGTAGTAGAACCCCTAGCTTCTTCAATACTTTCCTCTCCGGCGGCTATAGCTTATTCATCTTTCATTCTCTAGCGATTAGCGGGAGAGGGTGGCCCGCAGGGTCGGGTGAGGCAAGTTCTACACATGCCCTGTGGCATGCTCTTTTGCATGCGCCCCGTGTGGAGTTGCGGTGGCAACAGTCAAATATACCAG
>DASPKA010000104.1:0-16483 GCA_035628335.1 Patescibacteria group bacterium | reverse complement strand
CGAAGGTGCAACGCCTGGGGTACAGTTGAAGTTGTTTTCTAGCAAGCATGAGATTGAACATAAGCTCGCCAAATTGCAGTTTCATAACCGTGTCATTCGCGTATATTCAAGTCCACACAATTTTGACGGTACAAGCTGGGTGTGTGGTGATTTTTTAATCATGATTGTCACAAAAACAAGCCCGCATTATTTAATAGAAATGTATGATCCAATTCTATGTCATAATATGAGAGAGATGTTCAAAATGTTATGGGAAAAAACAAACTAAAAGGTTTTACACTCATAGAACTTCTTGTGGTAATTTCTATTGTTGGGTTGTTGGCATCAGTTGTTCTGGTGAGCATGGCCAGTACATTGGCAAAAGCCAGAGACAAGGTGAGATTTGCAAATAAGCAAACCATAAAAAAAGCATTGATAATGTACAAGGTTGAAAAGGGTGATTTTCCTATGACTAAATACAACCCTGCAACAGGTACTTACCATAAGTATTGTTTCGGAAATATTGGTGTTGCGTGTGATAACGGAGCTAACCCAAATGGCAAAACGCTAGAACAGGAGCTCCAAGGCTATTTCGCTGTAGGGCAGAAAGTTTCATTCTCAAGTAATTCGAGCGATGGGGTTGCCTTTTCTTATAAAGAGGCACAACCCGCGCCAGTAAATACTACACTGGGACCCCTTACAACAGACGCCGCACAGTACCCTTGGCTAGACTATGTACAAGAACGGTTGGACAGTGCTATCTCGAGTCTTACTCTAAATGATAATCATAGCTATTGCTATGATTATACCGCCTCTGTAGGGTATTATATTTGCCATGACTGGGCCGGTGGATGGTGAGCACTATCTGAGCAGGAAGGAGAATTTTTCTTTGAATTTTTTGATTTTGGGTGAGATAACAAATGTGCAGTAAGGGTTACGGTTTTTGTAGTTGTTATAGTAGTCTTGATGGTAATCCTCAGCAACATAAAATGCTTCTAAAGGTTTTAAATCGGTCACCACTTTTCCATTGTAATGCTCTGGCCCATTCACTTCTGCCAAGATTTTTTTTGCGGTTGCTTCTTGCCCAGTATTTGTAAAAAAGATTACCGAACGATACTCGGTTCCAACGTCATTTCCTTGGCGATTTAACGTAGTAGGGTCGTGGATAGCAAAAAAAACCTCGAGTATATCCTGGTAAGAAATGACAGCTGGGTCAAACTCCACTTCGACGGTTTCCGCATGTCCTGTAGCGCCCATGCAGACCTGCTCATATGTTGGGTGAGGAACGGTGCCACCAGCAAAACCAGATTGGACGCTTACTACACCCTTAATCATCCTATAGATTCCATCTAAACACCAGAAACAGCCACCTGCTAAGTATGCTTTTTGTATCATGTTTTATATTCCTTTCTAAAAGGAGTATATACAGTAGTTTTTAGAATGTCAAGTATACTTTACATATCATATTTCTTTCATGTAGAAGTTGTAACATAAAGGTAATTAAACACATAAGAAATATGACAAACTATAACGAAGAAATCATGAGCAAGGACACTATTGGCTTTAAAACTTACACGGTTCGTTGGAATATGACTTACCATGATTACTTGGCGCACTTAAAGCGTCTCAATAGGCTGCCCACATAAAAAATATATAAATGACGCGGCGAAATGCCGTGTTTTTTTTTGTTGATCTATCAAGGCAGAAATGCTTAAATATAGTCCACAGGAGGTTATATGCGTATTTGCTTGCTATTTTTGCTCTTTCTGGGCTTTTCTTCAGTGGCACGGGCTCAAGAGGTTCAAACCACACTTATTTTGCGAACTGCGATAGGCAGGGCAGGAAGCAGGTATAACTTGCTTGAAGTCCTACAAACCCGAGGAAAGACGATATTTCCTGATATCCTCTACATTGATTTTGGTAGAGGGAATGAGTACCGGGAAGTGGGACTAGGGTTCGGTCGGATTTTGTATAGCTCCGAAAGACACCTGCTAATCGGGGAGCTATACTTTTTTGCGGCGACAGGGCCTGCTGCAAATGGGGCTTTATACCTGCAGCCATGGGTATATGCGAAATACGGCTTCACCGAAAAGTTGTCACTGCAGGCAAGCTACTTTCCTTACATCCCGGTTAACAGCGCCGGAACTGTTCAGCATGTGCTTGAGCACATTAAGCTTGAAAGGCGCGTAAAAAAAGTTTGGCTCGGAGTTGGATATGAGGGGTATAAATTTGGAGAACAAGACTGGCAAAACTTCCCATTTGGCAGTGCCGCGTTTACAGTTCCCAAGTTTGGCAATATGGAAGTTTGGGGCCAGCATGTACCAGGTGGGTTTAGGGTCCAACTTAGATACGATAAGACCTGGAAGTGAAAAAGAGCGTCCCGATTCCGCCATCGGGACGCTCTATATTTTTATATACTAAGCTTGGTATAATAATCTAACTATGAAAGAGGAACTAAAGATCATCACATACAACGTTCACGGCGGAAGAAACCTACATAAGCTTAAAGAAATTCTAGAAAACAACACTAACCTAAAAAATGCTGATATTATTTGCCTTCAAGAGGTAGAAGATCATTTTTCTGAAGGAACACCTCGGGCAGCGTTACTTGCAGAAGCTTTGGGGTATGAGTATATATATGTTCCAGCACGGGAGATTGGTAAGAAAGGCACGCATGGTCTTGCTATAATCACCCGGCTAAAGATACTGGAACATTCCGCTGCTTCATTACCGTTTTATAAACAAATTTACAATTCCCGTAAGAGAATTGTGCAGTTTGCATTGCTTGAGACAAAAGGTAAGCGCTTTGGGATCTCAAATGTACATCTGGATGTACGGTTAAATCCTGAAGATCGCCTCGCACAGCTAGATGCTGCGATAAATATAGCAGATCACTGGCATTCTATGCCAACAATTCTTGTGGGAGACCTCAACACTATTCCAGTCCACTGGTTTAAACGTGGAGTACCAGTGTTTTTTAAGAATCAAATTCAGCATGTTCATATGCATCTAGCGCAGCATGGACTTAAGACAGCCATAGAAGGGAAGATGCGAACGCACAAGGCGGGCATGCAACTTGATGGAATATATTCCCGAGGGATAGAAGTTATGAAAGCTGGGGTAGAGAAAAGGGTACGATACTCGGACCATTTTCCCTTATGGATGAATTTCAAAATTGCTCAATAAACAGCCAGCATAGCTTTTCTACCGCTCGAGAGAAAATACCGCGCTGAGTCCAGCGCTTTTTATTCATTTTGATCGACTGTGCAGTGTCGTGTAAGAAATCGATAGCAAGCGCCTCTCCAAGCTTTTTGTCTATAGTGCCAATTATATTTTCTTCGTCCCTTACCATGGAGCGTATGTTCATGTTGGCGGAGCCGAAAACTACCCATTCATCATCAATGAGCATGTATTTTGAATGAATCATACTGGGTTGGTATTCGTAAATCAAAACTCCTGCAGAAATAAGCTCTGAGTAGAAGAACTGACTTGCCCACCTCACGGGCCTGGCATCTGAATGACTGCCGGGCAATAATATGGTTACTTCTACCCCTTTTTTAGCTTGGCTTACCAAGATATCACGTATAAATTTTTCAGGAATGAAGTAAGGTGTAACAATCTTTATACTTTTTTGCGCCGCTGCAAGTGAAAGCCAAAAAAGTTTGGGTAACGGGTGCGTGTCAGGTGAGGGGGAGCTTGAGAGCGCTATGTAGGGCTTGCCTTGTGGCGCTGCTGGAGTACCAAGCGGGTAATACTCTTGTCCTACTAAAACTTCACCAGTTACCCCAGTCCATATATCTACAAAGGCTGATTGTAGGCTTTGAGCCAGTTTTCCTTTGACCTTAAACATAGTATCTCTCCATACTGGGTATGTAGTGTCTTTATACCACTTATCAGCAATTGCCATGCCTCCTGTAAAGCCTACTTTTCCGTCTATGACGAGTGCTCGCCTATGGTTTCGCCTATGGAGACGGGTAAGCCGACCAAGGGCTGGGCTTCTAAATCTAACAACTTGGGACCCGGAAGCTGTCAGTGTTTTAAAAAGTTCATGTGGAGCCCCTGAAGAACCAAAGCTGTCTAACAGTATGCGAATCTGTACCCCATGCTTCGCTCGTTCCTGCAGCGTCTGTATGAGCAAGTCGCTCATCTCTCCCGCCTCCCATATATACACCGTTATGTTTATGCTGTGCTTTGCTACAGCTATAGATGCAAGTAAGGAATCCATAAACTCTACGCCGGAATTTAAAACTTCTACTTCCTCGTCTTCATACTCAATGGGTGCGTTGACTGTAGAAGATAGGGCAGCAAGGAACTCTTGGGAGGAAGGCTGAAACAACTTTTTTGCAAAAAAACGACTCGCTCTATCTGCAAACGAGATAAAAAACACTAAATATACAAGAAGAATTCCTGCAAGTAAAAACCAAATAATAGTAAACTCCATAGTATTAGTATACTAGCAACCTTGTTAAATATTGCATACTTTGTTGCAAAATGTTTTAATTTTCAAGAAAGAATTTGAGAAAAGGAGAAACAAAATGCAAGTACTGAAGGTTGGCACCGTCGTGACCCTCAAAGACACAGCAGACTTAGCTCTGAGGCTGCGGTTTGAAGATAAAAATGCGCTCTTCAGTGTTAAGCGCTATGTTGGGTGCAATACTCCAGGCGGCTATAGTGAGTATGAGTTAGATGTGTCCGTAGACGGAGTGAAACAGGAGCCAATCACGGCATTACTGATCAACTTCAACTTTGACCCAGATGAGCTTGAGCACATCTGAAACAAAAGGACGCGGGCTTTAAGCAAACCGCGTCCTTTTTCATTGTTATTGCATAGGGGGAAATAGCCATGCAAGGAGGCCTCCCAGGCTTATTGCCAGAGTTCCGCCCACCGAAAAGATTATTGCAAGGCTCCGCTGGGGAGTCTTGGTACAGAGAAGAAATACTTCATGGGGGAACCTTTCCCACCATGTCAGATGCGGATATTGGTCTTTTAGACTTTGCATAATCGTCTCCTTTGAAATAAATATACTAAAAAACTATTATTTTGGGGGTGAAAAATTTATATCTTTTTCATTAGCATTATTAAAAAAAAAGTAATACTATTGAAGTATGGACAAGCATTTAAAAGTATCGTTTTTTATAGCTTTGCTAGTATTGGTTGTCATAGCTGGCTGGCGCTATCAAAAATCAAGGAATATACAGTCTGCTCAAGAGGTAGTTAAGGTCAGGATAGGCACGCTCAATGACTTTTCTGCATTAGATTTACTTGCCCATAAGCAAGGCTACTTCGCTCAAGAAGGTTTAGATGTGGAGTTAAAAAAGTACCCGAATGGGCGGGCTGAACTTGAGGATTTGGTGGCATCAAAGATTGATCTGGGTGTTGCAGCAGATTTTGTAGGAGTTAGATATATGTTCAGCCATGATAACCTCCGTGTCGTTACGCAGGTCGACTCAGCGGAACTGCTTTCGGTATACGCTAAAAAAGCGAGTGGTATAAACAAACCTGAAGACCTAAAAGGGAAAAAAGTAGGGCTCATTCGTAAAACCGGAGCTGAGTACCTGTTTGGACGCTTCATATCATTACGTGATATGACCATACAGGATATAACTATTATTGATTTGCCGGAAGACGGGATTGATTACATTATCCCTCGTCTGGAGAGCGGAGAATTAGATGCTGTTGTGCCACTAGATCCTCGGTTGGATTTGTTGGAAAAAAAGATGGGCGATAAGCTAATTTCTTGGTCAATTCAAGATTCATGGAAGGTATTTGCCCTTGCATATACAACATCTGAGTATATTCAAGCGCATCCAGGTGTTATTGAGAAGTACCTTCGCGCTTTAAAACGCGCAGAGGAATATGTTCAAGATCATAACATGGAAGCGAAAAAGATGATTATGGATCTTTTACAATTTGATCAAGAATTTTGGGATTCTACCTGGCCAAAGCATAAATATTCACTTGGCTACGACCAAGAGCTTTTAGTGATCATGGAGGATGAAGCTCGGTGGGTAATTGAAAATAAACTTACCAACCGCAGCACAGTGCCTAATTACTTACATGTTCTCAATTTTGAAGGTTTGCAAAAAGTGAAGCCGGAATCAATTAAGATAATTCAATAGACATGAAGATTAAGTCCTGGTTGCAAATTATAGGCGTAGCAACTCTGTTAGTTGTATGTGTATTGGTTATGTTGCTCTTGATTACTTTTCGCGCGCGCCAGGTGGCTCGGGAAAAAATTAATATTTCTAATACCATAGTTAGGCATGTTTTCGAACGACGTCAATTGACAGATGAATACTTGCTGTTTAGAGAGAACAGGCCAAAGGAACAGTGGCTTAGTAAAAATTCGAATATTATTAACTTTGTAACTCAGGAGTCAGAGAAGTTTGAGAGTAGTCGGGAAAGAGCTATTTTGTTATCAATTGTTGAGCACTTGCATTTGAACGAAGAAGTCTTTAAGGAGTTATCAGAAGTACAAAACAGTAGCGCGTCTCAAGCAAAAACTCCCCGACTGGCTGCACGGCTCTTATTTGATACTCAAATTATAGCAACAGGCGCGACAGAGCTCGCCCAAATAAGTAATCAAGCAGAGGCAGCCCGAGATAAAGGCATAATTACTCTCATTACAACAATTCTGTGCATCGTGCTACTTGCTGTTTTTTTGTCACTTCAGGCCATTTGGACGCGTATGGTTGTGCCGCTCTTAAAATTGAAAAAAGGTACAGAGATTTTAGCGAGCGGTAATCTAGATTATACATTGGCAGTAGAGTCTCAGGATGAGGTTGGTCAGCTGTCGCATGCATTTAATCTTATGGTTCAGAAGCTGCGTGAATCATATACAAGTCTTCAGAGTGTAGCATCTACTGATGCTCTTACAGGTTTACCTAATAGGATGTCAATTGAGCAAAGTCTGTTTCAACTGGCAAAGACTACGAGTAATATGGTGGTCATGTTTTTAGACTTAGACAGGTTTAAAAATATTAACGATACACTTGGTCATCACGTTGGAGATCTTATATTAAAAGAAGTAGCATCAAGGTTCCGAGCAGTATTGCGAGAGAACGATGACATTGGTCGCTTAGGTGGAGACGAATTTATGGTCTTACTTGTTCAGTTTACAAGTATAAATGAAGTAATTGCCATTGCTCAGAGACTCCTTTATTCGCTGGAGGCGCCTATGAATATAGAAGGTCATACGTTGCATATCTCTACGAGTATTGGCATTTCATTGTTTCCGGCTGACGGCAAGTCTGTGCATGCACTTTTAAAAAATGCAGATATTGCGCTCTATAGGGCGAAAGAAGCTGGAAGAAACAGGTACAAGCTCTATGATGAGAGCATGAATATTGATTCTTATGCGAGGCTGGCACTTGAGAATGAGCTGAGGCAAGCTATTGAGAAAAATGAAATCAGCGCGTATTACCAGCCCATAGTTCAAAAAGGGGAAAAGCTGATCGGGATCGAGGCACTTATGCGTTGGCAACACCCCACACAAGGACTGCTGCTACCGGGTAATTTCATACAGCTTGCAGAGGAGACGGATCTAATAATTCCTTTAGGCGAGGCTTGTAATAGAATAATCTGGAGCCAATATGTTCAGTGGAATAACATCAAACCGTTATCTTTCCGGGTCGCAGTTAATGTTTCTATGAGACAATTTTCAGAGATCAATTTCGTTCAAAACTTGGAAGCCAGTTTGGCGGCTTACGGTCTATCTCCCGGGCTCGTGGAGTTGGAGATTACCGAGAGCATAGCTATGCAGAATATTGAGCGAAGCCATAAGAAACTCAAAGACATACAGGCGATGGGGCTGACAATAAGTATCGATGATTTTGGCACCGGTTATTCGTCTCTCAGCTATTTGAAGACGTTTCCCATTAACCGTTTGAAAATAGACAAATCATTTGTTAGGAACTGTACAAGTGATAAAAAAAATAGCTCAATTATTCGAGCTATTATTTCCCTTGGCCGCAGTCTTGGAATTGAGGTTATTGCTGAGGGTGTAGAAACCAAAGAACAGTTTGATTTTCTCATAGCAGAAAATTGTGATGGATTTCAGGGTTTTCTCTTTTCTGAGGCCATACCAGCAGAGAAATTCACCCCAAGGTACATTGCTTTATAGACTTGCCCAATCCTCGCAAGGTGCAGAATACACAACCAACCAAAAACCACGACAAGAGTCGTGGTTTTTGGTTGGTGGACCAACGGAGAATCGAACTCCGACATGCCGGATGCAAACCGGCCGCACTACCATTATGCTATTGGCCCAACAAAAGAGGTTTTTAAATTATATTTTTAGACTACGGGTGTAAGGTTAGTAAAGGAGAGGTAGCCGAACATCCAAAAGAGGGATATGACAATGAGTGCTAATCCAAGCAGTTTCCACCAAGTATAAGTACCTGCCAGAGGTGGTTGGAATATTCGCTCCGCAAAGCCAATTTTACCTACAATATTGGTAAGGCCGACCGAGTACTTCATCATGAGGACGCCGAGTACAACTAGAATCGGTCCTAAAATGAGTCTAACTACTAATGATGACATAGATTTTTGTTTTAATACCCAGAATGGTGGGCGTGCCAGGAATCGAACCTGGGACCTCGTCATTATCAGTGACGCGCTCTAACCATCTGAGCTACACGCCCTCGTCAGGGTGTTTTTATTAAAATAATCCAGCTCTGGGCTGGTAATAGGAATTTTAGCAAAAAGTTTCTGTTTTGACAACTGGGTATTTTTGTATTATTCTAATAACACTGCAAAATACTGTAATTTGAAACGAAACACCAAAATTTTAAAAAAATATACGTTTTAACCCATGTTTGACTTTTTATCCAAGTCAAAATCAATTGTTGGTATTGACATCGGTACATCTGATATAAAGCTGGTACAGGTAACGCATGATAAGCAGATAACGCTAGATACGTACGGCATAGTAAACCTTCCCTACGACTTAGGAGCTAAATTTACAGAGCAGAGTATCATTCAAACTGCCGGTATTTTGAAGGAATTGACCCTAAAGGCCCGAATAACCGCAAAAAAATGCGTAATTTCCCTGCCAAACAGCACTGTTTTTACGTCTGTCATAGAAATGCCCAAGCTTTCAGAGTCTGAGCTTTCTTCTGCCATGGAGTTTGAGGCAAAAAAGTATGTTCCGCTGCCGACTTCAGAAATAAACCTTTCATGGACAGTAGTCTCTGAGAGCCAGGTCACTGGAAATTACCAAATTTTGCTTACAGCAGTCCCAAAGCAAGTGCAAGCTAACTACTTAAAGCTCTTTTCTCTTGCAAATTTGGATCTTCGTGTTGTAGAGATAGAGAGCTTAGCACTTATACGTGCAATAGTGGATAGCTCTACTTCAAATTGTGTTATAATAGATATGGGCGCTAAGACGACATCCATAAGTTTTGTCTCCAAAGGATTGCTCCAATTGACACGTAACATAGGTATAGGTGGAGAGACAATAACAAACCGTATAGCTCAAGCTTTAAACATAAGTGTGCCGCGGGCAGAGCAGTTTAAACGGGATTTTGGTGTCAGTCAAGCTACTTTTATTCCAGAAGCCATAAAACCTGTACTTGGTTCCATTAAAAACCAAGTTAAACAGCTTATAGCGCTATATAAGAACAACAACATTGAAATAGACACTGTGTTACTGGTAGGAGGAGGGGCAAATATTCCTGGACTTGCTGAATATATGGCAGACCTTGCGCCACACGTGTCATTTGCTAATCCCTTACAAAAGGTTACCGTACGCCCTGATCTGTCAGCATTACTAGAAAACTATAAATACCACTTGGCTATAGCGATTGGACTTGCTCTGAATCCAGAAGGTTAAAAATAAAAAGTTATATAAACTGTGCCTCAAATAAACCTCTTAAATAAAAGTACAGAAAGCGCCGTAAATTCAGGCGTTATAGCAAAGATCTTAGAAGGGATTTTGTCTTTTTTGCTGTGTCTTGCCTTGTTAGGTTATGGCGGTTTGTATTATTACTCCTGGAGTCTGAATAAGCAAATTTCCCAAGTAAGACATCAAATCCAAGAACGCCAGGCGTCAGGACCTGCTGGGAGAGACGAGCTTTTGCTCCGACAAGGGCAACTTAAAGAAATTTCAGATTTGTTGGCAAATCATGTAGATTGGACAAATTTTTTGCCTACATTGGCAAAGATTACGCTTAAAAGCGTAAGTTACTCCAGCTTAAACGCAACCCGCGATGGTACGGTTCGGGTTAACGTAGTTGTAGGTTCATATACTGACTTGGACAAATACTTACAGGCGTTTGATGCAGTAGGCAGCAAAACACCTTTGTTTTATGATGCACGTATAGTTTCTCTAGGCAAGTCTACAGACACTAGCTCCTTGTCTACAAGGGCAACTATAGAAATGAAGTTTAAAAAAGACCTACTACTTACTGCACTTGGAACCGGTACAAAGTCTGTGAGTCTTGAGTCAGACGCCACAATCCCCGAAATCCTCGGAGACTACACTAGCGAAGCAATTCCAACAGAAACTGGTCCAGTTATCTCAAGTGAAGGGTTTACGACCGATGAAAGTTTATTGAACTCAGTTGAGGATGATAGAAGTGGCATCCCTATGGGCCCGCTTCCAACTAACGAATAACATGAATTTAGTACCTCCAAAACTAACCACTCCCATAGCTCCTCGCAGGCCTCAGAATGCTATAGTCGAGATTATTCTCATTGGCGGTTTGGTGTTTTTCATGACCTGGTTTTTAATACTGCCAAAATTTTCTGAGGTAAAGAAGCAGCAAGAACTGCACACTAAAGCGAAAATACAGCTAGCGAGTTTAAACGCTGACTACGACAAGCTTTCGGTACTAACCGCCCAACTCAGTAAACAAAAGCGGGAACTGGCACTTATGGACGAAATATTGCCTACAGATGCTAGGCTAACCAAGTTTTACCTTATAGGGGAAGACTTAGCTGTTCGTTCTGGTATGTCGGTAATTTCTGTAAATGTCACGAAGGGGAGTGTTCCAACTGCAGTACAGAAAACCATGGCTCCAAACGGCAGAACAGTTGCGGCTATGGATATACAATATAACTTAAATGGCAATGTTGAACAGCTGGTGGATTTTCTAAGGCGGCTCAAAGGCAGTATGCGCATTTTTGATTTAGACAACATTGACTTGACTTCAGACAAAGACGGAAACTTAAACATTAAAGCCATAGTAAAGACTTACTATTATCCGGTACCCGGGACAGAACAATAATATGCGAGCGAAAAATATTATCCTTTCGACAATTCTGTTCTTTGCGGTTATAGCAACCGTATATGTGCTGAAGAATGGTTTTACACCTCAAAGCCCGGGAGCAGAGCTTACAGAGACAGAAACAGGCATAGAAACACTCAATATGTTCCCTTATGGCGAACAGCCTTTAGACTTTAGCCCTGTTATTTCGCGTGACCGACAGAGCACTCACTTCACCTACCCAACGCTTACTCGCGAGTTCGAGCTGCGCAATGTCGCAGACTACGAACGACTTTTTAGAAACCAATAACATAAGCACGAAAATATGGCTGAGACAGCAACAGCATCCAAAGACCAGGTCGCAAGCTTTGAAACTTTTCTGTTAGAACAAGAGCTGATCAACAGCTCTGTTTTTGAAAAGATAACTGAGTTTAAGAAAACTCCCGCATGGACAAAGCAGCTTCAGGCTTCTTCACCGGTTGAAGGAGTGCTTGTATTCTTAGAGGCGCAGAAGATTTATACCGCAGAGGACTCTGCTAAGGCTCGCGCTGCCTTTTATAATCTTCCTTATATTGACTTACGCAAAGCGCAGATTCCAAAAAGTGCTGTTGGGCTTATGCCTGCAGAGTCTTTGGCATTTTACCGCATTGCACCTTTTAAGCTTGGAACTGACCATATTTCTATTGCCGTATTTGACCCCTCCAATTTGCAGACCTTGCAAGCCCTGGAATTTTTGGGGCAAAAACAGAATTTACAAGTCGAGGTATACGTTGCGTCTTCAGAAAGCATTGAAACTCTTACTGGACAGAAAAAACAGCTAAAGAACGTCGTGGGTAAAGCTCTTGAAGATATAGAATCGAAAGAAGCAAAGGCGGCTGACAAAGAAGGCAAGAAAAAAGAACGCTTGGACGAGTCTGTGCTGAAAGATGCACCCATTGTAAAAATAGTAGACGTCATGCTGGTGAACGCAATTGAGGGCGGAGCGTCCGATATCCACATTGAACCTTCGGAAAAAGAAGTCAGGATACGTTATAGAATAGACGGACAGCTACACAACTCTCTTGTGCTCCCACGTACCGTACACGCAGCCATAGTTACTCGCATAAAGATCTTGTGTAACATGAAGATTGACGAGACCAGGCTTCCTCAGGATGGTCGTTTCCACTTTGAAACAGAAGATAAAAGCGTTGACCTCCGTGTTTCAGTAATTCCGCTCATTTATGGAGAGAAGATTGTGATGCGTATCCTAGACAAGACCGGTTCCGTACCTACGTTAGAGGATTTAGGGGTCTCTGGGATAAATTTGAAATGGATTACTGACAATATAAAGAAGCCGCATGGTATTTTCTTAATAACCGGACCCACGGGAAGTGGTAAGTCTACCACACTATACTCACTGCTTTCTTTACTTAACACAATTGGTACTAACATAATCACCCTTGAAGACCCAGTAGAGTACTTCATGCAGGGGGTAAACCAAAGCCAGATAAACCCTGACATCGGTTTTACATTTGCTTCTGGTTTGCGCTCTATTTTAAGGCAAGACCCTAATATTATTATGGTAGGTGAAATTCGAGATACAGAGACAGCAGAATTGTCCGTGCATGCTGCATTAACCGGTCACTTGGTCTTTTCAACACTGCACACCAACAATTCAGTCGGAGCTATGCCGAGACTTATAGACATGGGGATTGAAAAGTTTTTGCTTGCAGCGTCTGTCAACGTCGTAGTTGCGCAGCGTTTAGTGCGAAAAGCATGTGATAACTGTATTGGACCAGACGACGAAATATCAGATGTAATAGTTAAGAGCCTCTATGAAGAAGTAAAAGATGTTCCTAAGGAGTTTTTGGAAGGAGTAGAGGTGAATAACTTAAAAGTGTATAAGGGCAAGGGTTGCGACGTATGTGATAACACAGGTTCAAAGGGGAGGCTCGGGATTTTTGAAGTGCTGCCCGTGACTATAGAGGTTCAGCAGCTTATGTTAAGTAACGCGCCAGCTGAAAAATATTTGGATGTTGCGAAAAAAATGGGTATGATAACGTTACGACAGGATGGCATCATAAAAGCATTCTTAGGCAAGACAAGTATTGAAGAGGTTTTGCGCGTAACAACAGAATAGTTGTTATCTAACACCTAACACTTAACACCTACAATGCAGTATTTATTTAAACAATCACTATATTCCAGCCCTTCGCTTTTCTTTGAATCTCCCGTGGTGCACATATATGAACCAGAGAGTATTTTACGCGGCGTGTATCAACGTTTGTTTACAAGACATGATTTTGCACCGCGTGTAACTAACTCATTTACAGATTTTGTGGCTGGTGCCAAAAATTCCCATCTTAGTATTTTCAGCTTATGGAACCCGGATACGTTCAATGCTTTAGTAGTCCATAAGCATATGTTACCGTTGGCAAAGCTTATTGTTGTGTTTGATGGGAGTGAGTTAGCTACTCAGGCTCTTATGGAGCACGGTTTGTCACGACATTTTTGTCGCTCGTCCCGCCCAATAGATCTAGTATTACTAGCAAAACAAATTATCAATTGAGTGAATAGTGTACGGTGAACAATGGTTAGCAAAGCACATTTGCGACTACTGTCCACTGTCCACTAACCACTATCCACTATCTATGTATAAAGCATCTGAGTTAGAGTTCCAAAAACTGCTGTCGCTTGCGCTTGAGCGTAACGCTTCAGACTTACATTTAAAAGTGGGTGAGCCGCCGCTTATTCGTGTAGACAGCCAGCTGCTTCGCATGGAGAACTACCAGGTATTGTCAAACGAAATGGTCGCTGACTTAGCTGCAGTGTGCATGAGTGAAGGGCATAAGAAGCTGTTCATGGAGCAAAAGGACATTGACTTGTCCTATACCTTCAAAAATTCGGTACGATTTCGTATAAACATATATACCCAAAAAGGGGTTATGAGTATGGCGCTTCGCGTCATTCCAAATACTATCAAGACGATCGAGGACTTAGGGCTTCCAACTATTTTGCGTTCATTTATAAACCAAAAACAGGGTCTTATGCTTATGGTGGGTCCGACTGGACACGGTAAAACAACTGCATTAGCCGCAATGCTGGATGAGATTAATCATACCCGGAGTGAACATATATTGACTATTGAGGACCCTATTGAGTATGTTTATACTCCGGACAAGTCAATCATTACTCAGCGTGAGGTTTTTGTAGATACCCCTTCATTTGCCCAGGCTTTAAAGTCTGCTCTCCGTGAAGACGTGAATGTGGTCAATGTTGGTGAAATCCGCGACCTAGAGTCTATTTCTGCTGCGCTCACTCTTGCAGAAACGGGACATTTAATTTTTGCCACGCTGCACACCAACGACGCAGCTCAGTCGGTTGACCGTATTGTGGATGTATTTCCTGCAAATCAGCAAACTCAAATTCGCGCTCAGCTGGCAAATGTTTTGAATGGAATTGTCTCCTTGCGTTTGATGCCAAAGCTTGGCGGTGGCAGAGTACCGGCATACGAAATCTTGATGGCCACGTACGCAATTAAGAATTCCATCCGCGAGAACAAGACGTATGAAATAAGCAACATCATCCATACATCATTAGAAGAAGGTATGGTGCCTATGGACAAAACATTGGCGCTCCTGGTCAAGCAAGGCATTGTAGATCTAGAAACCGCCCAAGCCTATACCACAGACCAAGAATACTTTTTATCGTTAATAAGTTAGTAGTTTTTTGAGATGAAATTTTCATATCAAGCACGTAGCAAGGATGGACTCATCAAAGCGGGTACTGTGGTAGCTGCTAGTGAGGAAAAGGCGGAATTGCTTCTGGCAGAAAATGGGCTTACTATTATAAGCCTTACCGCGCAAAAAGAAGATATTCTTAAGCGTTTGAATCCTTTTGCAAACTATGTTTCTAACAAAGACATGGTACTTTTCAGTCGTCAGTTGTCTACGCTCATTGGCGCACGCGTGCCTATATTGCAGGCGCTTCGCATCTTGCAGGGGCAATTGAGTAATGTGCACATGCAGGAGGTTATGCAGGATATGGTTAGTGCTATAGAAAACGGCGAGTCTTTGTCGCTTGCACTTTCTAAACACCCTGATGTTTTTTCAAACGTATATGTTTCCTTGGTCAGAAGCGGTGAAGCGTCTGGTACTCTGAATGTTTCACTTAGTTACCTGGCAGACCAAATGGAAAAGGAGTACCAACTTAAAAGTTCTGTTAGAAGAGCAATGACATACCCCGTGTTCGTCCTCGCCCTGCTGTTCATAGTTGGCTTGGCTATGTTTAAACTAGTGCTGCCTAAAATGATCCAGATACTTAAAGACCAGCACGCAGAACTGCCGTTAGCTTCCAAAATTCTTATAGCAACCACAGACTTTATAGACAGAACTTGGTATTTGCTGATTATTGGCCTAATCGCCTTTGTATTGTTTGTCAGATACTACATAGGTACGGAGTCTGGAAGGTACTTGTGGGATTCTATGAAGCTGAGCATTCCTCTCATCGGCAATATTTTCCAAAAGCTGTATATAACAAGGTTTTCTAGGAACCTCGCTACGCTCGTTTCTGGTGGTATTCCCATAATCCAGGCATTTAAAATAGTTGCAGATGTTATTAATAACGTAATATATAGAGACATTATTTACTCTGCTTCAACTTTTATTGCGCAAGGTAAAGGTATGGCGGACTCGTTGGCTGGCCACAAGGAATTTCCAGAAATAGTAGTACAAATGGTCAGGGTTGGAGAGCAGACAGCACAAGTTGACAGCATCCTTGTTAAACTTGCGCTTTTCTACGAAAAAGAAGTAGAAGACCAGGTGGCCTCGCTTTCCAGCCTGCTTGAACCAATTGTTATGGTTATACTCGGCATTGGTGTAGGAGTTCTGGTTGCAGGCGTGCTTTTACCAATCTACAACCTTGCAGCGACCGCCGGAGCATAGTTTTATTGTGGAAAACTTTTTGCAAATTTTAAAATTTTAGTTATAATTAAGGTACCTTAAAACTAAGTCGCCTCTAAAAAGTAAAATAGTCTTGAGAGTCAGAGATGTCCTCTGGCGAACAAGACATATTCGCTAGGGCGAGAAATAAAAATAAGAAAAATATATGTTCCAACTTTTAACAAAAAGACAAAAAGGTTTTACTTTGATTGAACTCCTTGTTGTCATAGCTATTATTGGCTTACTCGCCAGTATTGTTCTTATCTCACTGCAAGCACCAACAGCAAAGGCGAGAGATGCCCGTAGGGTAGCTGAAGTGAGGCAAATCGTGAGCCAGTTAGAGCAGTTTAACACAGAGTGTTCCGCTTATCCACTTA
>DASPKA010000103.1:0-2254 GCA_035628335.1 Patescibacteria group bacterium | reverse complement strand
CCAACCAGTGACTTTACAAGCTGCTTGGGCGGGAGTGGGTGTGAGGAAAAAGCCTGAGAGGGTGAGGAGGGTGAGTATGAAAATGTGTGGAAATTTTGAAAACATTATGTGTCATTCTCACTTGCGATAATGTGAGAATTTTTATTATATCTATAATTTTTCAAAGTGCGGGTCTCCCGCCGTAGAAAATACCATCAATAACACTCTACATTGCCATTATTTGTGGGGGCTTTTCCGGTTGCTTCATCATACTTAGGACAAATGTATTTAAAGGGCGCGCTGATAATGTTTACTCCTGCTGGCATCCTTAGGCCTGGTTTTATACCGAGGAGTCCAAGGAGAATAGTGCTGACGATTGCGTAAGCAATTAAGCACAAGACCAATCCAACTACAGCCTGAGTTAACCCCTTTGTAGCAGCCGTAATCGCTTCTTGGGAGCCATTTGCAAAGGCATACCCAAACCCTGCTCTAACTATCTGCAGGGTTGCAAAAATACCTGCAACTGCAATAAGCCAGTTAGTCACGCGTCCAAACAGGAAAAAAATATGCATTATGGTGCACTTAGACTGCCCCGGATTCCCACACGGCACCAGGCCATTCTTAGCCACTTCAGTAATAATACTCGTACTTACACCGGTCTGCGGGGTATTTTGCGCATACGCAATAGGAGCGTCAAGCCGAACAAAAGAAAATACAAATACCAAGGAAGCAAAAAAAATAAAAGTCGTGTAAAAGAATTTTTTCATAAATTTGTTTTTTTCTTTACGCTCTACACTTTACGCTCATCAAAAGCCTTCTTGTTTTATGGTGGCGGCTTTTTGCTCTGCTTCAATGAGCGCTTCTTCTGAGGTTTTACCTCGAAAGTTCACTGCGTCTATGGCATCCAGGATGATTCTATCTATTTTTGCCTGGTCTGGGCGGTAGAACGCTTTTGCAGTGAGGCTTGCGTTAGCAAACACCCCTATTTCCGGGTCTGCGACCTGAGTGCCAATGATATCACGTCTTGAAGAACCAACACGTTTATTTTTAGCGTAAGCTGCTGCTTGCTTATTCTGGGTTATGAAATTCAGAAAATCCCATGCAACCTGCGCATGCTTGCTTTGCTTGGAAACCACCTCGCCCCAGTAATTTGCGAAGTTTACAGCAGGGTCATCAAGATTAGGTTGAGGGACTGGCGCTACGTCATAGTTTAAGTTTGGGGATTTGGCATTTATAGTGTCACGCAAATACGTATAGCCAAACACAAATGTAGCTCGACCATTTGCAAACGCGTCTGTAGAGTAGTCTGAAGCTGTAGTCCAGTTATAGTTTGACGAACGAGGGTTGGCAAATGAAGTATAGTACTGCAGTGCTTCTATGCCAGGCTCAATACTCCTGTTCCCTACTGTTATGCTTCGTGCAAATGTGGGAGCGGTACGGTCCTGGCTATATGGCTGTGTTCGGCGCTGAAGCATAAACAAGTACAATATATCCTGCGCGCGGTTGATGTTACTGTTAGTGCCGAGCGGTACTGCTGAGTTCATAAAATAGCCATTCCTGTCCTGGCGCGACAACTTCGGCACCATACTAGAAAGCTCAGACCAAGTTTTTGGAGGGAGTGACAAACCAGCGCTATGCAGTAGGTCTTTGTTGTAATACAGGCCCAAGCTGTCTACAGACAGCGCGACGCCGTAAATTTTACGGTCACGTGTAAAATCATCAACAACTACGTCTACAAAGGTCTTGTTGTAGTCGTTGTAGTTCATGAGTGTGGCAGGTGCTGGAGTAACTTTGTTTAAATATTTAGGAAGCCAGCTATCGTTTATAGAAAAAACATCCGGCCCTTCACCGGCAGCCAAGGCTTCAAGTAAGTCGGTTTCGTAATTTTCAATATTCTTCTTTGTGTACTGGATTTCAACATTAGGGTGCAGTGTGCGGTATGCCTCTATAAGGTGATACACATCGTCTGAGGTATCAAATGGTTTCCACCACTTCAAAACTACTGACTGCTGAACCGGAGCTGGGGGACCTCCACAGCCAAAAGAAGCGAACGCAATCGAAAATATGAGAAAACAAACTCTGATTTTTTTTACTTTTTGTTTCGACATCTGACTTTACTATACCATAAACATGTCAAAAATGACTAATTTCTAATTATTAATTTCTAATGAAACGCTTAAATGTCCAATCATACATTTTTTTATATTACTCATTAATCATTTAGACATTTCATTAGAATTTTGGAATTAGAAATTAGACATTGTGTTTCTCTGGT
>DASPKA010000102.1:0-6908 GCA_035628335.1 Patescibacteria group bacterium | reverse complement strand
ATTCATGAGTTTGGCTTCAGGCTCTATTACTATAAGCGCTTTTTGCAAAAGCAGAAGGTGGATAATCTGGAGTACTTTTCGCATATCCCTCCAATACTAGATGGTACCGATGTGTTTCTCCCTGAAATCTTTAAAGATGGCGATTTTGATTATGTTGGGTGGCTCCATGAAACACGGTTTCAATCTGAGCAAAAGCCTGTTGTTCGATTTTTATTCAGGGATAATAAAACTGGTCAGACCCAATGGCTTCATGAAGAAGACACTCGTTCGCTCTACGAAACTGGAAGTCTTTTTATCGAGCGTGTCATCCTGGCAATTGACATCGCTGATACTGGGGCAGGGTATGCACCGGATTCTTTGGCAACATACCAGTCAGACAAACCTTTTACGCACCAAAGAGGAAAGTTTGGTGAAGGGGCTAAGCTAGCAGAGTTTGAGCTTAGTCGAGCACAAATGCTGCAGGTAAATACCTCGGTGTACCAGACAGCTGACAAAACCGTAGGTTGGTACGCACGCCCCCACACTACCCCAGAGGGGATTGTGGAGATTCTTGGTAAGAAGGTCAGCGTGGAACGAGTAGAGGGACAAAAAACAGGCTCCTCTACTAGAATTGTTTTTAAGCCTGAAAAGGATGCTAAAGAGCGGACCTCGCAGGATGACAAGCGGTCACTCATTGCATATTTTCTTAACACGACCGCAGAAGGTAAATTACCCATCCGGGCTGATGAAAGGGCTCAGTTTAAATATTCTCCTGAAGTATTGTTGGGGCTTCAACCACTATGCGCAGGGGGCTATATATGTACAGGACCTCGCTGTTAGGCAGTACGGTGAATTTTGTTTTTCGTACAATTTTTGGGATAAAAATATACTTGATGAACGCGACAGGCATCATGTTGATATAACTGAAGCGGAAGAACAGGTCGAGCGTTTTTGGCTTTCGTGTCAGGATGCAGTTTTGCTTAGATCTTTTCCTGACCGGCTTTTTGAATTCGATACTCATGTGGAGAATACTCGTGAGGCTGATATACTAAAGCGCTTTTTGCGTAACCCTGAGGATAACACCGCGCTTGCAGAAAGCATTAAAACAAAGCTCATAGAACGGATTCCTTTATATAAAGGAGGAAAGTTTGCAGTTATGGAATACGATACCGATATTACAGATATAACACGTGTGGAAGCATTGGGGTATGAAATCGTTCATAATTTTCCTCCTGTGTTAATCGATTCTGTACCAGCGGTTGAACACCTATTGCAGGGATACTGTAAGATAGTAAATGTTTCTTACACTGGATACGAAGATGACCAGAAGTATTGGTCTTTAGAAACGTTGGAAGACGAAGATCTTGAGACAGAAATATATACTACTATAAACGATTTTTTGGTAGCCCCGGAAATTGCTGGATTATTTCCTAACCTTCCTCCTATTCATATCTCGGTATATGAAGATGACAACTATGGTGTCTCTGTAATATCAGATGAGGATGCATTTGCGGTTTACATAGATCCAGATTTTGTTCGTGGCCGCTCACCTGAGGTTATACAAAATAGAGTTTTGTACGAGTTTTTAGGTGCATTTCTAAGGACGTCTCAACCTCAATATACTGTACAAGAGGTCATGCAGCACCGGTTAGATGAACTAGGGAAGCTCAGTGAGGTCCCGCTTTTGCGGGAGTTTACTAAGCATGGAGAGCGAGGGGAAGTGTTTAAGTCAAGAGATTTCTCAAGAGAGAAAGATCTGCGGGAAATAGCTCTTGGCATGCATACTCTCGATTCCTGGAGCTTAAGCGGAGCACTCCTAGAGGAGGTATTTGCCATATATACTGCCCATAAAGATTCCTCCGAACTCAAACAGGAAGCTGCATTGCTTAAGCGTAAGCTTTTAAACCAGATCGTTATAGAAAACAATACTATCATTACCTGCGAGGAGCGAGGTGATGATGTATATATGTCGCTTCAGCGAGCTGTGGAATCACAAAAACTACCTGACGGAACCCCTGTGTATAAAGTTCGGGATGCGCTGGTTTCACCTGTTGATTTTGGACCACAAGGAGTGATAGCAGTCGGCAAGGCTTTGTATTTCCTGTCTAACGATTCGGTGTGGAAATACGAACATAAAAGATTTTCAAGTGAGCAGGCTATATTTCGCAATGGTCTAAGGATTTCACATGATCTTGATAATCCTTTTACTGATCATATCAGGCAAGAAGTACGCACTGGTTTAGCTGAAGTCCTTAAGATACCAGATAAACTTGAAACTTCTGTCGGAATAAACTTTGGTGGTGACATATGGGAGACACCAGAACGTTTTCATATGGACGTGTATCAAAACCATGCACGGCAGGGTGGAGTGCGCATGGAGTTCTACGTGTCTGTAAATGGCACACGTACCTGGCAAGCTGCGAGCGAGTATACCGGGCCTAATGATCAGATTATTGGACTGAGGTATTCAGATCATGGCAAAGGGTATGCTCCAAACACTATAAATATACTTGGTGAGTCTGAAGCAACGCACCCGCTTGAGCCGGGACAGTTTGGTGAAGGTATTAAAATGCTTTCAGCATCGGCGCTTAGGTTGTCCTGGCTTGATTTACGTTTCCGCTCTATGTGTATAGAAAATGGGCAGGTGGTGAACTGGGAAGCTAGTCCGACTGTGGTTACAAAAGTTTCAGACAAACAACAGTCTCATGGTTTGGGTGAGATAAAAGCTACGGAAAAGCAAATGCTTGGGTTTAACATTCAAAAGACGCACGCACAGCCGTTTTCATCTGCTACTGAAATGTTTTTCAATAAAAGTGAAGGTCAAGGGTTTGTCGAGTGGCAAAAGTTTATTGCCGCTGTTAGACCTGATACTAATACGCAGACTATGAGTGACCTTTCTGTGACTGAGCTGAAAAAAGCCGGGCAAAAAACTTATACCAGTGGGCTCGTTGAGTTTATTCCAGGCCTTAAGGGTGTTTACGAAAACGGCTTAAAGGTCTTGCAAAAAGTTGAAGAAGGTATTGGTGGGTTTAACGTGCCTCGCGTAGGGGTAAATAGAGAGAGAACTAATTATGATCCGAAGATTTTTAGGGAAATACTAAGTCAAACCATAAACGAATGTGCAGACGTAGTGTTTATGCGAGAGATTATCAGGGCTTCATTTGGACCCACTGGCAACATAACTCCTGAGGGGATTGAGTTTTGGCGTAACCTAGATGTGGAATCGCCCCAGTATCCCAAATTATGGAAACAAATATTTCAAGATTGTTTTCCCGGCAAATACCTGTACAGCCCTGAAGTTTTAAAGGCCGAAGCGGTGAGGGGTGACCGCTACCTCTATACTATGTTCATGTATGGTTGGTTTAAAAGCCAAATTCTTATTGCAAGCTCCCCTCTGTACATGAATATTTCGCGTATATTCCCAACTGTAGAAGAGATGGCCTACAAGACTGCAGAGCTTGAGGTAGAACATCCGGAAGAGAATATGGAGTTTTTAGAGAAAGAAATTACCAAGCTGGCCCATATGGTTACCCTCTGGCTAGAGGAAGAAAAACAGAAAGGTGATGCCAGCGTTGTTGTTTACTATTTGCATGAGGAATTCACAAAAGCAGAAGCTTTGGCTAGTATCTGGGCGAGTGGTGAGCCTATGCGCGAGAAGATAAGAGTCATGTCTTCGAGGTATGTGGCTTTAGGAGAAAGTACAGGTGATGGTATGAATTTCAACGAGCTGCTGTTTCTTCCAGAAAATGCACAACAATTTTTGCGTGGAATCATTCTCCATGAACTAATCCATGAGGTTACAGGTTTTAGAGATTTTGAGCAGGATTTTGTTATACTGCTTAAATCTTTAGGAGACTTTGCAAAGACTCATAATTTTGAATAATGAGAGTTTTTGAGGGTTTTATGCTATACTTTACGATTAGTATTGCCAATAAGTTATGGAGGAAAATTGATGTACACAGAACTTAGTGCCGAGGAAGGCAGAATATACCTTCCAAGCATTGTGAATCTGATTTTCAAGCCCAAGAATGAACCAAATTTTTTCGTTCAGCCTTGGGAGAACCATGCACTCAGAGACTGTGCAGAGTTCCAACTCGGCAGGGAGGAGAGTGCGCCTGATCAGCTCCTGTTCTTCGTTACTGACCCTGAACTTGCAAGTGCTCTTAGGGAAGAGACTGAAGAGTTGTTCCTCTTCGGGGCTTACAATCAAATCACTGTCTGCCAAATGCGCGCCCGAGGCACAGTAACACTTTTGAAAAACTATGCTCAGACTGAGCAACTCAAGTTGCGGCTACGTGCCGCGATCGAAGTAAGAATTGATTCGAAACTTAATAAGCTCACTCGTCAGGAAGCTAGAGAACGATTTGAAATCCTCGAAGAGGGATCGCTATTCTGCTTTCGGGTCAATTCTTACGCATATAGTTTTTATGATCGTGGATGAAAAGGAGGTTATGTGGAGGTCTACGTCATAATATTCGTTTTTGCTGTTATTGCACTTGCGATTGTGCTGCTTGTACCTGCGTATTGGGATAGGCGCCTTACTGAAGAACCGAAAAATGATGCGCTTGAGATCTCAAAGTACGTATGGTACCTGGTTGCTACACGCGGCGGATCGTCACTATTCCTCTGCGAGTTCCACCGGGTTGGCATGCCGCTGGGGTCACAATATACAGAAAAACTTGTATTTGCGCGGTACCACCCGGAGCTGGAGTTGGTTAAACAGCTACAACTCGGCGAGGAGGTAAGGTTTGAGTTTTTGGGCGAACCTCTTCCACAGGCACTCGACAATGGCGGAGGAGCTCAGTATAACCCAACCAACTGGCTCAGGGTTGTGAGGGTGTAAACGTGAAAATGCCCGCTCAAGGTCAAACCTTGCGGGCATTTTTAGTTGGCTTGAAGAAGGTCTTTTCTTGACGTTTTGAGGGGTAAATATATAGTAAGGGTAGGAGGTATAACTAGTATGGGAGGGCTTATGGACGAAAAATTGTGGTTCAGAATTCAACAGTATGAGTTCGACCAAAGCTCGCACTATCAGTTTCACCATCGGTTGGCACATGAAAATGGCTGGACACAGGAGTTTGCCTTAAGAGCAATCTTTGAATATCGAAGATTTGTTTATATGGCAGCTATCTCATCGTTTCCGGTTTGTCCGTCCGATGAGGTAGACCAGGTGTGGCACACACACCTACTGGACTCCGAGAAGTATTTCAATGTGTGGTGCAAGCAGATCCTTGGGTTCGATTTGCATCATCATCCGAGCCGTGGTGGAAATGAAGAGTTTGTAAAACATTATGCAATGTATGAACAAACTCTAAGGGAGTACGAAAGAGTATTTGGCGAAGCTCCATCATCAGAGCTCTGGCCTGAACCTGGACTTAGGTTCAGACAGGTTTACACAAGAGTTAAAAACCATAGTGTGTCGCTAGACTGGAACCGTTTTCCCGTTCTAGCGTTAATCGCTTACTCTGTAATCAATATGTCAGAAAAGAGGAGGAAATTGCATGAGAAAATTACTCGTTGTAGTACTTATTTGTTCGGTTTCCTTTGCAGCAAGTTGCACTAGTGAAGGTAATAACCCTGATGTTCCTGGGTTCCCTGAGCGACCGGTCTTGGACAATGCTGAAATGCTCTCGGATTCGGAAGAAGGTGACCTTAATCAAAAGGTCGAAAGCTTTGAGACCAGATCCGGTATGCAGATCAGAATTTTGACCGTAAAGTCTGTGGCTCCATTTCCAACGGCGTCTGAGTACTCACAGTTGGTCTATACCACATGGAAACTCGGAGACTCTGTAAAGAGAAATGGTCTGCTTGTGGTTATCACCAAAGCTGTCGGCTCTGGCAAACCTGAGCCTAAGGACTTTTCGAGAATAATGACTGGATGGGGTACAACCCAGATTCTACCCGATGAAGAGGTAAAGCAAATCAAGCACCAGTATTTAGTTCCGGATGGTGTCTCCAACACGTACGCTGGACTAAACACGACACTTGACGTGTTGTTTGGGAGGATTCTCCAGTGGCAGGAAAAGAACCCTGGAAATCAGATCCTAAATCCACCTCCAGTGATAGCTGCGCAATTCCAGACTGGCCCGGAACCTACCCCCTGGTATCTTACCTGGTGGGGAATAACTCTGATAGTAATTGTCGTCCTGGTGTTGCTTTATTTGTTTCTGCGTCTCCTCGGAAGAGCGACAGGTTCTAGAGTCCTTGGTGACTTCGGATGTGGATCAGGCTGCGGTGGGGGTTCAACTGGTTGTGGAAGCGGTGGTGGCGGAGGCTGCGGAGGAGGTGGATGCAGCTAAACAACAATACTCACGAAGATGGCGCTTTCCCTCTCTGTCTAACGATAGAGCTGGGATTTTTTTAAAATCGTTAGTCTTGCCGTTTTGCTTTTTGCAAGGGTAGGAACGAAGTCATAGATTGGAACTTAGAGTTACTGTAGAACGAGAGCGTAGTCTTACAAGCAGCATAGAGACCTCCTGCTGCAAGCAGGATTAAAAACGGTTCTGTTTGTAGTTTATATCTAGGGATAACCACGGGGCCGACAAGGAGTGCAAAATATAGTATTAACCCGGCACATAGCCATGTGTAGGGTGATTTTTTATTTTTGTAAATGAAGTATGAGGCAAATAGAAACCATACAAGACTTATGATCGGTTCAATGCGCGGAAGCTCTATGTTTTCTATAGCCGTTGGATCTATTCGCTTTAAAAAATCTGGTAAAACGGGTGTAAGTATAAACGCAGCACTACGGGACACGTGGTAAACGGTATAGTCGAGCCAAGAACTGTTTAATTTTGATAGTGTGAATTCTGATAGTACTGAGCTATGTTGCAAGTCAAACATTTGCTGGCCTGAAAGTCCAAGTTTTTGCTCGTATTCACTAAGTACTGCTTCCCGTGTAATACCTTTTTTCTGTGCTTCAAAATTTG
>DASPKA010000101.1:0-2764 GCA_035628335.1 Patescibacteria group bacterium | reverse complement strand
AACGGGGACAAAACAAAAAGCCTCCCGAAGAGGAGGCTTCTGAAAATTTAAAAAGCTAATCAGTAACTATACTGTTACCAATCGGGTACACTTCTTTCTGTTTCTGAATTTCTTTTTTAGCGTTCTCGTTGTCTTGAATCTTTTCTTGTAAATTCTCTGGAGATACTACTCTAGCATTGCGCCAATCTGTAATAATGATTTTTCCGCCGATAGAAACATTTTTATTGGTAATAGAGTTATTCATAGGAAAATGTACTATACTCTAAAAATTAATATATAGTCAACTATTGCAATAATCATACCATATATATGGTATGACAGCGACATGAAATAAAAGTTATATAAATAGCTCAAAGAGAAAGAGCGCTGGCTGATGACCGGCGCTCTTTAATGCTTGTAGGTTTATTTTGCAGCCTACTTTGCTTAGATTGTCAGGGAGTTTTAGGTGCGCTATTTCTCCATGCGTTCGGCTCCTTGCGATAGCTTGGCCCTTCAATCTCGTGTGTTCTGCAGACCAACTTGTTTGCATGGGGGCCGCTGAGTTCCGTGCTAAGGTGCTTCGGTCCAAATTTATACTGAAACACCTCACAGCCGGTTTCGGCACACTTAGCCTCCACCGTAAGACATGTCTTGCAGATGTAGCCGCCGTTGACCTTGATGACCTCTTTCGGGCCGTCATGATCAAGGGCTTTACCACATTCAAGACATTTCGGCGCCTCTTCAAACAAAAACGTCCTCACGTGTTGAGGTTCGTTTGTCCGCGAGTAACCAAGAAATTCATCCTTTGGTGTCGTTTGACCGCGACGCACTCGCCCGGTGAACTCTTCCCACACTTCGAATGTGACCCCATCGTACTTCGCTTTGGAGAGCGAATTGTCGGGGTTTATCTCCTCGATAGTGTGGAGTTCATCGCAGACAACTTCCCATTCTGATCTTCTTGACATGTATTTCTCCTTTACAGCAGCGCCTGTGCGCTGCAAAGCTGTTGGGTTAATAAAACTCCGAGGTCAGGCGCGTTTGCTCGCCTCGGCATCCCAAACTGGTTCGATCGGACAGCTTTTGTAAATGGAGAAAACCTCCTCCTGCTTGCTAGACGTAAAACGCTAGCAAAGTAAGAACAAATACTAATTCACTCCCACTTTGCTAGCGATTACTTATATAAATTTTCTGTCTAAATTATAGCATTTTTAGCTCATAAAGTCAATATTTATAGCTGAAAATACCTTTATTTATGCGATTTATAAAATATATAGCCTAAAACAGGCTTATTTTTTAGACCTTTTAAATAAGCCTGTTTTAGAACCCTGAAGGGCGGGAGCCAACCCCGCAATCCTTAAGAAAGACATAGATTAATCCCCAACAGTTTTTTGGAAACACAAAGACAAAAAGGAGGGTGTGGGGGGAATTTCTCCATATTAATCTTTCCAAAAAACTGTTGGGGATTTGAGCGCTAGCGTTTGGCGGGTTTGACTTGGGAGGGGCCGAGCGGAGCGAGGGAATCAATCGCAAGTCTCAAAAAAAGTTCGCGCTGCGTCTAGTAAAGTCCACCATACAAAAATACCGCAAATATGTGGTGTTTTTGTATGGTGGGAAATCCTGGACGAAGTTAAAACTTATGTTAGAGACAATTTTTAAGGTTGAAAATGGTAGATCCCGGAGTCAACCATATTGAATAAAGCAATCACTACTCATGACTAAGGGTAGGTACGCAACGTCCAATGTCCAGACTTGACTCCGCTTTTTTGTTTAAAAAACCACGGAACTAATGTATCGTTTTGTGCAAGTGAAACAAAATTATTTTTTTGACGATATAAGATATGTACATGCCTTTCAACCTTGCGCTAGGATTAGTAATTAACTCTCTAAATCTATGTTAAAAAAATTATTTTCTGCGGTTTTGTTAGTGGTCTTTATATTAAGCGGCACAAGTACAGCACTCGCGGCAGGAGCCAAAGCATCCCCCTACCGTGAATGCGTGCGGAAGGCCAATAAAACACATAATAATACAATTAAACAAGCTTTGAAAAATTACCAAAAAGCGATGAATGACGCGCGAAGCACGCGTGACGAAGCTGTAAAGAAGGCACGGGAAAATAAAGATGAAGCAGCAGCAAAAAAAGCTATAAAAGATTATAACGAAGCTGTGCGCCAGGCAGACGCTGAGCACAAATCAGCTGTGCAAAAAGCTGCTGACGAATTGCATACAAGTCTACAAAAATGTAAAAAGTTGAAATAAAAGCAATAACCCTTCCTCCCCGGGTTCAGGATGCTCTCCACCCGGGGATTTCTGCGTGTTTTAAAAAATTTTTGTTCTAACATCCTAATATAAAATCTTTTAGCAAAAAATACATTTAGCCAAGTTATCCAGTATATTTTTAGGTTTGGAAGTAATCATATTTTTTTTCTGCGCATGAGCACGGCGTTAAATGCGACAATGACGGTGGATGCAGACATAAGAATAGCTGCCACAGCAGGCTCTAAAACAATTCCTTTGTGTACTAACACTCCTGCTGCTAAAGGAATAGCGATTATGTTATAACCTGTTGCCCAAAATAGATTTTGTAGCATTTTCTTGTAGGTTAAGCGTGAAAGAGCAAAAACCTTCGGGATATCCCGTGGGTCGTTTTTTACCAGAATAATGCCAGCAGACTCTATCGCTACGTTAGTTCCGGCGCCAATCGCAATACCTACATCTGCTTGAGTAAGCGCTGGTGCGTCATTAATGCCATCTCCAACCATTGCTACTTTTCTGCCTTTGCTTTGC
>DASPKA010000100.1:0-15424 GCA_035628335.1 Patescibacteria group bacterium | reverse complement strand
AATCGCCTTGACCAGCTCCGGCGATTTCTGATCCTCTATCAATGCTAAAGTCTTTTCACGGTCAAACACCGTAAATAACGTTTGCCAGTAAAATTTTGCCGTTTCAGCATCTAAATTATTTTGCAACAAATCGCGTACACTCTCGTACAGACCCCAGTTTGCCTCTGCATACGTCTCTTTGGAATATGTCATCTCATGAACCTTAGACTCATTTTTGTCTTTTTCCCCAGCATGAGCAGAAGCAAACTCAGCAAACAAAGAATTATGGTTTGGTGTTTCTTTCATCTCATTTATTATATACTGATATGGGAATAAAAAGGAAAATCAGTGGTATATAATGCCTATATGATTACAGGAGCTCAATATAAATTTAAATCAAAGGTCTGGCGGTACCCAGGCATGGCAGGTTGGTATTTTATTTCTCTGCCACAAAAAGAATCAAAACAAATCAAGTCAACCTTCAGTGATCTTAAACGAGGCTGGGGGTCTCTACGCGTCAAAGTTACCATTGGTTCCATTACCTGGAAAACATCAATCTTCCCAGATAGTAAAAGTGGAACTTACTTACTACCGATCAAAGCTGAAGTAAGAAAAAAAGAAAACCTTACTGAGAACACCACTGTGCGTTGCCTGATCGAAATCCTCGTATAGGTAAGCCCTTTGGCCGTAATGCGATTTGAAAACACCCCTAGCCCAAAATCTAGCGGTGTTTGGTTTAGATTCGCAGCCAGATCAAAAAAATGAACCGTCCCGCTGCATAACTATGCCGTCTGAGGCTGTCTCCATCAGATACCTGCAACAGTCGCAGGTCTGATAATGCTCCATAAGCGCCTCATCATTAAAGTCAGCCAATGAATCTAATCCAAAGTCTGAAGGTTCACCATCAAGCATTTCCAACCCATGCACACACACTTTCTACTTTTTTTGCATTTCCTTTTATTCACAGCATATGTACAATAAACTCACCCCGATCTTTTATTGGGATGCTTTAAGATGCTTAGCGCATTTCGTTTGATATGTTCACCTCTAAACGGGTTTCCTGAAGTGGAGCTAAAAAGCCTGCTAACTCCTTGTCTGACCTGACGTCTATTCCCTGCTTTTCAGCTATTTTTACAATAAGTGAAAGTGCCTTAGTTATTTCTTTCTCCGCGATGAGATTGATCTGTAAATGTAACTCTTCTCTAACATCATCTACTTTGCTGGAACTGTTTTGTGACATTAAGACAAAAATTGACAGTACTATTGCTTCTAAAGAAACTGACATTGTTAAAAAATTAAATGGATATGGGTCAAAGTGAGCGAAGTGTTTAGAGGTATTAAGGTAAATCCATGAAATGAAAAACAGCACGTTCAATGCGAGAAACGTGAAGCTGCCAAAACTTGCAGTTAGAGTATCAGCTATTCTCTGATAGATGTTCCGCTTTTGGTTTGCACGAGCTTTTAAGGTTTTTAAAATTTGCTCCCGTTTATTCTTTGAGCTTTTATCTGCTCCGGTGAGTACTCCTACTAAACCAGAAATGGTATGTAATGGATTTATCATATAACAATTATACACCAACTTTTCCCTATAAACTGGATAAAGACTTAATCCTATGTGAGTGCTCGATACAAAAAAGCTGTGAGACCTAGGTAGGGCTCACAGCTTGAAATTTCTAATTCTGCCTGAAATTATTTTATAATGTTCCAGGTCATTAGATGATATGACGTCAGCACCAAAGCGATGCCGGCCAATAGAATTGTAAAACCTTGAGATGCGAGGCATATCTAACTCAAGGTGCATCTTTCTGTTTTTTAGCTCTCTCTCTTCTTCCTGTAACCTTTCGATAAAATCTGACACCTGATCCCAACGCCTAAGGATTTCTTGATTCCTCTCTAAGGACCTTTCATAATCGCGCAACGTCTTCTTGACCAACGATTCACCATCGATCAAGTAAAAACGATACCTGGGGAAGTTCTTAAAGAACAGGTCAATTACAAACTCCACCCGGTTCTGTGGGATCTTGAACAGCCCCCTGTTACCACTCCGCTGCGCTGACTGCACTTGCTGGATAAGCACACGCCTACCTACAAGAACAGAAAACCCAATCGTCATGACGTGCTGGCCCTTATAATAGACCAGGAAACCAAACACCCCATCAAGGTAAGTCCGACTGAATTTGGAATAACCAAACTCATTGTACCAGGTCGTCCAGTCGAGCCGCACCTCAAAGTCCTTGTTGGTCATGAAAGTGAAGTGGCGTAGATTATCATACGCATCTACGATTTCATTCCAACTGGACCTGTCATAACTCCAGCGCCACATGGAACTCTCAATCTTTCTAATTATTTCATGTTGCGCAGAAGTTTCGAACAACTTGCTGACGCTGTTATGCATTTGAATGGGCGAGGAATGATGAATTTTGCATAACTCGTCAAAAGAAAATCTGGCAAAAGCTGCAAAAGGAAGGTTGTGATACTTTTCTAATATTGAAAAGCCCTTGCCATAATCTTCCTCCAGCCTCTCAATCCAAGGACCGAGCTTCTTCTTCCACCCCTTAATCCTCGAAGCCGGGTTCTTAGAATCCGGTTTTATTTTGTGCAAATTTTCTCTGAAACTAACAAGATTCAATCCTTTCATGTGCCCCTCCTAAATTTTTGAATCTTATACTATTACATACATTATAACATTTGTCAATCTCAATAACCGCGAAGTATGTTAAAATTGAAGGCGACGGGTAACAGTTTAAGTTTGCAAGACCTACTGTTACCTGTCGCTTTCATATTTAGGTTAGTGAAACGGTTGCCAAGGTGGTTTATGGAAAACATGGTTTCCCATAAATTCTCCTTAAATACCAACACGTAAAACAAAAAACCGCCCATGCTCTGCATAAGACGGTTGGGATGTTGGAAAGTAATGTAGATACCTTAAACCGCCTTATGCAAGATAAGGAGATTAAGAAGGTTTGATTGGTTCATGTAACCTATCATGTAGTTATGGTACACGACTTTCGATACTTGGTCAATACCAGCTTTTCAATATCCTTTCTTAGAAGCAAGTAATCGTGCGGTACGATCATTGAATTGCTGCATCCAGCCGAGTATTTTACTTTCAGTACCTGGGTATTGGTTGGTTAAGAAACCAACTATTCCTAGGGGCTGAGCAGCATTATTTACTGAGCCTTTAAATTCCTCAATCGCTAAATCATACCAGGACATCTTTGTAGCGGAGCTTATTCCACGAGAGTCTAAGCTGTGTGCCAAGGTAAACAAGTCGGCAAACATTATCTGGTAAGCTACTTCGCCTTTAGGGTCTGACGGTTGCACGCAGGTAGTATTTGATTTGCACCATAGATAAGAGTAGCCGTTGTTTTCTGTTTTAGGTCCACTCGGGTATGGCGTAGCGACCCAGTTTGCCATACGTAGAATGTAAGCAGTAAACTCAGGCCTCCATTCCTTTTTACCTCGGATTTTTGCAGTTTCGTAGAAAAGACTTATGGGTTTTATACTGTAGGCCTCCATAAGTGGTTGGGCATTGTTGGTATTACCCCAATCGCACTTGCTTTTTATGTAACCCTCCCCACCTGACTGCTGCTCTTGATCTACTATACTCTGCATCAACTCTTTAGCTTTAGTGAAGTATTTTTCTTTTTTTGTTTCGCGGTAGCTCGTGAGGAGTGTAAGCATTGGCCAGGTGGCTATGCGAGTTTCGCCGCAAGCATCGAGTTTGGCGCTTTGCGTACCACCCCAGTAACGCCAAGCAGCTTCTGCACTCTCGTCTGCCACTTCTTTAAACCAACGATCTTTGGTTATGTTGTATGCAAGATATAATCCTTCTACCCAGGTGTGGCTAGGCCGCGCAACGAAACTCTGGTTATCTCCATGGTCGCCTATTTCATATCGCTGAAATCCTATCCAGTCTTTTTTACCAGCATTTGTGAAGATGTGGTCAGTACTTGCGCGATGACGCGCAGAAGCCAGGCCCCAGCGCAGGGCTTCCTTGTCTCCAGTCTTTAAATAAAATTTTAAGGCACTCCTCGTCCAGTCGTAGTGGTTACTGCTGGGTTCGCTATTGCTCCAAAAAACATCTCCCCAGTCTCGCCAGTTATACACCAAAGGCTTGTCTTCAGGCGTGTAACTGCTTCTCACCTGCTGCGAGAATAGCGTAGTTTTATTTGAATCCCCAGGCCATTCTCTTCCAGGCATGGGGTCTGCGAAATTGGCATTCCAGGAAGTGCCTTGCCACTGTGTGTATTTACTGAGTAACTGGTTTATTTCGACTCTTCGAGGACTAGCACTTGCTGCATGAAGAACTTGTGGAGCTATCACAAAGCTTTCTATAAGTTTGTTTCGTTGAGTGACGTTTAACGCGGGCAGAGCTTCAGTGTCAGCAACAACGTTTTGATCAGATGCACTTCCTCTATATACACCAAACCTGTCCCAGATAGCTTCGCCATTTCTGAGAGGTTCGAAGCCTTGCCCCCCAAAAATACCTCCCGTAGTATTTTTGAGCTGCTCCGACCCTTCAAACAGAGATAATACCACTTCAGTATCAGTGACTAAGATTTTGCGAGGTTGTCTTTGCCAAAATTCGTTTATGGTGAATGCAGACCCATCGACACGCACAATCCCATTACTTCTTCCGCCCCACTCAGCCGTATTTTTGCTGGGGCCTGCGTATTTTAACTGTTCTCCATTACCAAGTATTTCGTAGAAAAAGCCGTTTTTTGCACCAGCGTTAGCAAGTCCGCTCGGCTGCCACCACTGGGTAATACTCGCAGGCAAAGGAGTAGTAATGTTTTCAATTTTTACCTGAGTCCGGCCCCGAGACGGTCTAGCAACTCTGATACGCAGCGCAGCGGTTTCATAGGTAATAGCTGAATTATTTTTAATTCTCAGATCATACCTGGTACCATGCTTAGTCTTTGTTGGCCGCAGCTCCCTGTATTTCCAAAATTCCCGTTTTTAATGCGATACACCGTCCCATCTTTTAACTCCCATTCTATTGTAATTCCTGGACTTGCAGCTTTAACAGTACTGGTTAGGCTAAAGCCAAGTATGACGCCACAAAAAATGATTGATAGTTTATTTAGCATAGCTTTATATTGATTTTAATCTACCCTTTCTCGTCCTACGTATTAGTTACTACGTGTTTAATCTGATTATAATGATGCTTATAATGACTTTCGCTGCCGTCCATTTGGTCATCGTCAATTCCCTCAAACACCCAAGCAAATAAATCAGGACGTGATTGTATGTTTTCAATTCCAATATTCTCAACTTCTTCTTGCACTCGAGCTTGCCATCTAGCCCACTCATCCATCAAAGCTTCCGGAGAATAGTGTTTATAAAATTCAACTGCTTTAGAATTAAAATTATCATAATCTCCGGTAAACCATTCAGGCCATTTTTTATCTCTCCACGTAAGCCGAACTGCTTTAACTTCCGCTTTTTCCCAAGCCACCATATGCGCAACCACATCCTTTACAGTCCATAAAGCTGTCGCCATTTTATTCCAATCTTCAGACCTAAGGGTTTTTAAATAATAAAGAAACTTTGGATCTCGCATTAGCTAAGTATACTAAAAAAGCCTTACAAGCCCCAGTTTGTTAATGTTGTACAATATCAGATCTTACAGCATTTACCAACCCTACGCGATTTCCCTCTTCCTCTACCTTGGAAACACCTGGTCTCCCGCACCCAACTGATGTCAAGTCAAGTCTTCAAACATTTTTTAATTATGAGCCCTACATTTTGATATTTTCTTTATGACCACCGAGATGACCCTTCGCTTATCTCATGGGTTGAAAGTGTATATAGGTACATGTCTAGCAATTGGATAAGGAGTAGCGTTGAATCATTACGGGATATTGACAGTTTGCCCAATTAATGCCATACTAACCTGCAAACATACATTATGGATTGAAATTTAGTCGAGTTTCTTGAGCTTTCCCAAGCTCTAAACATAATCTTATCTTGCATTTAACTCACTAATTTCTAGCAAAATGAATACCGGCATAATCAAAAAATTGACCGAAAAAGGTTTTGGCTTCATTACTGTAGACGGACAAACCACAGATTTGTTCTTCCACAGCAACTCTCTGGTAGGCGTCAGGTTTGACGAACTGCGAGAGGGAGATAAAGTTACCTTTAATATTGAAGATTCTCCAAAAGGAAAAAACGCTACAAACGTACAACGCGTAGAAGCCTAACTTTAAACCCCGGCCTTTGGCCGGGGTTTTGATTTGTGTAAGTGAGCTGGGTTTATGCGGAGACTTTTTTGGCGAAGTCTACCATTGCAAGAAGTTCTGTTGTCTTTGTAGTTATGAGTTCTTCTTTAGATTTTTCCAGCTTCGGTCTTGCCTGAACACGAGCGCTAAGTGCTTTGACTTCAGGGGACCAATCAAAGAAATTTGCTCGCTTATACGCCAAGCCTAAAATCATGCTGGTGATTTTGTCCTGAAGGATTACCAGTTCCCCTATAAACTCTTCCGCGTGTGGGTCGCCAGCTGTTTCAGGTAACGGCTTTCCATGGTAATTACGCAGCAAATTGAACAAATCATTCCTATTTGTATATATCATATAATTTACTTCACTCTTTAATGCGCCATATGTATAGAACTAGCTCAATTATACCCAAATCATATGAGTGCAGTATGATATTTTAATATAGTTACATATATGACGGGAAACAGCTTATAACTGTGAAAACAGTGGAGTAGGCATCTGTAGCAAAAGTTTGTGTATTGAAATAATTTTTGGAAGAAGGATATTTTTTTGCCGAAGTTTACCACGGGAAATGCTCGCCTTTAAACCAGAACTGGCCGCTTTCCGGTTTGGAGATAGCAAGTGCAAAGAGGTGTTCCACTGCCTCGGTAGGTTCCATTTGTGCATTTGGACCGCCCATATCGGTTTTTACCCACCCGGGATGCACGCAGGAAACAGTGATGCCTCTGTCTTTCAAAGCCAAAGCCATGACGCGAGTGTACATATTCAGCGCAGCTTTGGACATGCGGTAGCTCGGGGCATCTGGTCCCCAGATATAATTCAACGAGCCATAACGCGAAGTTAAATTTATAATGTGACTACCATCCTGGATCACGGTTAACAAAGACTGCGTGAGCTGAATGGGGCCAAAAAGATTTATCTCAAATGCTTTTCTAAGAATGCTTGGATCAATCCGCAGAGCATTATCCTCGTCATAGGTAGTGATGCCTGCATTGTTAAAAAGTATATCTATGCGTTGCTCAAGCGAGTGGATGTGCTCAACACATATCTTTATACTCTCTTCACTAGTGAGCTCAAGCTGAAAAACTGTCAAATGTTCATGAGAAAAATCTACCGTACCACTGGTGGAGGTACCAATCACAAAATACCCTTCTTCCAAAAATTTCTGCGCCAGCGCCTTCCCAATACCTCGACTTACTCCAGTTATCACGACTGTTCTCATAGATATTTAATGAGTTAATACAACTTACGTATAGGAATTGTGAAAAAATCTGGTATGAAAAGACGGAGACAGGCCTTGCTGAGTTTCAATCGGATATTAAATATTTCTTATAACCTCGCGCTACGAGATCAATATAAGCAGACCACACCTTGTCTGGTATAGCTTGTGGGATTTGAAATCCTTTCACAGGGTAGACTTTGATGCGCTGCAAGTCACCGATCATAATATGTATCACCTCCTCTTGATCAAAACTGGTATACGGCGCCTCTGCAAAGGAGTACAGTGGCGAGGTCGGTATGACATGCTTATCTGGCACAAGTTTTTTAAAAGCTGCGTACGCTCGACGTTCCATATAGGGTTTAGTCACCAAGATAAAACTTTGTGGATCTAACTCTTTTTCTTTAAGCAGCTGCATGGAAAGCTTAATATTCTCACCTGTGTTTGTCGACTCATTTTCAATGAACATTTTATCACGAGGCACACCAAGCTTTTCTGCCTCGTCAGCAAACACCTCAGCTTCCGGCTTTGGAAAATCACCAGTAAGTCTACCAAACCCTCCAGAAAAAACAATGTAGGGAGCATACCCTTGTTTGTAAAGCTCAACAGCACGGTGCGCAACCCTAACATCGTGACTTCCCAAAGCTAAAATACAGTCAGCTTTTTGCACCTGTTGGTGCATTTGTAAATAATCCCAGACAAGGGCAATGGGTGCCTCAGGCTGATTACCCAGCTCAGGAAAAAATTTCTGCACCACAAACCGAAAGGCATTACCAAACAATTCTGGTCGTTGACTTAACTCTGCACGCAGCTCGTTCACTGTAAAATACTTACCACTTTCTGCTTCGTGATTAAAAATGGGTTTGGCGTCACTATAGATTTTGAAAACTATAAAAAAATGGTTCTCTTGCCTACCTACCACAAAACGGTTCAAGATAGCTCTGCCCACATATTCATATTTAAAATAACCTTCGAGCCCCAGCTCTTCGGCAGCTTCTCGCCTTAAGGCATCCTCTTCGCTTTCCCCAGCCCGAACATGGCCACCAATCGGAGAAACATACTGCGCTTCGTCCTGCCGTCCTTTTGAAGGCTTTGTAAGCAACCACCGCCCCTCGGAATCTATTACTTCAGATATAACAGTCCTATGTAACAACCCCCCAAGATGGGCTTGTTTTTTGGAAACTACTTTTTTGAAATTCCCCCTTCCATCAATCACGTCAACTAACTCGTCTTGGGACATACTTATAGATGTTTAATGAAGCTCGTTTCAACCATCCTTTTTCCTTCCTTTTTGAAAGTTTATTTTCATGGAAAATAAACTTTCAGGGAGAACTCTTCCAAAAACTGTAGTTTTTTGGCGCTCCACTCGCTGAGCTGTAAACGATCAAAAGAAATTGTTGAATGGAAAAAAGGTGTCAGACACCTTTTCCTTCCTCTCATACTTGAATCATCTTAAAGACTACCATGCGAACCTTTAAAGGACGGCAATCTCGATTTATTGTGACGTTATCATTTAAATATTCTGCGATACAACACTGAGAATAGAAACGGAACCATCAACATAGGAATAAAAATCAAATTTAAATAAACGAAATTATAGACTAACATTCCCCATCTGAAGTGAGTATATTGGTAGTCAATTTCACACTTGACTGCACAGTTTTTGAAAAACGTTGTTTTTTCATAAAAAATTTCGGGATAACCTTTGTAGTCTATATCAAAAGGTTGATCGTACGCTATACCAGGAAGGCTCGTATGATTTATTATTTCTAAATAATCTATAAGAACGAGCGCTGAAACAGTCAGAAAGAAGGACGTAATCAATATTTTACAAAAATTTTTTTTCACTATTATTTTCAATTTACTAACCTTTGATCGTGTGCCATATGCAGCGTATCGATTACAGCAGCCCCTTCGCCTTCATTAGAGATCAAGGCTATTATACCATTAAACGCTCCAACTACGCTTTATGCAAAAAAAGTTGAGAGTCAAGTCTTAACATTTTAGCGATTTGCTTGATACTAAGGTGGTAAGACTACTTGAATTTATCATTTCTCAGAAGCGCGCTCTAATTGTACATAAGTTCTTTTCAAAGCAATCACCTGGAATAGCTGTTATACGCAGATATAGCTTGGTAAACCCGGCTGTCTGGTTTCAGAGTTTCTATAGAGATGATGCTGTCCTCACTGAAAACTTTTCTATCTGTACCACCATCCAATTCTGCTCCTGCCTTAACAAGGGAAATTTGAGTAGCTTGAGCTATCTGTGTAGGGTCACTAAAGTCAACAAAACCCTGCGTGTAAAACACATCCTCAAGCACAATACCATTTGTATTACTAGTAATTATACCGTAGTATATCTGCTTGTTTGCAAGCTTGACTATCTTGTAGTCATGTCGGTTCTTGCTCACAATGTCGTTGGAAAATTTCGCCTTAGACTTCAGCGTTATAGCAGCGATGCTGCCGTTTGTTTTAAAATCTTTTGTATAATTGACTGTAGCCGTAGCGGCAATAGTTCCGCTCGGTCCATAGAACACTACAGTAGGTGGATAAGCATATCCAACTCCCGGGTTAGTTATTTTTACACCGGTAACTTTTCCGTTTTCAATAACTGCTTCAGCAGTGGCTTGTACTTGTGGCCACTTTTCACCTTTAGCAGGATTGAAGCGGTAATAATTTGCGACCTCATCCAGTTTCTCGTTAGTCACCCCATAGGGGGCTAATACTGAAAGTAGCGCTGTTTTGTTTGCCCCTGCCTGGGCCTCGGTTGGTTCGCCATTCGTAGCTGGAGTAACTCCAGAGAATGCCTGACGAAACACATCAGGCGTCACACCAAGCATGGAAGCGATGAGGGTGACTGGGCGACCGTAATCATTCACTCCAAGTTCAAAACCTCCAGAAATTACGACTTTTGTGTTTGCAGCTGTCGACAACTCCTCCGTTACATCAAACTCAACGTTAAACCTCCCGACGAGCGTATTAGATTTTGCTGTGATCGTTGCAAACGGCCTTTTGGTATTTTTTACATATAGATTATATGTCGCACCAACTGTCAAACCCCTAAACACAAAATCGCCGTTAGCTTTGTATGTCGCAGTGTGCGTCACTTGCTTTTTTGGGCATGGTGGTTTCGTGCTGCTACATTTTGCAACTACACTCACCCCCGATACTGATTGCGCAGCAAGTGCAAAATTTGCAGCAAATAAAAAAAGCATACTGAACAAACTGACTTCAATGATTTTTTTCATAAAATTTCTTTTTACTATAGTTATAGTATACACCAACCCACAACGATACGAGAAAAGATTAATGAGAATTTATAATGGTCGTATAATAGTTTAGTTGACTATTGGTGTGATCGTGTTTTAGCTTGGTTTCACTTTGTAGACGGAGTTAGAAACTATTTCAGGAATTTAGTTATTTCTTCCACCGTTAATTGAAAATCGTATATGTCGTTATGACCCGCCCCGGGAATTTTTATTAGGCTTTTATTTTTTCCTGATATTTGTTCATACAAAGCTTGTCCGAATATATTGGGAATTAGAGTGTCCATTGTGCCTTGAATTATTAGTACATTATTGGAACCCTTAACCCACTTCACGGCTGGAAACTTGTCTAACAACATTAACGAAGTTGGGTAAAACCAGTAATGCGACTGGCTCACGCGCGATAGTGAATCAAAAGGTGAAATCAGCAACAGCTTATTAGGAGGATTAATCTTTGAATGGTATGACGCCAGAGCAGTTCCCAAGCTTTCGCCAATGACGGTAATTGTGGTTGGGTTTTGTGTTTTAATATAGTTGTTGGCTGCTTCAACGTTTTGCATTAAAGCTGATTGGGAAGGAGAATTTTTGTCATTTGAATATCCGGCATATTCAACTATAATATATGAAAAGTTTTTGGGACTAAAATAGTTCAAATAATATGACCTGTCACAGGCTGATCCTGCATTGCCGTGATATATGACTACCCAATTATCAGTGGCTTTGTGTACATACATCCTTGTTCCTTCATATTCCACCGGAGAGGCATCTGGCAGGTTCATACACTTGTTGAATTCTTGTGGTGTAGGAAAGTATATAAATTTTCGTTGGAAAATAAAAAGAGCAAGCCCAAAAATAAAATATGTACCCAAAATTATAAATAATAATCTTTTAAGCCGTATCATAACCTGATTATAACACCCTTGGTTTACATCATCCTAGAAGAGTAAACAAAAAAGACCAATAATTATTGATCTTTTTTGTTGGCTCGGGAGCTGGGATTCGAACCCAGGACCCATCGGTTACACTTTGTCTTGTATTGCTACAAGTGTGGACTATATCATCACCATATCTTTGTAGACTTAGGTGCAAGGCGCTTCCCGCTGACTTACAATAGAAAGTCGGAGGTACTCCATATAGGATAGTCTCTGGACCTTCCCTGTAATTACTCACAGGGCTTGGCTGCTGATCCCCCTAACATGGCGTCAGGGCTTCCAGACAATTCACCTTGTTATTCATCCCTATGTTTCCACAAGGAGCTGCAACATTTACAGCCGATTGCTCTACCGCTGAGCTACTCCCGAATATATAACTAACTCATAAATCTTAGCAAATAATCCAGGTTTTATGCAACTATGGTGGAATCACACATATAAAAGACCACTGTCAGCAAATGTGTCAGACAGTGGTCTTATTTGGCCTAATGGTCATCATCCTTTTCTCTGCCTTCGGGGACAAGCAGTATTATATCTACTACATGCACACTCCCGTGTGCCAGAGCGATTATGATGTCCTCAAAAGTTGGTTCTTCTCGTTTCCCGGCGGCATTTTCCCTGGCGAGTTCGAAGATCTTTTCAACCAGTTCTTTTAACGTCCCGACGCTGTATACAACGGGTTCTTGCACCACGCGGTCTTCAATGTCTGTAACTACCAAGACATAAGGGCCTACAGGCCGCTGTCTTAGAGCTTGGCCTTCAGTCTTGGTAACTTCGCAGATGTTCTGTGCCAACACTGGCCAATGCTTGGGGAGAATACTCACCAACTTTAACTGTGATTGAATTGCCCAAACGCCTGTTGCAGGCGTTAGCGCCATGCCAGTAACGATCAAGTTCTCCTCATTCTCTTCCTCTTTGCGACCAAGACGGAAGATACCTCTGAAATTCATTTTTTCTCCTTTTAAGTTTAGAAGTAGGTATGTGCGAAAGTCTAATAATACTATATTTAATGCTATACTAAAATCAAGTAACAAAATTAAACAAAAATATATGCCAGAGATAAATTACATAGCAATATTAGTATGCGCCATTGTCAGCATGATTATTGGCGGAATTTGGTATGGTCCCTTGTTTTCCAAAATGTGGATGGAAGGTATGGGCTGGAATCCAAATGACCAGGCTTTAATGGCCAAAATGAAGAAGGCTGCCGGCCCGGCATACGCGCAGCAGTTCATTGGCTCTCTGCTCATATTCTTTGGTCTTGCTATGTCTATGTGGGCGTTCACTACAGCTGACCCAACGCTGGTTGGTGTAAGCGCTGGACTACAGGGTGGTTTCTGGACATGGCTGACCTTTATGGTCCCAGTAAAGTATGGCGACAAACTTTGGGGAGGAAAGAGCTTTAAGTTTGTGTCCATTGACCTAGGCTATTACCTTGTTACCCTTCTGATTGGGGGGGTTATACTCGCACTTTGGAGATAGTTCAAAAAAATAAATCCCCACATAGCCAAACGACTGTGTGGGGATTTTGAATCACTCCTACACGCCACCACCTCTAGTTTGCCGGCGCGCACCACCAAGGCTTGCCCTACGCATGAGTTTGCCTAGTTTGTCCAGAAATCCTGGTGGGACCTTACCGACAGAAAACGTTCCGTGCAGGTACCCGACAGGTTTGGGAGCAGCACTCGCACTCTTTGTCTGCAGCCGGCTCCCCAAAGCAAGTTCTTTGGTCATGACGTCGCTAATGAACTCTGCTGGTGGCAACCATTGATGGTCGCCAACATAGTGAAGCACCATGTCTGGCATAGTGTATATACTACCACCCGCAAACTTCAGCGTCACATCTCCAGAAGAGTGTCGAGAAAACTTGTTGATTTGCTGTGCCTCCGACGGACAGTATTCGCATACATGGAAACCCATATATTCTTCTCCTTTATCAGTTTCTGGTTAACGGTTACGCGTGCCACGAGCGCACGCCTGATATTTCAAGCATGGTTGCATGGTCGAATAGACAAGCACTCTTCTTCGCCTTTGCATTCCTATCTCATTTTTCGGAAACGTTATACAGGTGTGAACTGTGATTGCCATACTACCTCCTTTTCTTTCTCTGAATTAGTTATGCATTTAAATCAATAACTTGGTCAATGCGGATTTCTTTTACGAAGTCTGGAATGTGAGAGACCATGACAAACGCTCCAGTATATGCGTCTAAGGATTTCGCAATAACAGGAAGGTGACGGAAGTTTATGTGGTTTGTTGGCTCATCTAAAATGAGCAGGCCAGGCTTCATGAGCACTAATCGACAGAAGGAAAGCAGGCCCTTCTGGCCCTCAGAAAGTGCAACCACCGGCTGCGCCAAAAGTTTTCCGTCCAGCAAAAAACCTGCAGCCGTTGAGCGGAGCTGCATTTCGTCATACTTTTCCATCACCTCTTTTAAAGTGTCGAACGCCGTTTTTTCTAAGTCTAAGTTAGAAAAATCTTGTTTATAGTACCCTACTTTTACACCAGGCTGTATAACCGCACCTTCACTCTCACCTGCTGCTAGTCGTTCCAAGAAAGTCGTCTTCCCGATGCCGTTTGGTCCGGCCAAAAGAATATGGGTATCTTTTCTCACTGTTGCGCGAACTTCTTTTTTCACTACGTCCCCGTCCTGCAATTTTTCAATATAATAGAGTTCCAAGATTCTGCCATCAAAAAACTGATCAAACTCTTGCATGGGAATTACAAACTCACGTATGGTTTTGTCTTCCCGCCGGACATCCACCATTCCTTCTTCTGCTTCTTCAGCAGACTCACGCATGCGCTTTGCTACCGCACGGAGTTTACCGCCTTTGTGAGCGAATACTTCTGCCTGTGAGCGCTTTTGCTTTATTTGTGACTGCATGCGTGCATTCTGTAAGTTCTCACGTTCTATGCGGTTTTTGATCTCTTCAACCACGTCGTAGTAGTTTCCACTATATTGCTCTATTTTGTGTGTAAACACATCCAGGTACAGTACGCCGTCTGAAAATGAGTTTAAAAAGTCTGCATCGTGCGAGATTACTATAACTGTCTTTTCATACATCATCAAAAACCCGGTGAGGTGCTCTATACCTGCCTGGTCCAGGTTGTTAGTTGGCTCGTCCAGAAGCAGAATATCTGGATTTTGAATAAGTGCGTGTGCGAGCAAGAGCCGAGCTTGCTGACCGCCGGAGAGTTCCCTTACCTCTTTATCTAAAGGTAAGTCCAAATTTACGACATAAAACACGTCTTTTATGAGTTTGTCTAAATTGTACTGCTTTTCAGTAAAAGCAGTTGCAAAATAGTCACGAACAGACAACCCCAGGTACTCACGCGGCATAACCTGTTTAGCTATGGCAATGGTCTGGTCATTTGGAGTGAAAAAAATTTCACCCTCCTGAGGCTTTAGCTCGCCTGTAATAAGTTTAAACAATGTGCTTTTTCCAGCACCATTTTGCCCCATAAGAGTTATGCGGCTGCCATTTCGTACCGAAAAAGAAATCTCGTCCAGGATGTGTTTAGTTTCGCTGTATGTATAGGTTACATCAGAAAACCTCAGAATTACGTTGTCGTTAGCCATAGAGTAAAAAATAAAAAAATACCGCGATTCTGCAGCGGAAATACATATATATGATAACACACTTAATACTATATTGTCAAAAATTGTACTGTTGCAGGGTTCGGGTTACCTCCCCGGGATGAGTAATAACTTTGTTGGCCATGGCTTGAAGTGTAGCTTGCTGTAATTTCTGTTGTGGAGTGAGCCCCTGCATGCCATAGCCATAGTGTTTTCTTCTGGTATTG
>DASPKA010000099.1:0-2223 GCA_035628335.1 Patescibacteria group bacterium | reverse complement strand
ACTCATTATCAGGAAGAAACTCTACCTGGTTCGATCCAGTAGACTGAGGAAAACCACCCAACTTTTTTCTGGTGGGTTTACTGTAGTATTTTTTTTGTTTTTGACTAAGTTCTGGTGTGCGTTCGTTTAACTGCATATTTTTTTATTGGCATTTAGCAACGGTCACTAACCGACATGACGAACGCTCGGTGCGCCCGCTTGGTCCGCTAACTTGTTTGCACGTTTTCACTATTATAGCAGCCACCAAAAAACCTGTGACAAACAGCTCACCCTCCTGCAAAAATCCCAGGTCGCCTGTACGCAGAAATGGACTCTCTCCCGTGTCCGCCAAGTAAGATTGGAACGTAGTCTGTGTCTCTTCGGGACGGTTCCAGTAACCCTATTCTACAAATTACTTTTGAAGCGCATTACCAATTTTCTTCTGCTTAAAGTGACAAGAAGAGCGGTAAATACTGACATTTCTGTCTGCCCGCAGCGCCATGACTTAGGATTTTGCTAGGTTCGAGGTTGTTATGAGATATTGTTGTGCAAGTTGTTGTAACTGTTGAGCATCACTTCGCTCGTACACCAGATGGAAAAGTGTGGACACATACAATATATTCCCATAGCTTCTGGTTACGTTACTTGGATGTTTTCGACCAAGTATGTGTGGTAGGACGTGTGCAAGACGTACCTGCCGCTAAAGAGAACTGGAAACGTGTTGATGGTGGCAGAATTTCCGTTACAAGTATACCGGATTATCTTGGCCCCTGGCAGTATCTTCAAAAAGCATCGCAGATTCAGCAAGCTGCTATAAATGCTGTTGGTGCGGCTGATGCTGTGATTTTTCGCGTTCCTTCACAACTGGCAAGCATAATCGAACCCCTGTTACGCAGCAAGGGTCATCCTTATGCTGTGGAAGTCATAGCAGACCCCTATGATGTCTTCTCGCCTGGTGCATTCAGGCATCCTCTACGACCTTTTTTTCGGTGGTGGTTCACCCGCCAATTACAACAACAATGCCATTTTGCTTGTGCCGCTGCTTACGTGACTTCATCGGTTTTACAGCGACGCTATCCCTGTCCCAACTTAGAGGTGGGCGTATCTGATGTAGAACTTGTTGATGGCTGGCTAGCTCCTGCACCTCGTATATATAGAGAAGAAAAGCGCACTTTTACGCTAATTACTGTTGCAACACTCGCTCAACTTTATAAGGCACCACACATACTAATTGATGCCGTAGCTAGCTGCATTTCGAGTGGGTTAGATATTAAATTGATTATAGTTGGAGACGGTAAGCACCTCATAGAATTGGAGAAGCGTGTTGTAAATTTAGGCTTGGAGAAGCGGGTTGAGTTTCAAGGACAATTACCCACTGGTGATGCTATCCGTGTTCAGTTGGATAGGGCTGATGTGTTTGTTCTGCCTTCTTATCAAGAAGGGTTGCCAAGAGCCATGATTGAGGCGATGGCACGAGCGTTGCCGTGCATTGGTTCTACTGTGGGAGGCATTCCCGAACTGCTGAATCAGGAGGATATGATTCCACCAGGTAATGTGGCTGCTTTAGCTTCTAAAATTCTTTATGTAGTTACCTTACCAGAGCGCATGAGCATGATGTCTGCTCGTAATTGGGAAAAGGCAAAAGAGTATGATTATGAGGTACTTCGCCAGCAGTGGAATAAATTTTATGGTCAGGTACGCTCACATACACAGTCCTGGCTCAATGGCTAGGAACAAAATTTGGGTCTTCTGTACTTAGTATGCGAACTTAACTTTAAATTATCCTCAAAGCTTTGCTACGTAAGCCTTTAAAATTATTTACGCGCTTAGTTCCCATAGGGCAACTTGCGATCGATGGGCGATCGCCTTGAAATCCCAGCTAGCTATAGTGTAGGGCACCAAAAACCTAATAATTTGGCACACTAAGTACGAAAGAACCCGAAGTGCTAGCGCGTAGGCTAAACTATTGCTCAGTTGACACAAACTTAGCGGACATTTTGCAAGCCGTCAACTTGTTGCGTAAACGAGTCAGTGAAAATACTCATGATAGTACGAGATCGCACCTTAATATTCACACTCATAGACATACCTGATTGCAACGTAACCGGGCGACCCTTGATATTCAAAGACTGACTTTCTAGACGCACCGTTGCAGGGAATCTATAGTACGGATTAACTTGGTCAGGCGGTAAAGCATCCGAGCCAATCGAAACTAAGCGACCCTTGATATCACCAAACTCGCTA
>DASPKA010000098.1:0-3067 GCA_035628335.1 Patescibacteria group bacterium | reverse complement strand
CATTGATTAGGAGACAGGATTCTCAAAATGAGTTATTCACATGGGGTTTCTAAGGTGCACTCGGGGGTTGGGTCTTCTGGTATAAATCCGCCATATGCTTTGTTAGGCTGGATGTCTATATTTACTTCTGGCTCAATGGGTTTTGGTTTAGGTTTCGCTTCGGGTTTTGGCTGAACCTCTGGTTTTTGAACAAGCTTTGGTTCGTCTAAAAGTTTTATTGTCACCGCGGTTTGTCTGTCCACACCGTTTTTGTATTCAACCAGTACATTCATATTAACAGAAATGTCGGAAAAAGCAAGCGACTTATCCCCAAAAATAAATTTTGTTTCAGGGGTAATAACGAAAACATTTTGATCTAGCTTTATAGAAGTTTTGGTAATCTCGCTGACCTTGCCTTTGTTTACAGTTTGCTCGGTCATTCGTGGAGTTTCTTCAAGTGCGTTTGCTGCAGCTGAAAGCTTTGAGAACGCGTCAGAGGTTTTCTGTCCTGCTTCTTTTGTCGAATCTACTGCTAGGGCCTTAGAGACTATTTCATCGTGTTTGGTTTTTACCTGCTCTAAGCTCTGAGCAATTTTTTGTTTGCTCTCAGTAGAAATTTTGTTGGAAGCGAGGGTAGAGGTTGCACGTTCTGCTTGTTCGGTTAGCTCCTTTAGCGCTGCCTGTCTTGATTGCTCTGGTGAGTCAGGCTTTGCCAACACGGCCTGGGCGTCTTCAATACGGTTTAGGGTCAGTGCTACTTGTAGTTCAGGGTCAGGAGTGTAGGTGCCTATTATAATGTTGCTCACGTGCTCTTCAGCCTTCTTAACAGTAAACAAGCTTTCGCCCGGAAGCGACTGCTTTGCAAATGACACAAAAAAAGCAAGGGAGAGAACTAGAGCTCCAGAAATTGAATATGACATGTATGGAAGCTTTAAAGTTTTAGTGTGGACTGGTGCTGGTGAAGACAAAAAGCGGCGAACCATCACCGGTGTCGGTACAGAAGTCTTTTTCATATGCGAAAGCAGGCTCATAGTGTGAGTCTCTTGTTCCGTATATTTTTGTGTTCGCCGGAAATTAAACATTACCTAAAAGTTTAGTTAGCTTTTGAATCCCTCTGTGTTGAATAACACGAACATTGCCGTTTGATTTGCCTATAATTGCTGCAATCTCGTCAAAGTCTAAATCTTCAAAGAACTTAAGAGTCAAAACTTCACGCTGTTCATGAGGAAGTTGTTTTAGGGCCTCCATAAGACGCTTCTGTTCAAAGTCGCTCTCTGGAATTTCCACTGGTGCGACTGAGTACCTTAAGCTGTCTTCTACTACAGTAAGGTCGTCTATACTCTTTTTGCTCCTATAATGGTCAATAATCTTATTTTTAGCAATCTGGTAAAGCCAAGCTAAGACTATCTTTGGCTGCTCAAGTTTGTGAATGCTTGAATATGCATTAATAAAGACATCTTCAGCTATATCTTCGGCCGTTTCTTTATGACCAACCCTGAAGTAGACAAATTTGTATATTCTTTCAAAAGTGGCAGTGTACAGGTCTGAAAAGCTGTCAATATCTCCGTTTTTTGCGGCTTTTGCAATTTTTTCCAGCTCAGGAAGGTTGTCTGCCATAACTTTGTTTGCACTTAATAAGACGAGTTGGCCATTTTTTTGTTACAAAATCAAGCCATATTCGTGCCTAAATTAAAACATAAAGGCTATTAATTTTCAAGATTAATACCCTTTACAATTTCGAAGATTATGTTATAATTTATTTTATCTCACGCTTAGTTGTGTTGTTTGAGGTGTGTTTGTACTTGTTACAATTCATAGTGGTCGTCAGATACTTCGTCCACCGGAAGTTATCTCGCTAAAAGTCTAATGCTTAAATAGCAAGTGCAAGTCCGGCTATGGCCGCGGTTTCTGCTCGCAGTGTAAAATTTGAGATTTTAATATGTGTTGCGTTTGGCGTTTTCTTGAGAAAATCGAGTTCATAAGGGCTAAGTCCACCTTCGGGCCCTAGTATAAGCGCTCGAAATGTACCTTTCGGAATTTTATCTTTATTCCCTTGTTCATTTAAGACAATCACAGACTCAAATTTTTGCAGGAGTGGACTTAATTCAGAAAAAGCTATGTAAGAAATTTGTGGAGTGTTAGTTCTCCCACACTGCTTAGCGGCTTCAGTAAGAATTTTTTCAAAACGTGGCTGTTTGTCTTCAAATTTTGCTTTGGAAAATGGCTGACTGCGATCAGTTTGAGTTAGTACAATTTCGTTCGCCCCAAGCTCAACACTTTTTTGTAGAACAAGTGTCAAATTTTCTTGTGCAAGAATTGGTAGAAATAGGGTAAGGTTAGTATCTGGTTCATTTGGAGACTCAACTTTCTCTCCGCAAAGTACAGTAAGGGATTTTTTTTCAACTGACGTAATCGCCCCTACAAAACGAGTTCCTGCTGGGTCTTGGAGCTCTATTCTGTCTCCAGCCTTATGGCGTCGTGCGAGCATTATATGTGAAAATTCTTCTCCGGTAATATTGTGAGAAGAGTCTTTTTTATATAGCTCTGAAGTTAAAAAGTATGACATAGGGTGGGTCTAATGTTCTGAGGCTAAGGCTAGGCACCAGACTTTTCCAAACCCGGCTCGTTTTAATTCTCCTGCTGCTGCTAAAAAGGTCGACCCGGTTGTGCTTACGTCATCAATGAGTAGCACATGCACGTTTGGTGCAGCTGCCTCAAACCCAGGATCAAGCGAGAAGGCATCTTTTACGTTTTGTGCGCGTTGTTCCTTGTTTAAGTCTTTTTGTACCGCTGTGTTTTTCTCTCTTCGAAGTACGTTTATATACGGTATATTTAGGTCAATAGCAATAGTCTCTGCAAGCACCTCACTTTGGTTAAATCCACGCCAGAGTTTTCGGCCGGTATGTAGCGGAACAGGAGCAACTACAAACCCAGTGAACAATTTACCTAAAATCTCTTCTTTAAGCTCGCTAGCCATGAGCCGACCTAATATTTCAAAAATTTCTGGGACAAATCTATATTTCCCAGAAATTATGAAATCTGAAAGCTTGGCTTCTCGATAGTCAAACAAACACAGCACGCCATCAGG
>DASPKA010000097.1:0-6655 GCA_035628335.1 Patescibacteria group bacterium | reverse complement strand
ACATTGGCGGCGGTGCACACAAAAAAGTTAGAATAGTAGACAACTCTCGGCTTGACCGTAAGGGTATTCCAGCAAAGGTGCAAACAGTAGAGTACGACCCAGCTCACACTGCGTTCATTTCCCTCCTTGCATACAAAGACGGTGTAAAGCGATACATTTTAACTCCTCAAGGAGTCACCGTCGGCACTACGCTTATGTATGATGATAATGCGGACATCCTTCCCGGTAACCGTTTGAAGTTTAAAAATATTCCCGTTGGTTCTTTCGTTCATGATGTAGAACTCTACGCGGGTCAGGGCGGCCGTTTAGCGCGGAGTGCAGGCTCTTATTGCATTCTGCAAAACCTCGAAGGTGGTTTTGCACTCTTGAAGCTGCCAAGCGGTGAGCTTCGTAAGATTTCTGATGAGGCATGTGCGACTATCGGCCAGGTCTCTAACTTGGACTGGATGAACGTACGTATAGGCAAGGCGGGTCGTGTCAGGCACATGGGTATTCGTCCAACAGTTCGTGGTAAGGTTATGAACCCAGTTGACCACCCTCACGGTGGTGGTGAGGGTCATAACCCAATCGGTATGAAGTATCCGAAGACTCCATGGGGCAAGCATGCTATAGGGGTAAGGACAAGAGATAAGAAAAAGTTTTCTAGTAAATTTATCGTTCAGCGAAGAAAAAAATAGTTGTAAGTCGTAAGTCGTAAGTCGTAAGCAAGCACAAGTCTTGTCTCCGACTTACGACTTACGACTGCCGACTTTCGACTTATGAGTAGAAGTTTAAAAAAAGGCCCATATGTAGATGAGCGCTTGCTAAAGAAGGTCATGGGAGCAAAACCAGGCACGAGCTTTAAAACATGGAACCGTGCATCAAGCATTCCACCTGAGTTTGTGGGCTTTACTTTTATGGTCCATAACGGGCGCCAGCATACCCCTGTATTCGTTACTGAGAATATGGTAGGTCATAAGTTGGGCGAATTTGCACCAACTCGGAAATTCACTCGTCATGGTGGTAAGATGGCCAAGGAACAGGAAGCTGCAAAGGCCTCCGCAGCTAAGCCGAGTTCACCTAAGTAAATAATTATAGAGAAGTCGTTGCGAGCGAAGCGCGGCAACCTAAACGTAACTATGCGGAAAGGTTAAAGATTGCTTCGCTTCGCTCGCAATGACATGTTTAAATATATGGCAGATAAGAAATCTACAACTAAAGATGCTGCAGGAAAAAAAGGCAAAAAGGTTGAACCCCTGAAGCCGGTAAAAGCTTTTGCCCGCAACCTTCATATTGCTCCTCGCAAGATGCGCTTGGTCACCAACTTGATAAAGAACATGCACGTAGGTGACGCGCTTGCTCGTTTGCAGTTTGCAGAGAAGAAGGCTGCACCTATTGTGATCAAGCTGCTTAAGTCAGCCATTGCAAACGCAGAGCATAATTTCCAGTATAAGCCGAGCACTCTTTACATTACCCACATTACCTGTGACGGAGCACAAGTTGCAAAGCGCTACTTTCCGCGAGCTCGTGGTAGTGCGTTCGTCATCCGCCACCGCATGTCTCACGTGAACTTGGTTCTTGAAAGTATACCAAAGAAGGCAAAAGACTTCGGTATGACCACCCGAAAGAGTGTCAAGGAAGCAGACGTAACAGAAGAGACTGAAGCTACAGTAACAGAGTTGCCAGACAAAGGTGCTACTCCTAAACTTGTCCCCGCGAAGGCGGGGATCCAGCCAAAAGCTAACGAAGTAGTCAAAGCTAACAAAATCCAGAACAAACGCAGAATGTTTAATCGAAAATCTGGAGAATAATAATTCAAGCGTAAAGCGTATAGCGCAAAGCGTATAGAATATCCCTTAGGGCATCTGTATACTTTACGCTCTACGCTTGACGCTCTACGCTAAAATATATGGGACATAAAGTAAACCCAACGTCATTAAGACTAAATATCACCGACACTTGGAAATCCAAGTGGTTTGCCAAGGCCGGTTTCCGCAAATTTTTACAAGAGGATGTGCAGATACGCGCATACCTTGAGAAACACTTAAAGCGCGCTGGTCTCTCTCGTGTTGACATTGAGCGTTCTCGCGGGGTGGTTACGGTTATCATTCGTACCACCAAACCAGGACTCATTATTGGCAAAGGCGGTGCTGGTGTGGAAGAGCTGAAGAAGAAGCTCATGAAAGCCGTGAAGCTAAAGTCTGAGGTCCGTATAAATATAGAAGAAGTTAAGGACATCAACTTGCAGGCACAGGTGATTGCAAACAGCATAGCTGAGCAACTTGAAAAGCGTGCTTCGTTCCGCAAACTTATGAAGCAATCCTTGGAGCAGATCACAAACGCTGGTGCTCGCGGTGCAAAGATCGCAATTGGTGGTCGCTTGAACGGCGCAGACATTGCTCGCACTGAACACTTGTCTACTGGCAAGATCCCGCTTCACACATTACGCGCAGATGTAGACTTCGCCCGCTCCACTTCCCACACCACCTACGGCACAATTGGAGTAAAAGTCTGGATCTATCGAGGAGATGTGTTCGAACGCAAATAAGCTAGATTCAAGATGCAAGATTCAAGATTCATGAATAAGCCCACAAGCGCATTTCTAAAATCCTGAATCCTGAATCTTGAATCATGAATCTGATTAATATGTTAATTCCTAAGAAGTTAAAACACCGCAAGCATCACCGCGGTCATACCAAGGGTAAGAGCATGGCTGGCAACGAAATAGATTTTGGCCAATTCGCGCTTAAGGCACAGGAAAACGGCTGGATTACTGCGCGTCAGATAGAATCTGCTCGTCGCGCAATGACTCGCTATGTACAAAGAGGTGGTAAGATTTGGATCCGCGTGTTTCCTGACAAGCCGGTAACTGTCCATGGTAACGAGTCACCGATGGGTGGAGGTAAAGGTGCCGTTGACCACTTCGTAGCCGTGGTGAAGCGGGGAAAGATTCTCTTTGAAATGGACGGTGTTACAGAAGCTCAAGCAAAAGAAGCTATGCGACTTGCCTGCCACAAGCTCCCACTGCTGACTAAATTCATAGTAAAGTGACACCACAATAATTAAATTATAGAGGTGTTATCCCCGCGAAGGCGGGGAACCAGAATTATAGAAACTGGATTCCCGTCTACACGGGAATGACAGATAAGGGAATGATTTATGAAAATTAACTTTAAAGAGATTCTCTCAAAGAATGAAGCACAGTTAAGAAAGGATATCGAAGAATTTCATGACCAGCTTCATGAGCTTAGACAAAAGGCAGCCCTTGGGGAACTGAAAACCTTCCACAAGATTGACCAGCTCAGGAAGCTTATAGCCAAGCACATGACCGCAATTAAGCAAAAGATGTCCTAATTTTATGGAAAATAATACAATTGACCCCACAACCGATAGCGCCAAGGGCGAGAGAGGGGGAGGCTCCATAAGGCCTTTGGCCGTTGGAGGGGGCGACGTGAGCCCCAAATTAGTACAACCTATAACTGGGATAGTGGTTTCAGACAAGATGGACAAAACTGTTGTAGTTGAAGTCCATCTAAAGAAGCGCCACCCAAAGTACCACAAGACCTATACGGTCTCCAAAAAGTTCAAAGCCCACGATGAAAAGAACGAATATAAGACTGGAGACAAAGTAGTAATCTCTTCCTCTAGGCCCATCTCCAAAGAAAAAAGGTTCACTGTGGTAAGTAAGGCTTAGAACTTGTGTTTATTAATATCTATAGCTTCCAAAAATCTGGGTCTCCCAGTTTTTGGAAAACTTCCTGAAAAGGAGAGCTTACGAGAGGAAAAACTATAGTTTGTCCTTTCGTAGAGCGAAGCGAAATTATGTTACAAGTAAGATCTTTAATTAAAATTGCAGACAACACCGGCGCTCGCATTGTTAACTGTTTTTCGGTTAACGGTAAGAACGCTAACCGGTTTGCCAGAGTAGGCGACGTTGTTGCCGGATCTGTGCGTCAGGTTTCTCCAGGCGGACAGGTTAAAAAGGGTGACAAGGTCTATGTGCTCATTGTCAGAACTCGAAAAGAACTCCGCCGCAAAGATGGCTCCTACATTCGTTTTGACGAAAACGCAGGTGTGTTGGTGAACAAGGAAAACGGCGAACCAAAAGGAACCCGTATCTTCGGTCCAGTCCCCCGAGAAATACGCGACAAAGGCTACATGAAAATAGTCTCTTTAGCACCAGAAGTTATATAATTATTAGATTTAGAAAAAGTAGCTTCCAGAAATCCGGGTCTCCCGGTTTCTGGAAAACTTCCTGAAAAGGAGAGCTTACGAGAGGAAAAACTATAGTTTGTCCTTTCGTAGAGCGAAGCGAATGTATGAAAATTAAGAAAGGTGACACGGTAAAAGTTTTATCTGGCAAGTACAAGGGCAAAACCGGTAAGGTTATTGCTGCTTTCCCAAAGACTGGAAAGGTTGTCGTTGAAAACGTCAACTTGCACACACGTTTTGAGCGTGCAAAGCAGTCTGGCAAGCAAGGTACCAAGGTAACACTTCCTTCTCCATTTGATGTTTCAAAAGTAATGCTTGTTGACCCGGCTTCCGGAAATCAGACTCGCGTTGGCTATCAGATTATGGACAATGGTAAGAAGCAGCGCATTGCAAAAGCAAGCGGCAAAGCAGTTTAAATTAGTCATAAGTCGTAAGTCGTAAGTCGTAAGCAAGCACAAGTCTTGTCTCCGACTTACGACTTACGACTGCCGACTTACGACTAGATTCTATGGAACGATTACAAGAACAATATACTAAGGAAATTGTGCCAAAACTTCGTGAGAAGTTTAGCCACAAGAACATTGCCCAGGTGCCTAAGCTTCAGAAGATTGTTATCAACGTTGGCGTCGGTAAGCTCAACAAAGAAAGTAAGCTCATTGACTCTATTTTTGAAGACTTAAAGAAAATAACTGGCCAGCAACCTGTGAAGACTTATGCTCGAAAGTCCATTTCCGGTTTCAAACTACGCGAAGGACAGCTGGTTGGCTTAACCGTAACTCTCCGTGGCTTCCGTATGTACGCTTTTCTAGATAAGTTGATAAACGTTGCCCTTCCACGTGTGAGAGACTTCCGCGGTATTGCTGCAACAGGCTTTGATGGACGCGGCAGCTTCTCACTTGGACTACGCGAACAGTTGGTTTTCCCAGAAATCTCTGCAGACGCCCTCGAAACCCCCTTTGGTCTTCAGATCACCATCGTATCCAACGCCGGGGCAGATGAACCAATGCGTGAAATCCTCTCCGCCTATAAATTCCCTTTAAAGACAGAGTAAGTAAATCAAGCGTAAAGCGTAAAGCGTAAAGCGTATAGAAAATCCCATTCGGATCTCTGTATACTTTACGCTCTACGCTTGGCGCTAAACGCTATTATTTATGGCTACAAAAGCTAATATCGCCAAGGCAAACAAAGCAATGAAAAAGCCAAAGTTTAGCACTCGCATTGAACGCAGGTGCTTCCGTTGCGGGCGCAAAGCCGCTTATATGAGAGACTTTGGTATTTGCAGAATTTGTTTCCGGGAGTTGGCCAGTCGCGGTGAAATCCCCGGAGTTGTGAAAGCATCTTGGTAATGCCGCAGAGCGGCAAGTCCAAAGTACATAAAGTCGAAAGTCTCTAAAGTAGAAATACAAATTATAGGACTTTAAAGACTTTATAGACTTTAAGGACTTTTGACTAAATATTCTATGTTAAACGATCCAATTTCAGACATGCTCACGAGAATCCGCAATGCAGGCCTAGCCACGCATGCGAGCGTTCAAGTGCCATATTCAAAATTGAAAGAGAGTCTGGCAAAACTTTTAGAAGCGGAAGGGTTTATTTCCAAAGTTTCTGTCAGCGGCGAAGGCAAAGACAAGAAACTTGAGCTTGGGCTTAAGTATGACAGTTCAGGCGCTCCTGCTATTTCCGGATTAGTTCGTGTAAGCAAGCCTGGTCAGCGCATCTACTTAGGTTCCAGCAGAATTCCTCGCACCAACGGTGGTTTTGGCGTAACGGTTATTTCTACCTCAAAAGGTTTGATGTCAGACAAAGCCGCCCGCAGAGAAAAGCACGGCGGTGAGGTACTCTTCCAAGTATGGTAAGTATTTTAGAAATTAAGGCTGCTATAGGATGGAAAGTTCCTAGATAAGCCAAAGCAGTCGTAAGTCGTAAGTCGTAAGTCGTAAGCAAGCTCAATCTTGTTTTAGGACTGTCGACTTACGACTGTCGACTGTCGACTATATACAATGTCACGTGTAGGAAAAAAACCAGTAGTGCTCAAGGATGGTGTTAAGGCCGAGATCAAGAACGGGATTGTAAGTTTTACCGGACCAAAAGGTACCCTGTCTTTTGTGGTACACCCTAAGGTTACGGTTGCTATGGACGGCTCAAATATTATTGTTTCTGTACAGAATGAAGCTGAAAAGAAGCAGAAAGCATTATGGGGAATGACAAGGAGCATCCTAGCAAACCTGGCAATCGGGGTGACCAAAGGTTTCCAGAAACAGTTGGAAGTAAATGGTGTTGGTTTTAAAGTCGCACTTCAGGGCAAGCAGCTAAACTTAGCGCTTGGTTTCTCCCACCCAATAATCGTAGACATTCCAGAAGGTTTGGCAGTAACCGTAGACAAGAACCTTATTACTATTTCCGGTGCAGACAAGCAGGCGGTTGGACAGTTCGCTGCAAAGGTTCGAGACCTCAAAAAGCCAGA
>DASPKA010000096.1:0-13063 GCA_035628335.1 Patescibacteria group bacterium | reverse complement strand
TGTCTCGAAACCTGTTTAGATTGTTACCGTGACTGTCAAGAAACACTGCAATACTGTTTAAGTAAAGGTGGAGAACATGTTTCAGCTAACCATATTCAACTGGTTTTAGAATGCAGTAAGCTGTGCCAACTTTCTGCAGATTTCATGATACGCAAATCTGGCTTTTCAGGGGCGCTCTGCAAACTCTGTGCAGAGATGTGCGAAGCGTGCGCTGATTCATGCAGCAAAATAACTCATGATGCTCAAATGCAGACATGCGCTGATGTGTGTAGACTCTGAAAAGCCTGCCGCACTATAGGACCTTAACGAGTATAAACTATGACAGATCTAGGCATGGACACGCTGGACACAGCAGTCCAAAAAACTAATGTATTACTAAATGACATTGCGGAAGACTTAGGCTGGGAGGGAAGAAAGCACCAAGTCTATAATTTACTGCGTGCAACTTTGCATGCACTACGCGACCGTTTACCTTTAGAAGAAGCAGTTCATTTTGGTGCGCAGTTACCTATGATAGTGCGCGGTTTTTACTACGAAGGTTGGAATCCGTCCAAGGTGCCCGTAAAGATGGATAGAACTGCATTTCTCGAACGTATTCGAAGCGAATTTATTTTTGATTCGGATAAGAGCATCACTGAATTAATTAAAACCGCGCTTACGCATGTATTTATTCATATAAATCCAGAAGAGTCACTCCATCTTAAGGATGTCTTACCTGAAGACTTACGAGATTTCGTAAGTCTAATACCATGACTATGATAGTCAAAAGAAGCAAGGGATATTATGTAATATCCGAAAAACATCATAAGAACTTTGGTGGACCATACCGGACACGAACTGAAGCTCAGAATAGGCTTAGACAGATTGAATTTTTCAAACATCGAAAGAAGTAATTTAATATGAAACATATATGAGAGAAAAATATCATACCTTTACATAAGTTAAAAACCACTCAGCTGCAGCTTCGGCAACTTCACCAAGCTTACCAGGTTCTTCAAAGAGATGGGTCGCACCTTCAATCACTTTCAACTCTTTTACTTGGCTGCTAATGCTTTGCATTGCTTTGTGGTTAAGCGAGTATACTGTTTCATCTAAACTGCCAACAAGCAACAACACAGGAGCAGTCAAGGCGGCTAAAAATTTCTCCTCAGTTAAATCTGGCCGGCCACCGCGTGACACCACTGCCCGGACGTTGTCCGACAATTGCGCTGCCGCACCCAACGCGGCAGCTGCCCCAGTGCTTGCCCCAAAATAGCCAATAGTAAGTAACTCAGTTTGAGCATAAGTCTTCATATACTTGGTAATTCCGACCAGTCGTTCTGTAAGCATGGAAATATCAAAACGATGCTCCGCAGTTGCGGTATCCACCAGCTCTTCCTCTTCGGTTAACAGATCGGCAAGCAAGGTAGCAAAGCCCTCTGCCTGGAGTTTCTGTGCAACTGATTGGTTTCGTGGACTGTGGCGCGAACTGCCGCTGCCATGCGCAAATATCACAAGCCCCAACGGGTCTTCGGGCACGAATAAATCACCATATAGGCTTACATCATCTGCAGGTATGATGAGATCATGCATCATCTCGCCAGTATCGTTTTCTTGTGGGACATCTATGAGCATTGGGTTTACGATTTAATTTCAATTTAAACTTTTACTTGTATTTCGCGGTGTGCGCGAGCCAGTGTATCAATCACTTCCTGGTCTGTAAGCTGAGCAAAGTCCTCATACCAGGTTCCGACTGCCATAAGATTATCTGACTTATGAAGACAGACAAGTTCATCTACTTCACGTTGAAGTTTTCGAGCAGAATCAGACGCGCAAATCGGTACCGCTAGGATTAATCGTTTTGGCTTTCCAAGCCTTAACGCTCGAGCGGCAGCGGTTGCGGTTACGCCTGTTGCCAAACCATCATCTACCAGAATAATAACTTTACCCGCAACTTGAGGATTTTGTCTGTTACCTCGATACAAATCCAGCCGCCGCTCAATCTCTGCACTTTCTTTTGCAACAATGGAGGCAATGTCACTGCGTTGTATTCCCAGCATGCGAATCGAATCCTCATCAAAGACTTCCATGCCACCCTGTGCAAGAGCGCCAATTCCAACTCCTCATGATCAGGCGCACCAATTTTTCTCACAATAAAAACATCGAGGGGCGCATGCAACACTTTGGCAATCTCAAAACCGATAGGTACTCCGCCGCGAGGAAGAGCAAAGACATATGTTTCACTCCCGGTATAGCGGAGTAGCTGCCGGGCAAGCTGTTGACCTGAGTCTACCCGATCACGAAACAAAACTTGTGGATTTTGCTCCACATCCCCTGATGGAATACGCGCGCCCGCAACATCGCCGATCACTGTATCTTTTGTTTCATCTGTGCCGCTTATATCCGTCTTCTTTTCTTCAGTTTTTGTCAGCGTGCGTGTCTTCATATCTTCACCCTAGCGCCATCGGGTGAAAAAATTCTTAATTACAAAAACGCTTATCTAGATTTCATGTTATTGTCTTACAATGGCTGATTATTAGACAATATGGAAACTTGTAAAGGTCGATACGTCGATACATTAAAATACTAGGAGAACATACATATGGTAACCGCAAAACAACGTAAAGCAGCCATGGAGAATATCAAAAAAGCTCAAGCAGCGCGAAGAAAATCCACCCGCGAAGCTGGAGCAGACGAACTTCAGACCTGGTAAACTAAAAGAAGGCATCCACACAAATGTGTGGCTGCTTTCTTAGGGAGGTTATATGAACTATGATTTTCCCAAAGTCGTGAGGTTAGGAGCGCTGCATTGAGGCATACTTTTTGTAACTGGTACATTAGACAGCCAAGGTCACAAGTAAAGATATATTTTAGAAGATCATAACCTGAAGACTATTTTCCGGCAGTCTCATAACTATATAATGTTCTTACATACAATACGCCAAGCAATACACTCGCACATACAAATACCCAGACAAGCCAGAACACTTCATCAACTACAGTATGAAACAAAAAAATAATCTCCCACCAGTCGTGTGGTTTATGACGGAATACAAAACGAATATCAGGAAAATGGGAAAGAAAGATAGCTGCAGCAAGAACCCAAGATTCGGACAAACGGTGTTTGGTGATTAGCAAGTAAGCAAAGCAGATTAAAATACCAAAAAAAATACCAGTAGTCCAGTGAATCCAAAAATGCTCAAGCAGGGTCAGCCCTTTTAAAAAAGTAGTTGTGTTGGTATCTTCGCCCATATAGTAACCTGTGCCCAACAGCAGACTTAACACAGTCATTACTATCCAACCAAGTTGTCGTAAATGTAATATTCTAATTTTATTCATACTTCTGCTAGATATGTAACTTGAGAGCTAAACTCTGCAAACCCTCTGAAAGTGTCGGGTGGATAGTAATTGCACGCTGAAGTGTTCTCAAGCTTGCATGAGCATTCATGTAAGCGGCAAGATAGTGAACCAGTTCGGCACCTTCGTACGCTAGCACTGAAGCTCCAAGTATCTTTTCAGTCTTTTTGTCAACAACTAATTTCAGCTTACCCTGTGTCTCACCAAGTTCGATTGCGCGAGCAACCCAGGCAGTTGGATATTCTGCAACTGCTAAGTCAAAACCCTGCTCTCTGGCTTGCGTTTCCGTTAAACCAACCCGGCCAAGTGAGGGATCGATAAACATTGCATAGACTAACACCCTATCGTGAGTTGATGCCTTTTCGCCTAAAACCATATTTCTGTAGACCACCTCGTAATCATTATAAGAGACATGCGTAAATGCTGGACCACCCGTAACATCACCTAACGCCCAGATGTTTGGAACATTGGTTTCGAGTTTTTCGTTAACAACAATGTTACCTTTGGCATCTGTTACAACACCAGCATTTCCTAAATCTAACTCCTCCGTATTTGACTTTCTGCCAGTCGCAATCAGGAGATGCGAACCTGTTACAGTTTCTGTTTTGTCTTTGCGGAAGAGAGAAATATGTATTGTTGATTCAGTCTGATTCACGGAGACAACTTCGCTCTCAAGCAAAACAGTTATCCCCTCGCCTTCTAAAACTTTCCTTATTTCCTCAGAGATATCTGGATCCTCCGTGCGTGCGAGACGATCTCCCTTTTGGATGATAGTAACCCTGCTTCCAAACCGCTTAAACATTTGTCCAAATTCCAAGCCAATATAGCCTCCGCCAATGATAATGAGATGCTCGGGCAAGACTTTAAGATCAAGTATAGTGGTCGAAGTGAGATACGGTACAGCTTCAAGGCCTGGAATATTTGGGATTATCGGACTTTGCCCGGTGTTGATAAAGATTTTTTTACCCTCAATCACCTCTGATTCAAGTTGAATCTTATGCGTATCAACAAACCTTCCGGTTTCCCGAAAGAGTGTAATATTCTCATGCTTGAACCGTCGCTGTTCAATGCCTTCGCGAAAGCCTGCCACAATAGCATCTTTTCGCGCCATGATTTTTGGGAAATCTAGAGTTAAATCAAAGGCATGTATACCATGATCAATACTATTTCTAGCTACCCAAGCGCGGCGAGCAGAGGCAACGAGCGCTTTGGTTGGCGTGCAACCGTAGTTCACACAGGAGCCGCCAACTAAATTGTTTTCTATGACTGCTACGTTCCATCCACTTTCCGCAAGCGCGCGGGTAAGAGGAACTCCGGCTTGGCCACTACCGATAACTATTGCATCAAACGTTTGTCTCATACTCAAAAAAAATTCATTACCATTTGTGATAATTATAGCACGTATATGCAAGAGTCAATTTTTCCAACACAACTTGAAACATTTTTTACTGATCCCCATTTTATGACTTTGGGCACGCTGCGAAATGACGGTTCTATCCAAATGTCTGTGGTTTGGTATGAGTATGTGCATGGCGTCTTTAAAGTTAGCACGACCAGCGAGCGGGCAAAGTATAAAAATATTTCTCGTGACTACCGAGTCACGTTTGTAGTTATGGATAAAAATAATCCGTATCGATACATCCAAGTACGAGGCAACACAACAATAGATAGACAAGATGCACATGACTTAATCGACCGGCTCAGTTTAAGGTATACCGGAAACACACCCTACCAAGGTGATCCACAGCACAAAGAAGACAGGGTAGTCATTACCATTACACCTAGTGACTTTACCACAATGGGGTTTGATTAATATGAAATTAGGTTATCATCTTTCGAGCGAAGAACACACGGGGCCGGAATTAGTCCAGTTGGCAGCACGTGCTGAAGCAGCTGGTTTTTCGTTTGCCTTTATTTCTGACCACTTTCATCCGTGGCTGGATGCACAGGGGCAAAGTTCATTTGTTTGGACAACGATTGGTGGCATAAGTCAAGCTACGAAAAAAATAAAAATTATCACTGCGGTAACATGTCCAATTATTCGCATACATCCGGTAATCATTGCCCAGGCCGCGGCAACAGCAGGTCAGTTTCTTCCTGAACGCTTTATACTGGGGGTTGGTACAGGAGAAAATTTAAACGAACACGTTGTTGGCGCTCCTTGGCCACCCATTCAGATCCGCCAAAATATGTTAGAAGAAGCAATTACTATTATCCGCTTACTATTTGATGGTGCGTATGTAGATTATTTTGGCGAATACTTCAAAGTGTATGACGCGAAACTGTATTCGCGGCCACAAAATCCTCCACTTATTTTTATGGCTGCCACAGGTCAAAACTCAACACGCTTGGCAGGTAAGCTGGCAGATGGATTCATCTCAACAGCGCCAAAATCTGAGCTAATCCAAACTTTCTCAGAGAGCGGTGGCACAGGTAAACCAAAGTATGGTCTGCTTGCTGTCTGTTACGATCCAGACGAAGACCATGCTAAAGCCATAACGCTCAAACTCTGGCCCACCAAAGGACTACAAAGACCGCTGGGGCAGGACCTACCCACCCCAAAACATTTTGCTGCAGCAGCAGCGACGGTTCACACGGAGGACTTACATCGATTGCGCGCCTATGGTCCAGAGAAAGAAAAATATTTAGAAGCAATACAAAGTTACTTTGCTGCAGGGTTCGACTATGTAGGTCTTCACCAAATCGGAAAAAACCAGGAAGCGTTCTTCCGGTTTTGCGAAACGGAAATTTTGCCGGAATTTGGTTAAGCAGAAAAAAAAACTAAATAATGATTTGTGAGCTTTCCTAAAAATAGATTGCGTGCATGATGCCAGACTTTTTGATAGTACATATCACCGCTAGGCGACAATAGTTTAAATACATAGTAAAATACGATTATGGTTTACGATCAACTCACATTTTTTTAATCAATAATATGGACGATCTTTGGCATACAAAATCTGGAGAAACCGTCATTGAAGAATTGCGTTCAAACGAACGTGGCTTAAGCAATGACGAAGCTAACTTGCGAATAAAGCAGTACGGACTTAACAAACTGCCCGAGGCAAAGGTGGATAGCATTTTTACTATTTTCCTCCGGCAGTTCCAAAGCCCGCTCATCTACATATTGGTTGCCGCATGTATTGTGGTCTTTGCATTAGGAGAAGTAGTAGACGGGTCGATTATTCTTGCTGTCCTTCTTTTTAACGCTATTGTTGGTACCATTCAGGAAGGCAAGGCTCAAAATACCTTGCTCGCTCTCAAGAAATTCGTCGAGACTAAGGCCACCGTACTCCGGGAAGATAAGGAAATAATTATTTCAGACACGGAACTAGTACCTGGTGATATTCTCATCCTCCAAGAGGGCGAAAAAATTCCTGCCGACGCTCGTGTACTTGTTTCCCACAATCTCAAAGTGGATGAAGCGGCTCTCTCCGGAGAATCTGAGCCAGTACACAAACTGAGCGAACCAGAAACGGCCGGAGGAACAGTCAGTCAGTACAAAAATATTGCATACAAAGGCACAAATATTGTCTCAGGTAATGGCCGAGCTGTGGTTTTCGCAACTGGATCCCAAACTGTTATAGGATCCATTGCCAGTAAGATAGCGCTCGTCAATACCGAGATGCCGCTCAAGGGCAATATCCGTTATCTTTCACATCTCATCATCGCAACTGTTGCAATTGTTTCGATAGTGATATTTAGCCTCGGTATTATAGTCGGCAAACCAGTCAAGGAGATGTTTGCGACGATTGTTTCTCTAGCAGTCTCAATCGTGCCGGAAGGACTCCCTATAGTTGTGACCTTAATCCTTGCCATGGGCGTCTGGCGTATGAGCAAGCGCAATGCGCTCGTAAAGAAACTACAGGCGGTCGAAGCCTTGGGACAAGCAAGCATCATCGCCGTTGATAAAACCGGCACTATCACCAAAAACGAACTCGTCATACAGAAAGTATATGTCGGAGAAAAGATGTTTGATATCGGTGGTGTAGGCTATGAACCAAAAGGCACCATTACCTTTAACGGAAGCATCACGGACGCCGCAAATCATCCGGAACTTTTGCTTGCGGGGAAGATTGCTGCTTTTTGCGCCAATGCACGTGTCATGCTTTCTGAAGAAGATCAACGTTACCATATCACCGGAGACCCTACGGAAGCGGCCATGCTCGTGCTCTCGCAAAAGCTCGGTTTTCACAAAGAAGACCTCGAGCGGGAATTGCCTGTTATTGGAGAAATCCCTTTTGATTACCGACTCAAGTACCACGCTATGCTCCACAAAACTGGTGATAAGATCTTTTTGACCACAGTCGGCGCACCAGAGGTCGTTTTAGAATTGTCCGAAACAGTGTGGCTTGATGGTAAGAAGAGAGAATTGACATCCACAGACCGAAAAAAACTTGAGTCTACTTTTTATCAAATGTCTCATGAAGGGTTACGTGTGGTGGCTTTAGCCATTGATACGGCCGCAGGAACAACACTCAAACCAGAAAAAATACGAGACCTTACTTTTGTGGGCTTTTACGGAATGCGCGACGCGACGCGACCTGAAGCGGCAGCTGCTATCCGAAAAGCGGAATCAGCCGGAGTAAAAGTCGTGATGATTACCGGAGATCACAAACTAACCGCGCAGGCCATAGCAAAAGAAATAGGCATTTGGCGCGAGAATGACGAGGTGCTTACCGGGCTGGAAATTGACTCAATGTCCGATGCGGAATTACCGCAAAGACTCAAAACAGTGTCGGTTTTTGCCAGGGTAAATCCGGAACACAAGATGAAAATAATTGAGGCATACCGCTCGCTTGGTGAAGTGGTTGCAATGACCGGAGACGGAGTAAATGACGCACCGTCATTAGTTGCGGCTGATCTTGGAGTTGCCATGGGCAGCATTGGGACCGAAGTGGCAAAAGAGGCCTCTGACATCGTCCTTCTCGATGACAATTTGGATAGCATTGTTTCAGCTATTGAGGAGGGACGCAGCATCTACAAAACCATCAAGAAAGTCATTTTGTATCTTTTTGCGGGAAGCTGGAGCCAGGTGGCGACCATTGTTGGCTCCTTGTTCCTAGGTTTTCCTCTTCCCCTGCTCCCTGCTCAAATTATTTGGCTCAATTTTGTAACGGACGGTTTTCTTGACGTATCACTCGCCATGGAACCAAAAGAAAAACATTTGCTTGATGGTAAATTTGAGAGACCAGCAAAGTATCTGATTGACAAGCTCATGTTCAAACGAACAGCGTTAATGGCTATCCCGCTTGCCATCGGTACCCTTATATTATTTAGTTTGTACTACGAGACAAATCTCGCGAAGGCTTGGACAATAGCCTTGACAACCCTTGCCGTTGGTCATTGGTTTAATGCGTGGAATTGCCGGTCAGAACACAAATCTATTTTTCAAATGAATCCGTTTTCCAATAAATACTTGGTTGGCGCAACTGTCACGATCATTGTACTTCAAATGCTAGCCATTTACACTCCAGCAATGAATACATTTTTGAAAACAGTTCCGCTGAGTCTTTCTGACTGGATGCTGATTGTACCGACAGCAGCTACCATTTTACTAGCCGAAGAGATGCGTAAAGGAATTGTTCGATGGAAATATAACAACCATTCCTTGAGATAATACAAAATCGAACCATTATGCGGTACGTCCACAAAATCAAGATAAATATGACTTGGAAGTTGGGTTATTCTTGAAGCTTGAAGAGCATCAACCTTCCACTTAATTTTTATCGAAAACATGAGGGTCAAAACATGAGAAAACATGAGGGTCAGAAAACATGAGGGTCAGAAACATGAGAACATGAGAGAACATGAGGGTCAAGTCTAGGAACATGAGGGTCATAGGAACATGAGCATAGGAACATGAGGGAACATGAGAACATGAGGGTCAAGTCTAGACATTAGACATACCGGTTAATGCGGCTTCTGCTTCAGAAAGTATTTCTCGCAATAACTTGCTTTGCTTAATTTCCTGTTCAAACCGAGAAACTGACTTTGAAACGGCATGGATATTTTTGTTTGAGATAAGTGCAATGTCTTTTAGTGAATAATGGGTTTTAGTTTTCAGGAGATATACCAGGAGCTTCTGCTTAGTATGCTCAGCAAGATTTACATTCACCAGATACTTTACTACATCTTCTTGAGTTCTTTGCCTTTGAGACTGTTTGAGTTCTGGTATTTCACGGTCATGTTTGTGGTTAAGGAATCGGTCTTGGATCTGTGAGATGAAGCCTGGAGAACCCAAAATGGTATTTTTGAAGCTTTGTGAATCTGGAGACCATGTATCTGTAAGTCCTTGTAAGGTAAAGTCCGTGAAGTGTTTTTTAGCTTGGTTGGTTTTTGTATGAAATTGACTAAGAATCCAACTAGTATTTAGGAATAGGTATGGGTGTGTATTGCTGAGAAATGAAGAATAACTGGAATATGGATATTCCTGAGGGGTTTTGGTCATCCCTGCCTTAACTGGGTTTAAATGGATGTATCGTGAGAGCTCAAGAGAATAACTGTCTTTGTCTACAAGCAGTGCTTTGTATCTACCCTGGAAAAGAGGTCCGTTGCGTTTGTAACATTTGTTAAATTTCTGTGTGTAATGGCCATCAACAGCCCGCATAATCTTGGATATGTGTCCAAGTGGGGTCTCAATAAATAGATGGTAATGGTTGGACATCAAGCAGTACGCATGCACTATGAGGCCATATTTCATGAATTGGCTTGTAAGCAGTTCAAGGAAATACTGAAAATCTGCTGGTGACTTAAAAATATCTCTTCGCTCAAGCCCGCGGTTCATAACGTGGTAAAATGCTCCGGGATATTCAATTCTGAGTGGTCGTGACATTAACCAATCGTATACCAGTACATACTCATAAGTCAAGCTATATTGGGAAATGTCTAATGTCTAGACTTGACCCCCTGTTTTTGACCCCCTGTTTTCTGTTTGTCTCTGTAGTTTCTGTGTTAGGGCTTGAGGGAGTAACAGAGTTTGAAGGTGTTTCTTCATTGGCGCTTGGTATTGTCCCTTCAGTATCTGTAACAGGCTCTGGTATTTCTGTCGTGACAGGAGGAGTTTCTGGCGAAGAAGTGCTAGATACACCAGCTTCCTGTGCATATGCATGCGGAACAGAAGTTACTAAAAAAACAACGAGCAGGAAAGTGCTCATTGCTTTGAAGACTATGTTAGAAATTGTGTTTTTCACGTTGTGAGCTTTTATTAATGTTCCTTCATTTCAAACGTAACATTAATATTTCTTCAGCACAACTAAGTTATCCACAATTTAGTTGGCTTTCACGTAGCTGTTAACTTCTGCTTGTGGTAATACTTGGATTTTTTTGGTTAGCTTTTTCTTCTTTAGTTCTGCTGTAGAAATTGCGCGGAGCTTTCCGGACTCAACTATATACACAGTTGCCGATTTATTGCCTTTAACTACAGTGCCGTTTTTGGGTAGTAAGGCTAGGCCAGTGTACCACTCGTTTGCAACTTGTTCAGGTACGGTATAGTCAACCCACATACCACGCTGTTTTAAGACCCATGCAGAAACTGGGTGCTTCTGGCCATTTTTGAAGAAATAAATAGACTTGGATTTGTCAGTTTTAACTACTGCGTTCTCTTTAGGTGTAGCAGCTGCTGCGGTAGAAACTGAGTTAAACTCTTCACTTGCAAGCGTAACTACATTTACCTGTTTAAAGCCTCTGTCTTTAAACACTCCGTCTACGACTGGACGTTTTGTTTCCTGGTCAACCAAATAGACGAACTTACCACCTTCAGACTTTATCAGCGTGCCGCTAACCGGTGGAACGTACCCACCTTTGGGGTACGAGTCAACTTCTGCCTGGGGCAACGTTTGCACCTGCTTGTCGGCTTTATACTGCTTAAAGGTTAGCTGTGAGAATCTGTTTAACACACCTTTCTTCACTAAGAACACATCACTGCCTTTGTCACCCTTCACTACCGTTCCATCGGCTGGAGTAAGTACACCACTGTCTGTAAACGGACTTATATCTACCAGTTGAGCTTCAATTGCACTCGATGCACTCAGGCCACGCTGAGAAATGGTAAACTCAGATGCTTGGTATTTCTTTCCACTGATAAATACATAGTATTTGCCATCAGCACGGACGACAGTGTTGTCATCAAGCGGCAGCACCCCTTTTGCCGGATAGTTTTCTAGCTCGCTCATCGCAAAGCTCTGAGCTGAGGCTGTGTTTATGCCTTTAAGCCGTGCAACAAATGGAGTAATAGTCAGACGTGCGCCGTTCTGTATTATATAGGTATTTGCGTCGCTGGCTACTGTGACGATTGTACCATCTTGCAGTTTAAACCAGGTGGTGAAATACTTCCAAAAATTGTAGTTACCATTAAACACATGCGGAGTATAGCGGTATAGAGCAGCAGTAGCGAGGTTACCCATAGTTACTGTTTGCTGGGCTACTGTTGTGTAGTCACCAACTGTATTTCCAAGAGTTACGTGCTGGCCAACTTTTGCGGGCGAACCCTGCACTGAAGGACCACGACCACCAGGGGTATTGAATGATTTCATCAAGGAACGAGCTGCCCCTAAGTAACGGTTACCTTCTGCATCAATACTGCCAAACAACTGAAAGTAAAATCCAGGTAAAATGTCGCCACAGCCAGTCGAATCTGGACAGTCAAACCCCATGGCGTTGTCTAACGCCCTCTGTAAGCGTTCAGGGCTTGAATTTTGGTGTCCAGTAATTAAACTTTGCTCTTTTTGCAAAGTTACCAACAACACTTGAGGGTTTATACCCGTACTGCGCGCTGCGTCCCAAATCAACTCAGCAGCTGTCCTCGGAGATCCCTTAATTGCGTTTGGGTCTTCGACAATCTGCTTTAAATCAACAAAACCTGGCTCGCGAAGCTTCATAACAAAGTCAGTTGAAGTGTTTGCGAGCACAGAATTCTTACTCTCTAAAAATTTTTGTATTGCTTCCGGGCCAGAAAAACTTTTTGTGTTGGTAAAAGCCGTGTCCTCGATTATTTTGTTTGGGTTAAATGCCGGATCTACTGGTAGCTGGGCATGGGCAAACTCTGGCACAATCAGTAAGCCGAGTAAAATTCCGGCAATAATTTTTTTAGTCATGATAATTATTGAAGCACCTTACCAAATTGCAGACTTCTCAGTGTCTGGGGAGTAACAAAGGTTTGAGGTAGTTCGTGAAGTCCGTATTGGTAAAAATACCGTTTACTTACAGGGTGCACCAAATTTTCAAGCACCCAAAATACTGTTCGATTACCGCGAACACGGAGTACGGTGCCGTCAGGTGGCGGCAGGAAACCACTACGTACCCAATCCTTTCCTTCCTGTGAGCTAACGACTTTAATACTAGAGAAATTATACCTTCTTATCTTAAAAATTTCAAAACTAATAGGCCTCAGTGCAGCTTTTTGAACCAAATACACAGCAGGAGAGTCTTGGAACTTAAGCAGCGTACCGTCGAGCGGCTCTAAACTTATACCCGAAAGCATATTCTGCAATACGCTATGGTCTACGTCTCGAGGTGAAATTGTAGAAAATCGCTGCGATTGGACAAAACTGCCCACTAGTCGCTTTCTGCCATACTGAACATAAAACACCTGGCTCGTCTGCCTGTTTCTAACCAACTCCCCCTCGCTAATCTCCTGTTTTACTATTGGTTGCGCCAAAGCTTTGTTTGCGTCTATTATCCCTAATCCCAGCTTACCCCTACAGCCCGAACCACAGCCTGCTACATT
>DASPKA010000095.1:0-4088 GCA_035628335.1 Patescibacteria group bacterium | reverse complement strand
GGAAACTAACGTGATCACGATAAGAAGATCCGGCAACGATAAACCTCGTTGCGTCCTCATACCTTTCTTACTATGCATTTTTATTCCTCCTAAAATCTAACTGTTGGTCTTACCGTGCAAAAAAAAACACGGAATCGAAATACAAAAACAAACATACCATACAATATGTTTGCTTTTTTGTAAAGTTTTGCCCTTAAGTATACCAACCCCTGTTCTGATCTTTTCTAAGCGCATCGTCTTCGTTAGGGCGGTTATTGTCGTCTTCTACGCGTATGGTTAAGCCGTGCTCCGGTTCAGAAGCCTCAATTAAGATGCAGTCCGTTATAGCAATCACTCGGTGTGTTTGTCCTGGGGTTATATAATACCCTACTTCTGACTCCATCATAAACTTTTGAATCTCAACCCCATCGTGCAACCAGATTTCCGCTTCGCCAGATACCAAACACAAAGTTTCCTTCTTTTCTTCATGATAATGCACAGACCACCTACCTCCAGCGCTTACGTGCATTATCTTGCCACAATATGGAGCATCTTCAGTTGTGTACTTAAGCTCAAATCCCCAGGGTTTGAGTATTTTTTTAACATAAGGCTTTGCAGTATACATATGTACAGTATACCATCCAAAAGGAAAGGCGGGTTTCCAAAAATCTGGAAACCCGCCTGTAATGCACCTGCTTAAATACTTAGCAGGCAATATCGCCGTTTGTGCCATTTTGCCCACTGCACGCCAATGGCGTGAAGAAGCAATGTGGCGGCTGCAGAGATCGCCCACCAACCGTTCAAGGCCGCCTGGACAATGAAGCCAGGCTTGGCATTGATGTCAATGGGACCAGCCGGAGGCATGACCCCATCCACTTGCGGATGGCTCAAACCCAACGTATGCGCGAGGCCGCTTACCACTAACACAATAGTGATGGCGGCTAAAAGAAGCTCTATCCATGCTAATGCTTTCATATATTCTCCAAATTTTGATTTTCTAGTTTTTAGGCAGTGTAGCCTATCCACTATTTTGCTGAATTTGCTCTGCAAAGTCAATACCCCCATTTTTGACCTCTCTTGACAGTATGATAAAATATATGTAGAATTTGTAATTCGTCACAAACATTCGCCCTCTTGGGCAAATCAACTTCCAAGGAGTAAAAATGAAAATTCGAAACGTGAGTTTGCTTTTTGTCGTTTTATTCGTCTCTTTCACCGCTTTCGCCCAAGGAAACAGCAGTCCAAGCAAAGAATTTGCAGAAGGCAAAGAAGTGATGTTAGACGCGGTAGAAACAAAGCACACTCTGAAGGTGATTGACTTTCGCCGTGTCGGGTATGCGTTAACGGGGGACAAGAAGAAAGCCGAGATGAAAGCAAACATCTCGGGTGACAAGGCTCCTGTGCAAGCAGCGACTCAAAATGTCCAGCTTGAGTTCGCTCTCGCCCCTGGCGACTCACCGGAAAAGGCGGTGCTGTCTGTAGCCGGACCTGGCGTCGGTGTTCGCTTCATGCCCATGGCCTCGCAAAGCGGGCCTGTGAAAGTTAAAACCTCGTACGAAAAAGGTCTCAAACTGAATTTCACGCAGGTGGGTACAGTCATAAACAACGGACTTGACTACACTGTGTGGCGTGCAAGCATTCAGCTCCAGCCCGGGGAATACTTTTTTCAAACCGGGCCGCACACAATTTTTGAATTTGGGGTCAAGTAGCTCCGAACAAAACTGCTCAAACTTTACGACGTACAGTTTGAGCAGTTTTACTTTACCTAATAGTTGCAAAGACTATTAAATTTTGTGTGTAACGACCGTCTTCAATTGGGCCGTGGCAGGTTATTAGCCTTAGAGTTTTTTTCTCAGTTCTTGAGTAAACGAGCTCGGTTGGAAATGCATCTTTATTAAAAGGTTCTATTCTGTCTATGACATATATGTCACGTGATCCGTCAGAGTTTTGCACCTGCACCTCGCTACCTACTTTGAGGTCTTTAAGGTCATAAAATATCCCTTTTACACCTTTCCATATGTTATGGGAAACAAAAACTAACGGACCTGTTTTGTTATACCAACCCACCACCCTTGAGTCTCCCGGAACTGCCAGCGCACCCTGCTCGGTTAACCCCGTTTGTTCCACTAAAGTTCTAACCCGAAGACTTGGAATAGTTAGCTGAAGTGGTGTTTGAGTAGTAGTAGTCACAGAATCTGTCCTTAGCATATGGATTTCAGGACCGTGAAATGGATAAAAAGGATCAAGCGGCAGAAAACTACTAGTGTCCACGGAAGACTCCGTAGCAGAAACAGAAAGCGAAAGTATACCGAAAATAGTAAGAACCAAACAAAAACTCAAGACAGAAAATCTAAGAAGCATAGTATGGCAAGTGAGCGGTTTTAGACCTCTTCCACAACCTCATTCCCAAACCCTTGCATTTCTAGCTGACTGCGAACATTCCAAAAAATTTATTACCGGTATGCGATACCACTAAAAATTTTTTGAAACGTTCTCGCTCAGCTATAAATACAAGTCTTTGGAAAGAAGGCCATGCAAGAGGTCTATTAATATAAAATGAACCTAAGGGTTCACTCATTATAATTTGCCTTGTCTTCATTAACAAATCATCATTTATTACGCGTCGCAAAAACCACTAAATTATGAGAATAGCGGTTAGTTTTGTGGTTAAATGTTCCAGCGCAGGTGAGTAAACGTAGCTGGTCACTGCCAGCATTATAGACTTCCTGGGTTGGAAACTTTGCTATAGGGTATGAGGCAACTTTGTCTATTGTGTAGCTGGATATAGCGCCATCGGAGCTAGTAACAGATACCATTTCCCCGGACTTTAACTTTTTTAGATTATAAAACACCGCAACGTCTGTGGGTGAGTCATAGTGCCCAACGAGTACTAAGGGTCCGGTTGCGTTGTACCAACCAACTGCGAAAGGGTCTTTTGGTACCGGCAGTGTTCTGTCTGAGCTTAAGGTAAGCGGTGTGAGTTTTGCTTTGAGTCGTATGTTGGTAATTTCCATTGAAGCAGGGACAACAGCCGGTGGGGCTTCGATCTGCGCCGTAGCAACAGAAGGCCGTAGTGCCTGCTCGTAAGCTACTTGTTGTGTAGAGGGTACGAGCAGGCTACTGCCATATAAGATGAGCGCTATGCAGCCATATAAAAAGGCCTTATTCATAAGCTATTTAAAGCTCGCGGCGTACTTGTTTGCCGTAAGCAGGGTTACTATGCCTGCTGCGCCAAGAGAAATAGCAGCTACAGCTACCCATGGAGTTGACCCTCCACCACCCCCAGCGTCAACACTGCCAGTTGGTGTAGATGTACTTTGTGCAAATGCTACAGGGCTTGTGAGCAACAGTGCTGCTGGCACTGCGAGTCCTGCAAGGAGTTTATTGATCTTCATAAAAAATCCTTTCTTGCATGACTGTTCAAATAATACAGACACGCGTTACTTGTGTATTATTTGTACTCCGCTAGCATTAAAAATATATGAGACAAAAAATAAAACGGATGAAGCTCGGGCATCATCCGTCATGTGTCAGTCCTTCGTGAATAAACTGCTGAGCATGCTGAAACCAAGTACAGCAAACAGAGCGGCACCGGCAAGAGCAATTCCTGTGCCTAAGAAATGTGCAGTGTCCGCGTAGACCCAGTCCAGGTTATTCATCACCTTTGGTACGATGACAATCAGGTACCCTACACCACCAACCATCAGGGCTACTCCCCCTACTAGCCGAACAACAGCTCCCCACGCGATGAGTGATAGACACCTCCAAATCTGATGACAAAACTCCAACCACGAATCGTCCCCCTTCGCGTATAAAAGCATACCTGTAACTATGGCGCCCAAAAGCAGAAACAAAACCAGTACACTTAAGTCTTCCATATTTTCTCCTTTTTAGAATTGTTTTTCCTAAACCTGTGCACTATGACTATACAAAAATTGGCATTAACATACAAACATAGCGGAGTCATATATTATTGCCCTTGAGTTAAAGCACTAATACTGGTATACTATATTAAGTTAAAATTACATACAGTGCTTCTAAAAAGGGCTCCCAAATGATAGGTAAACCATATTTTGTTTTAAAAAAGATTTGGAGTGAAACGGAAAGTC
>DASPKA010000094.1:0-8110 GCA_035628335.1 Patescibacteria group bacterium | reverse complement strand
CCAAGCGCGAGGTCAAGACTTATCGAGCCTGTAGGTGTGGCCTCTACGTTCATGCCCTTGGTGTCGGAGAGTTTCATAATAGAGCCATCCCCAAACTTGTCCCTGATCTGGTCTATTGCAGATTCTGCAGCTTTCCACTTTCCTGCTTCCTCCTTATGTTGTGGCTTTTTCATGATTTGCTTCATATATTTTCTATATTACTTATGTTTGTTAATTAAGTTTTCGAGAGCAGCTTTATCTAGAAAGATCTCTGTTGGGTCATCGGGAAAGAGTTGGCTGAGTGTTCCAAGCTTCTTACTTTCATAGTACAGGATAACAGTTTCAGGTTTAGTTGTGGAGAGTATGACGTCTGAGCGAGCGTTGACTTTTATCTGTTTGTTCTGTTCAGGTAAATTTTTAGGAGTTGCTGTTCCATCTATATATAGGTCTATACTCTGAACATGCAGCGAGGAAAGTGAGAAGCTAAAGGGTTGTTCTCGAGGGGCCGAAGAGAGCTGTTGGCTTAAGGAGGCATCAGGTAAGTTTGCCAGTATGGTCACATTTTTCACTGTTTCCTTTTCAAATCGGTTCTTTGCCAAGAACTGTAAACTCTGTTTTCCTTCACTGACATTTAGTTCTGAAGAGAAATTTCCTTCACTGTCCAAAGAAAGGGGTTGATTGTTTATAAACACCGTTGTACCAGGGTCTGCTTTTCCAGAAATACGCAAGGTGAAGTCAGTAACTACCTGGTCAGCTTTAGGTTCGTATATAACCAGGTTTGGACTGCTGTTTAGTTTTATTATCTGCACATAGATATAAAAACCAAATGACAGAAGTAGGAGAAAGGCAAGGCTAACGGAAAGACTTTTAGGAGTGAGGGAGATGCCTGAGTACCAGCGAACGCGTATAGGTTTTTTGTGTCGTGCCTGTAAGAGGCGTTGGGTGCCCACTTCTTTTTTGAACTGTCGTATAAGATCTTTGTCAGGGATACCTAAAGTTGCTGCTATCTGACGTAAAAAGCCAATGACATAAATGTCAGCGGGCAGCACGTTATAACGACCCTCTTCTAAAGCCGCAATGTGCTTTAAAACAACCCCACTACGCGCTGAGAATTCCTCTTGGCTCAGGCCCATGGCATTCCTGCATTCTCTCAGGTACTCAGCCAAAGTCTCTGTTTTTAGTTGTTTGCGTTCAAAATCCATATTTCAGACAAACTCTTAAACGTTCGTATTATAATTGTATACGCTTTTTTATTATCTTGCAAATACTTTAAGAAATAAAAGACACCACTATATTTATAATAAAATATAGTGGCGTCCTAAGGCTGTCACAAAGACGAAAAGACTAAGTAGGCCAAAGTAATTTGGGCACGGGAGGTGGCAACCTCCCCGTACATGGTGGAAAGGTTTACAAGCACTTCGTGGCACACTGGGCAGAATGCGACCTTGATGTTTTCCGTTAGATTATGGACTTTCAAATGTCCAAGGCAGTTTACGACTGAACACATGGAGCACGTAATAGTGGTTTTTGAATGCTGTTTTCCATAAGTACTACATGGCTTTCCGTCCGCGGAAAGAGCGTTTCCCATTTGCTAATCCTCCGTTGTGGTGTTTGCATTTTTAGAGTTGGTCTTAAGCTTATAGAGAATACTCACAATAACCCACCAAAGATAAAGTGGGTCGTCTAATAAGAATCCTCCAAGATTATTTAAGAATACAAAAAAACCACTGATTATTACAAGTGCAGCAAAGGTAAACCAGGACATATTTCGCATGAACGGGGCTAGGCCAAAAAGAAGTTTGGCTAAGAGTGGGGCTGTTTCCTTATAAACGTGTTTAGGAATTTTCATAGTGAATACACTATCAATAATGGAAGTGTCATGCCATAGCAGATCCGCCTCAGCAGTAGCAAGGTCGGGCTCCGCTCGACCGTTACTGCACTCAGCAGTAGCAAGGTCGGGCTCCGCTCGACCGTTACTGCACTCTGGCGGAAATTCTACCTATTGATGACTACTCTACTTCTAATATGCAGTATGGTAATTTTACCTGAGAAGGATATTAAAAGAAACCACCTTTTAAAAGGTGGTTTCGTCGTTATTCGACTTTCGTATTTCGTCTGCCATAGTGTCTATACCGTACTCAGCTTTTTCGCTCGGGGCTACGTCATAAATTTCTCTTGGAGCAGAACCTACTTGTGGCCCGACTATACCTTCTTGCTCCATCATTTCTAGAATATTGGCTGCACGGTTGTAGCCTATCTTCAGGCGGCGTTGAATGTACGAGGTGCTTGCTTTGCGTTCGTTTAACACTATTTTTTTTGCTTCTTCATACATTTCATCGTACTCGCCACCACCGACTGGGTTTATCCCCTTTGAGACCGGCTTTTCCAGGATCTCGTCATTGTAAAGTACTGCACCGGTTTGAGACTTTAGAAAGTCGCAGACTTTTTTAATCTCCTTGCCCGAGACATATGCGCCTTGTATACGGAGCGGTTTAGTGTATTCTGTGGATACAAACAACATATCACCATTTCCAAGTAAGTCTTCAGCGCCTCCATCATCCAAAATGACTCGGGAATACATGTTATTTGCTACAGCAAACGCCATACGCGCAGTAATATTTGCTTTAATTAAGCCCGTAATAACTTCGGTCTTCGGGTATTGGGTGGCCACAACTAAGTGAATACCTGCTGCACGGCCCAGCTGCGCAAGTCTTATAATACTGTTTTCGACTTCCTGTTTTATGCTCGAAGTCTGCATAAGGTCTGCAAGTTCGTCTATGACAATAATGAGGAAGTTTAGCTTCTGTGGTGCAAGCTCGTTATACTCTGTTATATTTCGCTTATTGTTGGCTTCGTGGAACATTGAGTAGCGTCGGTCCATCTCTTTGGTAGCCCACTCAAGCGCATTTGCTGCTTTGTCCTTGTCTGTAATTATTGAAGTGGCCAAGTGGGGGATGCCATTGTACATACCCATTTCTACTTTCTTAGGATCAATAACAATAAACTTCAGCATATCAGGCGTGTTTTTGTAAAGCAGGGAAATCATTAACGCATTTATAGCCACGCTTTTACCTTTTCCGGAAGCGCCTGCTATAAGCAGGTGAGGAAGATTACCCAGGTCAGCGTAGATTTCGGTGCCTGAAACATCCCGACCTAAAACAAACTCTAATGGTTTACTTTCAGCTCCTGTTTCAGCTTCTAATACTTCACGCAACCGAACCATGGCTTTCACCTTGTTCGGTATTTCTATGCCAACCAGGGGCTTTCCCGGGATTGGAAGTTCCATTCGTAATGACTCTGCTGAGAGAGCTAAAGCAAGGTCGTCTTGTAGTTGTTTAATTTGGGAAAGTTTAACCCCAGTATTTGGCTTGAGCGAGTACTGGGTGACTGTGGGGCCTACTTTGACTTCGTCCATTTTTACCGAAATGCCAAATTCAGACAATGTTCGTTTAATGGTCTCCATGTTTGACTCAATGTCTCCGCTATCTACCTTGCTGTTATTTTTGTCTAGCAAATCCAGTGACGGCCTTTTCCATTGTACTCCATCTTGGAGTACAACTGGTTCGAATTTGGGTCGAGCAGGACGCAAATCCTTTTTGTCTTGTACAATAATGTTTTGTGTAGTTTGTTTTTGTTCCTCTTCTTTTTCTTCTTCCTTCGGAAGCTTGTTATTTTTTTCTGTAACTTCTTCTGTTACAAATTGGTTTTCATTTTCAGCTCCTACCGTTTTGTTGAGTATGTTTTTTGGAAAGAGTTTATGGAGTGAGATATTGAATGTTATGAGTACGCCTATTACCAAGAGTGCGAGAAGTATAAGTAAGGCAGCAATAAAACCAAAATAGTTTCCAAGCAACCCGCCAAGTGCTGCTCCAAGTAACCCACCACCTTTTCCAAGTAAGGCTAACTCTAAAGAATTTTGCCAGAATGAAACATTAGTTTGAAGTATGGAGTCTTCCCACAGACGTTGATTAACAATGTGTATCAGGCTTGCAAGACATACGGTAGAGAGGAGACTCCCTATGTACATACGTGAGTAGAAGTTTTTGCTTGCGGAGCCGTCATGCTCTGCTTTAAATATAGATAGAGAGATTAGGAGAAGGATAACTGGCACAACGTAAGCCATATACCCAAAGCACCAGGATATTAGCCTAAATGACCACTCCCCAAAGTCACCTGAAAGGCCTATTAAACTTAGAAATGTCAAAATAGAAAAAAGCAGACAAACAATTCCTGCTATGTGCCGTTTTGTGTCTGTGTGCAAATTAAGTTCAGGAGCTTGGAGCTTAGGTATTTTGATTTTAGTTTCTCCGTTTTTCTTTTTTGGCATGACAAAATTATAGCATATTTTACTGTTTTTTTCAACTTTCCTTCATCTGAACGTGTAATAATATTATCACGTTTTAGAGGTGCTTGACAGCCCTTTTAAACTAGTATAAACTTGTTATAGTGAATTTAAAAAGTGGCTTGATTGCTACTAACATAGGTCAAGAAACCGGAGCAAATTCGGCTCTGCCAATTTGCGCAGGGTCAAAGGGTAGGGCTCCGGTGGCGAAATTATAGTGCAGTTGGTTGTCAACAAACAACGCGCATATTTTTTTGACTCTAGTTCACTTTTGTCTTATTTTCTAGAATATCACTTTTGCGTATGAGGGTTTCCCTCGGAAGCAAAAAGCAATATTTTGGGAAAGAAGGTCGTCCCGATGCAACGTCGGGATTCGAAAGCAGCTCTTTAACAGCTGAATAGTGGTAAGTATACAAATACGTCAATTTACTTTTGAGATTCCCAGTTTTTGTAAGTTTTCTACTTCAATAAAAAAACTTATGCTAGTTAGTTCACAAAGTAGACTAGCTGACATGAAAGTGGAATTCACTTCCACTGCAATGTCAGCGTAGTCACTAAGAGCTTACAAACTACAAGACTTTGCTAGTACCATAACTTCAATTCCAACAGCCATTGAGGCTTAAGGGGTCGTAACATTGGGAAGACAAAGCAAAGTGATTCGTCACTTTATTTAAGAGTTTGATCCTGGCTCAGGATGAACGCTGGCGGCGTGCCTAAGACATGCAAGTCGAGTGGGTTTAGGCCCACGGCGAACGGGTGAGTAATACCTAGGAACATCCCACAAGTAGAGCATATCCCACCGAAAGGTGGAGCAATTCTCTATGTGAACGCAAGTTTAAAGTCGCAAGACGCTTGTGGCGTGGCCTGGGCACCATCAGCTAGTTGGTGAGGTAATGGCTCACCAAGGCTATGACGGTTAGGGGCCCCGAGAGGGGAGACCTCCACACTGGAACTGCGACACGGTCCAGACTCCTACGGGAGGCAGCAGTTTGGAATTTTGGACAATGGGCGAAAGCCTGATCCAGCGACGCCGCGTGGACGATGAAGGCCTTCGGGTTGTAAAGTCCTTTTGCTTGGGAACAATTTTGAGTGTACCAAGAGAATAAGAGGTTGCTAACTCTGTAAAGCTTAAGAGTAAGCTTCGGTGCAGAGAAGTCATGGTAACATGACTTGAGAAAATCTCGCTATATGCTGGAACACCTCGTAAATAATAGAGTACCCTTTGGGTGACAATCTCTATTCAATCCATAAAAAGACCACCGCTGGTCATGAGGATTGCGAGACAATCAGCAGGAAACCTAGTATATGCAATTCATAACAAAATTGCTTTAGCGCGACTTGTTATAGACGTCGACGTTTATAATAAGTGTTTAAGTAGTATTCACCTAACCTAACATAGACGGTGAGTACCGCGTTCAATAGTTATATTAGGGCTCCTCAGAGACTATACGCGAGACTCCTGACTTTTAGTCGGGATGATGATATAGTCCACGCTTCATGGCGACATGAAGACTGTTCTAATTTGCGATTAGAACTCCAAAATGATAGGTAAACAATAATTCGTTTTAAAATAAATTCGCAGCGAAGCGAAGAGTTTATTTTAAAACACGTTGCTCGATCATTTTGGAAGAGGAGTTCATTATGGAGGCTGGCTCAGAAGCCGCGATTAGCGGATTATGAGCAGGCCGGAATAATGGACGACGAGCCAGCAGCAGCGGTAATACAGAGACCTCAAGCGTTATCCGGAATCATTGGGCGTAAAGCGTACCGATAGGTGGTTTAGTAAGCCCGGGGTGAAATACCGAAGCTCAACTTCGGATCTGTCTTCGGGGACTACTAAACTAGAGGGGCAAAGAGGAAGCTGGAACAAACGGTGTAGCAGTGAAATGCGTTGATATCGTTTGGAACACCAATAGCGTAGGCAGGCTTCTGGGTGCCACCTGACACTGCTAGGACGAAAGCGTGGGTAGCGAATGGGATCAATTTGGGTATCTGGTCCCCTCCAATGGCGACATTGGAGTTCATATCTGGCTATTTGCTGGAATACCTGTCCCTTAAAAAGGGTTTAGTATTGAGTATTACTGTGGTATACTAATTATATACGAATGTATATAATAAATACACACAGTAAAAATATATCTCATGCAGGCAATCAGCAGGGAAGTCTAGCGGAATTCAACCGTGATGACCCCTCAGAGACTACACGCCGGATATCTCAAGAACAAGCGTTAGCTATTCTGTTAGGTTTACTATTTACAGATGGCTGTGTTTCCCCTAAAAAAGGAAGCTATAGAATATACTTTGCCAACAAACATTTCGCGCTCGTTGGATTATTTCAACAGTGTATGTTGAATGCGTTTTCAATGCATTCGCCAAATGTGCTTATAGGTCTCACAACTGATGGACTACATAGGGCTATTGTTAATTCAAAATCCATAGGTAGTTACCTAGTTGAGACTTTCGGCACATTCCGTACGTTACGGTTTACTACTGGTGATCTACCAAACGCGCATCTTCCAATACAGTTTCTTCATAAAACTGCTTCGGTCAACTTGTTTTTACAAGCTGCATTTAGTGCAGACGGTGGTATTTGCTTCTATCCTGCTAAAAGAAATGGCAAGAGAGGTGGAACTACTTGGTTGATCCGAACGGTGTTTCTTGCTTGTGCTCATCTCGAGCTCAGGAAAAACTATATGACCTTGCTTCGGAGTTTAAATATTCCAGCTCGCGAGGTTGTAAAGGACGGCAAGATTAAGATAGAGACACAACACGGAATACAAGTGTTTGCTGGTTTAATCGGGTTTGCTAAAGGTTCCAAAGTTACGTCACATTCCAAATATTGGGATGGGCGTGACAAGAATGAGGTCTTAAGCTTCGTTCTAGATTCATATAACAATCCTGCAAAGTATTATTCTTTAAACTTGTTTGAGAGATAATGATATAGTCCAAACTTTATGGCGACATAAAGATTGCAATAATATAGATAGTTAACTACTGGTAGTAGATACCCCAGTAGTCCACGCTGTAAACGATGTACATTCGCCGCTAGGGAGTATCGACCCTCTTTAGTGGCTAAGCTAACGCGTTAAATGTACCGCCTGGGGAGTACGGCCGCAAGGCTAAAACTCAAAGGAATTGACGGGGACCTGCACAAGCGGTGGAGCATGTGGTTTAATTCGACGGTAAGCGGGGAACCTTACCAGGTCTTGACATGTGGCTGCATACCCCATAACCGGGGTAGCCTTCGAGGGTGCCACACAGGTGCTGCACGGTTGTCGTCAGCTCGTGCCGTGAGGTGTTAGCTTAAGTGCTAAAACGAGCGCAACCCTTATTGCTAGTTATATATGTCTAGCGAGACTGCCGGCGTTTAAGCCGGAGGAAGGTGGGGATGACGTCAAATCAGCGTGGCTCTTACGACCTGGGCCACACACGTGCTACAATGGATAGCTACAAAGGGACGCCAACCAGTAATGGGGAGCAAATCCTATAAAACTATTCTCAGTTCGGATTGAGGGCTGCAACTCGCCCTCATGAAGCCGGAATCGCTAGTAACCGTAGATCAGCCTCGCTACGGTGAATACGTTCTCGGGTTTTGTACACACCGCCCGTCAAGCAATGGAAGTGGGAGCGGCTGAAGCTCTTTCGGGAGTTAGGCCGATACTCATAACTGGTGCTAAGTCGTAACAAGGCATCGGTAGCGGAAGCTGTCGATGGATCACCTCCTTTCTAAGGAGAATCTTTCCAAGGGTGAATTTCGATTCTAACTTGGAAACAATTCAACCAGATTCG
>DASPKA010000093.1:0-3717 GCA_035628335.1 Patescibacteria group bacterium | reverse complement strand
AAGACTACCATACGTATGCATTCGGCTACTTGGAAGCGCTCACCGAACAGGTTAAGAACAATCCCGATGTTATCCGAAACGTGAGAATTTCACAAAGTTTACTACGTGAAGCGCATATTCAAGAGCCAAACAACTTTTTAGTGCTTAACAAGCTGGCGCTTAACCTCATTAACTCTGGTGTGTTCTTGGCTGAAGACCATGTGGTTGAAATTAAAGAGCTTATAAGGCAGCTGCAGCAGGTGGCTCCGAACCGTGCGGAGACGCATCGAATCGTAGCTGTAAACGCATTTGTGCTAAAAGATTACGTTACTGCGCGTGTAAGCATGGAGACTTCGCTTAAGCTTGAGCCTAACAATCCCCGCAACTTATGGCTTGCAGCGCAAATCAACAAAGCCGCAAGCTTTGAGCCTGAAGCCTTTGCTTATGCAATGAAAGCCTTTCGGCTAGGCTATACTCCTCGTTCGCTCTCTAGTATGACCTGGGTAATTCAGGATTCCTCAAAATATGGTACTAAAGAAGAAAATGATTTAGTCGCCAAGGTGGCAAACCAAATCGCAAACTAAATGAAGCAAAGGACGGCCTTTTAAATAGCCGTCCTTTAAGTTTGCTTAATCATTGAAAATATGGTAAAATTTGGTAAATGAGAAAATTTTTTACGAAGAAAAAGATTGCGGCTGCTGTCGTGATAGTGCTTGTGGTGGGTTTTTTTATATTTCGTTCTGGTAAAACCGATACTTCGAACATCCAAACTGAGAACGTTAAAAAACAGGATTTAAAGAAAACAGTATTGGCGAGTGGTACAGTGGTTTCCGGTGTTGACCTTGCTTTAAGCTTTAAAACCTCGGGTGTTGTTAGTCAGCTACCAGCATCAGTTGGCAAGAAGGTTCGCTCAGGCGAGGTGCTTGCCATGCTTTCAAACGGAGCTGAAGCAGCTGCTTTAACTCAGGCTCGCGGCGCGCTTGCAGGCGCTCAGGCAAATTTGCGTAAGGTTATAGACGGCGCTTCCAGCGAAGATGTTCATGTTTCTGAGAAGGCGGTTTCTGCCGCCCAAGTTACTTTATATAACGCAAAAAACGCACTTGAGTCAACTAAAACACAGTATAGTGTTGCTACAAAAAATGCATTTACCACACTCTTAAACTCGACGTTAAGTGCCTTTCCTGCTTCTACAAACTACACACAAACTAACCCAACAGTTTCCGGTACTTACTCATGGGACCAGCAGGGGGAGTATAAGGTTACACTGGTTGCGGTAAACAGTAACTTTTTTTATACCTATAACGGTCTTGAGAGCGGTTCTCAACCAGTGAGTGCGTTTGGTGCACCAACGCCACTTGGAACTAAAGGGTTATACCTAACTTTTAGTGGTTTAACACCAGGTTCAAACGGCGACTCATGGACTATTTCCGTACCAAACACCAAGGCTACTTCGTATGTTACTAACTTAAGTGGATACAACGCTGCAGTTGAAGCAGAAAAAACAGCAGTAGCTAATGCTCAGAACACCGTGGCTTCAGCGCAAGCTTCACTTGATCAGGCTAACGCAGGCTTGGCTCTCAAAAAAGCACAAGCACGACCAGCAGAAGTTGCAGCAGCTCAGGCGCAAGTGCTCCAGGCCCAAGGTCAGGTGCAGGCTGCAGCAGCCAACTATGAGAACACGGTACTGCGCGCTCCAGCCGATGGCACCATAACCCTCGTAGATATAAAGTTAGGTGAGCAGGCACAGGCACTAAAGGGTATTATAAAGCTGCAGAACTTGAGTAGCCTTCACGTGGAAAGTTTCATTTCTGAGGCAAACGTAGCAGTGCTCAAGCAGGGACAGAAAGTCAGTTATACCTTTGACGCGTTCGGCAGTGACAAGAAGTTTGAAGGCGTGCTTGTGACCGTAGACCCGGCTTCTGTGGTGCAGTCTGGTGTGGTTAACTACAAAGTTGTAAGTTCCCTGCCAAGCATACCTGAATTAAAGCCTGGTCTTACAGCAAATCTTACGGTGCTCATTGACGAGCGCCAGGCAGTGCTTGCAGTCCCATCCCGTGCAGTGACTGAACAGAGCGGAAAAAAGACCATAAAGGTGATTACAAATACAAAGGAAAAAACCTATGAAGAAAAAGAGGTCACCACGGGCTTAGAAGATAGTTCAGGTTTGATCGAAATCACATCTGGGCTGAGCGAAAACGAAGAAATTGTAATTTTGATCAAAAAATAGTACACTATAATCCAACTATATTCACTTAAGGAGGTATTAGATGAATGAGTTGGATTACGAAAATCTGCCCTATGTCTTGAATAGGCGGAATGGGGCAAGTATAGAGGGGTCAGGGTCACGGGATGACTTAACCACCTATTACTCTGAACCCGAGCGGTTGTTAGTGGAGCGTATCCACGAGCAGCATGGTGGAGGGTGGGTAAAGTTTTCAGGGATCTATCTTCCTACCAGCATAAGCTATGATGTGCGTGAAATGGCAATTCATGAGCTTGCATGGACATTTGCACATCTTGGCGCTGAGACTGTCTGTGATATCGTAGCGTATGGTAGTCGTCTGGCAGCACATAGTTTCCTGGATGCATGGCAAGTTCACCTTATGTTGTCCCGGTATCAATTGCCAGATGTGGTTAACTACCCTGAGGAACCACCCCCAGTCACTATGGAGGGTCGAATTGCGTTACCAAGGGATGTTTTGCAGGCTTACTTGGAGACGCTTAATATAGCGCTTCCACTCTGGTATGCCTTTACTGTTCTAACTACAGAACGGGAGGAGTTCACCTATAGCAACGCAGTCTTCACGGGCGAGGCTTTAGAGATGCTGGGTCTGGCAAACGCACTCCTAAAAGGTTTCCAACGATAAAAATTAACGGCTGGTCACTAATGTGTCCAGCCGTTGTCTTATATGTAGGGCTTTAAAAACATCTGCTACAATAATTGTTTTTGAAGAAAAAAGTTTGAATGTGCATAGCAGCGAGGTTTTTAGGATGAGAAGACTCAACCCGAACAAATGCTTGAGTAAAATCTCTTTTACACAAGCAGCAGTGAGGGTTGTTGGACCCATGGTGCACCCGGAGGGATTCGAACCCACCTCACGCTGACTTCAACTCCCTTCGGTCGTTTTAGTCTAAACACCTTCGGTGTTTAACGCTGCGGCGGGCCCCGTCGCTAAAAACTTGCCATTCAAGGCAAGTTTTTGTCCTGCGGACACGCTTTTCGGTTCGAATAGTTTATTTTTTGTATAAATTAGTGAGATTAAGAAAGTATAGATATGTGCTGTACTATGGTGCACCCGGAGGGATTCGAACCCCCTACCTCTTGGTTCGAAGCCAAGCGCTCTATCCAAATGAGCTACGGGTGCTTAAGTATACCGTAGTGTATCATTTTTAGCCTAGGTTTTCCAGTCTTTATGAGGGTTGCTATACTTAAATAAATCCAAAATGGAAACATTTAGATATTTGTGGAAAAATTTAGACCACTTACGGGGGCGGTTTGTTTTTGCGTTTGTGAGTGGTATGGCAGGCGGGATATGTGGATTTTATATCCCTTACTTTCTTGCAAAATTCTCAGCTGCTGGCCTCACCACAGAGAATCTCTGGCGCGTGCTCTGGTTTTTAGGTTTGTGTTGGATTGGGATTTTGGTTACTTCCTGGGTAATCCGTACCTATGGTGAAGTTACTGGAGTGCATTTCAAGAACCACTTAAAGTCAAAGTTTTTTAAACAGCTGGAAGCT
>DASPKA010000092.1:0-22930 GCA_035628335.1 Patescibacteria group bacterium | reverse complement strand
TCAAGGAACGACGGATATATCGGTCAAGGATATTCTTTTTTAGGAACATTAAGTTGTGTTTTGTATCTTTGGTAGCCATGCTACCAGTGTACAAAGTTTAGCGCCGATTAGGTAACCCTAATTGCTGCAATTGGAACATCTTTTAGCAAGCCTTAGCGCTTTATTGACCCCAAGGGGAATTTTGCATAGTATTCTATTGTAAACAAACACTTCAAACTTAAGGAGGTAAGGATGCCAGCAAAAATTTGGGACCAAACGAAAGTCATAGCGGCTATCCAAAGCCTCTATACAAATAATAACCCAAGCCCATGGTTCGTCCAACAAAACCACAAAGACCTGTACCTTGCTGCAAAAGCGAATTTCGGGAACTGGAAATCTGCGGTGGAGGCCGCAGGTATTGACTATGAAAGTACAAAAGTCAAAGAACGGCCCAAGCCAAAGTGGGGTAAAGAGAAAATCATTGGGGTTATCCTTAAACGCTATGAAGACCGGCTGCCACTTAACTCTAACTTTATCCAGACAAAACTTCCTCGACTATATGCTGCCGCGCACAAGTACTTTGGGGGTTGGGCACAAGCAATAGCTGAAGCTGGACTCGACTATTCAAAAATTCGAGTAAAAAAACCATACCGAGTATGGTCCAAAACGATAGTTATAGCTGAGATCCAAGCGCGTGTGCTTGCTGGGTTATCATTGAGCTATTGCTGGGACCCGTATGGAGACGCGTATGACCTCTACACTGCTGCCAAGCGGCATTGCGGTAGTTGGGAAAAAGCATTAACTCTCGCGCAGGTGGAAAAGATAGACCCACGAATTACCTGGACGAAGTCTCGAGTAATTGTCGAAATACTTGTCCGCTATATCAAAGGTTTGCCGCTTAACTCTGCTGCAGTTATGGTTGAATACCAAGCCCTAAAATCAGCTGGAGAAAAACACTTTGGTAGCTGGCAAAAAGCCATAGAAGCAGCGGGGTTCAATTATGACGAGGTACGCCTTATGCAAGTGCGGGATAAAGAAAATATCATAGCTGACATAAAGCTATTACATGATGCCGGTGCGTTTCTGAGTCATTCGAATATGCGTAAACTAGAATGCGCACTTGTGTCATCCGCAGTTTATCATTTTGGCAACTGGGCTACAGCAGTATATGCCGCGGGCATAGATTATGCTGAGCATTGCCAAATATGGTCTTCAAAAGCTTGGGTGAGAAGCCTAAGCGTCGAACAAAAACAAGAAATTTTTGACAACATACAAGACCTGTCGCAAAGGAGGACAGAAAATGCCGCAACTAAAAAACGTCGTATATCAAATACCACTGACTGAAATTGAAGAGGCTTTCGTGGTAAGACATTACTACGACGAAAGTCTCATGGAAGAACTAGCTGCGTCCGTTCGTAAGCAGGGTATCCTGCAACCTGTAATGCTTCGCTCCCGAGGAAAAACAGGATCTGGTAAGTACAAGCTCGTTTTTGGCTCACGCAGGCTCAGGGCAGCCAAAAAGACTGGCGCGAGTACCGTACCTGCCCTGATCATTGAGCAGCTAACTGACCGTGACGCGTTCGTGTTTGCCATGACTGAGAACATGCAGCGCGCGGACCTCACCATTGAGGAAGAAGCAAGGGTGTGTATGATGCTCATGGGAGAATATAAAATGAGCATCGCGACTATAGCGCAGAGCGTTGGCAAAAGTGAAGCTACCATACATAGACGACTCCAATTCCTGAGTCTCGCTAAAGAAGTCCAAGTTATGGTCATTTCAGGCCAACTAGGCTTCAACCATGCCATTCAACTCACTATCTTCAAAGATAGAGAGACTCAGATCCGCTTAGCTAAACATGCCGCTCAAAATGGATTGAGCGAAGCAATGCTTAGGCTAGTAGTTGCCCAAGAAAAGGGAGGGAAAGGAGAAGGAACAAGGTGGACAACTAAGCCAGGAACTCCCCCGCCTACACCCGCCCCTACCCCCAAGCCCCTTCCTGCGCCCATACCAAGTAAAGCACCGACCACACAAACAAAACAAAAAAGACGTAAGTCATTTGGTGAATATACTGCAGAGTACATTCAGCTCAAATGCAGGCTCTTTGCAGAGTTTATTGTCGGAGTATTACCCTACGTACTCAAGATGAAAGGTGTTGACGTGAAAAACACTAAACACGCCTTCCGTGAACTGCTCAGCACCTTACAGCTAGCTGTGGAAAAAATCGAGCATGACCACGGCAAATTTTAAGGAGGTAAATGGAGCATTTTGAAAAGCCCTTCGAACTTTATGTTCGAGGGCTTTCTTGTTATATGCGAGAACGTGTCCGCAGCAGATGGTTGGCCATGAGCTTTGCCAGTTGCTGTCCTTTTGCCGCGGTTTCCTCAGGCGACAAGATCACTAACCGCAAAGTTACACGTCTGCCGCGGATTATTTGCATAGGCAGTTCAACATAGCTGTTTTCATGAAGATCTTGCTCCGCTGGCCTTAAATCAAGCGCAATAGTTTTCCCGCTCTCCAGAGTAGCGGGTATAAAAGTCACCTCAGCACCGTTTTTCCAGCCGCCCGTCTCCACACTGAAGACCTCAGAACTAAACTTTCTTCCGGACCCAGGCGGGTACTCGTAACTGACCTTGAGTGGATTTCCACTCCGGCGAACAATACGACCTCGCAACCGTTCCTGATTCATTCTTGTACCTCCTTATTTTGGAAATTATATATCTAAATTTTTCACGTTTTTTGCTCTAGAAACAAGGAAGCGTTTTCGGGGCATAACGTCGTCACCCATAAGGGTTTCAAACACTTCACTTGCTTTTTCTGCATCTTCAATATGCACTTTCAACATTACCCTGTTTTGCGGGTCCATAGTCGTTTCCCAAAGCTGTTCTGGGTTCATTTCACCCAGACCCTTATACCGCTGAATGGAATATTTTTGTCCGCTTGGCGTAGTTTCTCCCGTCTCTCCTTCAGCGTTTTCTTCTACAGCAACCTTAACCTTAGTTTTAGTGCTTTTTTTATCTTTGTCTGAGAGCATGTTCTTTAGCACTTCATCACGCTCACTGTCAGAGAACGCGTACGCAAAGTCACGCCCAACAGATACCCGGTACAATGGTGGCTGGGCAATATACAAATACCCGCTCGTAATAATGTCAGGGAAATATCTATATAGCAAAGTCAAAAGCAATGTACGGATGTGTGCACCATCAACGTCAGCATCTGCCATAATTATGATCCTATGGTAACGGAGTTTGCCTATATCATACAACTCTCCTACACCTGTTCCGAATGCAATAATCAAATTTTTAATTTGCTCGCTGGACAACATTTTATCCAATCGCGCGCGTTCTACGTTTAAAATCTTTCCACGGAGCGGTAATACCGCCTGGAACCTTCTGTCCCGGCCCTGTTTACAACTGCCGCCTGCGGAGTCACCTTCCACTATGTACAGTTCGCACTTTGCAGGGTCTTTTTCACTGCAGTCAGCAAGCTTGCCTGGAAGGGCTAAACCATCCAATACACCCTTGCGGATCACGCTATCCCTTGCTGCGCGCGCGGCAAGCCTGGCCTTAGCGGCTAATATGCCTTTTTCAACTACCTTTGCGCCTTCCTGCGGGTGTTCTTCCAAGTAGTTTTCCAGAAACTCACTCATGACGGCTTCTACCGCGGTACGAGCTTCAGGATTTCCCAATTTGGCCTTAGTCTGGCCTTCAAATTGTGGGTTAGGTAACTTAACAGAAATAATTGCAGTCAGACCCTCACGCAAGTCCTCACCAGTTAACTTTTCAGACTCTTTTATATACCCATTCTTAACTGCGTAGTTGTTTATAGAGCGAGTTAACGCAGTCCTAAAACCCGTAACATGCATACCACCCTCAGGGTTATAAATGTTGTTAGCATAAGACAACACCCGCTCGTCATACTCGTCTGTGTACTGAATAGCAACTTCAACTAACAAGTCACCATTTTGTTTGGAAACATAGATTGGCTGGTGAATAGTTTTCTTGTTCCGGTTCACCTGACGAATATACGACACAATTCCACCTTCAAAGTAGTACTGGTAAGTCAAACCAATACGCTCGTCTGTAATTATAAAGTGCAGGTTCTTAGTTAAGTATGCCTGGCTGCGCAAGTGCTCCAATACAGTTTTAAACCTGAATTCTGTAGTTTCAAAAATGCTTTTATCCGGGTAGAAGGTTATGGAAGTACCGGTTGGGTCTGGATCATCCTTGTCTACTTTTCCAATAACTTTTACCTGGCTAGTTGGCTTCCCTATTTTGTAACGCTGCTCATGCAGCTTTCCATCCTTTTTGACTTGAGCAATAAGGTCAGTCGAGAGCGCATTTACCACTGAAGAACCCACACCATGAAGACCGCCTGAGACTTTATACCCGGACGCGTCACCGCCAAACTTACCACCAGCGTGGAGTACAGTTAATATAGTTTCAAGCGCGCTCTTCTTTGTTTGCTTATGAATGTCGACTGGAATACCACGGCCATTGTCCACCACTCGGCAGCCTCCGTCTTTTTGGAGCACTACCTCGACACGAGTTGCGTGTCCTGCCATAGCCTCGTCAACTGAGTTGTCTACGATTTCCCAGACCAAATGGTGCAGACCTGATTCAGAAGTTGAGCCAATGTACATTCCAGGACGTTTTCGCACCGGCTCAAGCCCTTCAAGGACTGTAATATTAGCAGCAGTGTAACTACCCTGTGCCTTCTTTTCTTTATCAGCCATAGACGAGTCTATAAAGTCCATAAAGTCCAAAGTCTATAAAGTAATCACAACAAGCCTATCTAAAGATTAGACTTTATGGACTTTATGGACTTTCGACTTTTGACTATCTAATTTCAATACCTTTCTCTCTTAATTTTACCATAATCTTGTCCATTTCTGAAAGCACTTCTGCGTCAGTCAGGCTACGATCTGAACTGCTAAATTCTAGCTTAATTAAGAGGTTTTTTTGTCCTCTAGTTTTTAAAATTTCAAAGAAATTCCCTGCTCCTTCGCTTTGTGTGGCTGTAACTCCGAAAAGCAATCCAGAGGCGGCTTTTCGAATTACTTCTTCGACTTGCCGCATGGTTTCACTGGCTGCAACAACCACTGACAAATCCCTCGAAATACTAGGATATGGGGAAAATGAAATGTATGTTTTTTGTGATACTAAGCCTGGAAGCTTTTCCAACTCAAGCTTTGCAAAAGCTAAACCACCCTCAATCTTAAAGTTGCGGGTTATCCTCCTACCCACCAAGCCAAGCAAGCCTATCGTGACCGGACCAGACTTAATCGTCAGCCACATGGGATTTTCTTGTACATATGTAAATGGAACACCTATATCTTGAAGAGTGCGCTCTATCCTACCTTTCAAAGTCAGATAGTTCGTTGTCTCAGAAACAGCTTTGTTAAATGCAAGTGCAGTGAACAAAAAGGGCTGGTTTTCAAAAGAGTTAAACTTCCTTCCTACTTCAAAAAGCGTAAACTCGACTAACTCGCGTTGGTTTACGTGCACATTCTTAAGCATGTTGTAGAGTAAGTTCTTACGCATAAAGCGAAGCTCGTCACTCTGCGGGTTTTCTATTTCCAAAAAGTCAGAATACTGGCCAGCGAAATCCTCTATGTCTTTTTGTGAGATAAAGCTATAGTTCTGCACTTCGTGCATACCAACACGCGCTGCATGGTATTTAAGTTTACGAATGAACACATTGAGCGCGTCTTCCGGGACAGTTGCCGTCTGTAGACTCAGAGGTATAGGACGTATATTCGAAACGCCGTACAAGCGAAGCACTTCCTCTGCTATGTCCGCAACATCTTTCAGGTCCAAGCGCCAATACGGAACCTGAGCTATAAGCTTAGTCGTACCCGAAACTGTAATTCCGGTCTTTTTTAAGAGACGTTTAATTTCAGCTGTGCCAAGCTTTACCCCAAGTAATTGTGAGATACCCTCCGCAGTAAACGCAACTTTAACCTTAGGTCGTTTGGTTTCATTTACAACAAAAGTTTCTGTAACATTATGTGGCACATTATATTGCTTAAGATAACTCACAAAAAGCTCGACGCACAATGGTGCGAGCTCTTTGTACAGGCCTTTTTCAAAAAACTTTGGTGCTGAAGATTCTATTGCATAAGAGCGAGCTGCTTTGCGAACTTTGCTCCCGTTGAAGTTAACCACGGTCAGTAGAATCTGTTTCGTGTTTTCTGATATTTCACTATCCAGCCCGCCCATAACACCCGCAATATCAAGGGCATGTGTTCCATCGGCTATTACCATAGTGTCATTGTCGAGCGTGTATGTTTTGTGGTTCAGTGCAGTGAACTGCTCGCCTTCCTTAGACATGCGTACTGTTATCTTTCGGTCAGTGGCATCCAAGTCAAACGCATGGCTGGGACGGCCTAACTCGAACATAATTATGTTCGAAAGATCGACTATGAAATTAACACTGCGACTCCCAAGCGCTTGCAGGCGTGCAGCAATTTCCGGCGGAGTTCCTGGCACTTCACCCAGCTCAATTACAGCACCATAGTACTCGTTGCAGTACTTTTTAGTTTCAACTTTAACTGACAGAGATTTTGGTTTTGGAGAATATGTAAACTTAATCTTTGGCTCTGCAAACTTCTTGCCAGTCAACGCAGCAAGCTCACGAGCTATGCCAAGATGAGAATACAAATCAGGGCGGGACGGTGTAAGTGCAAAATCAAAAATAATATCTGAAAGCAATTGTTCTAAAGACATCCCTGTTTTAGTGTTTTTCGGTAATACAAGCACTCCTTTGTCTGGTTTTGGAACAAGCCCAAGCTCAAATCCAGCGCATATCATCCCCTGGCTCTCTACACCACGGATTACTGCCTTTCCCAAGGTAAAAGACTCATAATTTTCTGAGTGTATATTCTGGGGGATATGTGCTCCTGGTAACGCAAGCGCAACCATGTCGCCCTCTGTGAAGTTAAATGCACCGCACACCACAGGGTAGATTTCCTGACTGCCCATCTTTAACCGTATAACCCGTAAACGGTCCGCATTAGGGTGCTTTTCCACGCCCGAAACCTGAGCTGTATATACATTAGTAAACGAAAAAGAGCTCTGCTCAAACCCTTCTACCTCAAACGTATGTTCTCCTAATAGCTCAGCTACCTTTTCAGGTTTAGGTATCTGTGGAAAGTACTTTTTCAAAAGATTGTAAGAAAATTTCATAAAAAGTCGTAATAATTCCCCTCATTTAGGGTAGCAAAAAAAGGGCGTTTTGGCTATTGCGTAGCATTGACAGTAATTGAGAAAAAATGCAAAAATTTCTATTAGACTAAATAAAAAAGGAGAAACATTTTGGCAACTGTAAGTCCAGTTTTAACGCACGTTGGGGGACAGGAGTATAAACTCAATACACATGCTCCAATTCCTCAAATCCTACAAGTGGATGACAACTTTTTCCACAGCAAGGCTGCGGTTACGGAATACGTTGACCAGCATTCTGCTGACTTTGACGACGGTAAGCACCGCGTGTTTGGTTTCTATGATCATGGGAACCGTGTTATCGCGGAAGCTTTCAGAGTAGGAAGCCAGGTCCTAATTGACCGGCTCCCCTACCAGCGCACAAACCCACAAGCGCCGAGCGAGTCCAAGCTATACGTGCTCCCGGCCTAACACACATTGAGGAAAGCTTAAATATGACTCTACCAGGAATTAGACAGTCTGTACTAATTCATCGGTGTCTCGGGAGAACGTCGAAAAACTGTGAACAGCATGTGCTATATCATGGTAATTCGCATACCTGGAGTAGACTCAATGACATAGTGTCTTACTTCGGACTTCGCGCAGGCTCATACAGAGTTGAGAGACACTCATTTCTATGTGAGTCCTGCGACAAAGCAGAAGACGCCATCCGACCAAAAGAAATATAGGTCACAAACAAAGCTCACGCGACAGATTAAATCTTTAGCGTGAGCTTTTGCTTTCTCTAATAATAATCGCACTCGTCGTCTTGGTTGCACAGGTAGCCAGTGGTTCCGTCTGGGGGGTTGTCGAGCTGGACCTTTAAAGTAAACGAGTCAAAATCTCGCGATACTTTATACTCATAGTCCTTTCCTGTCTTTGGGTCCTTAGGCAAGCTGTTCAAGTACTTAGGCACAAGCTCACTACGCAACTCTGCTACTGCTGGGAAGACATTATCTACCTTGCTCTGGGCGGTTAAGTGGCTCCTGGAGTACAGCATAAGCGCAGACTTTATGCTTTCTATGTCCCTCATGCGGTCTTCGTCGAGAGCAGCCTTTTGCTGGCTGTCATAGTCTTTTTGTGCGTTCTTAAGTGTGTACTTTATGATTTGTTTTTGAGTTTCGCTGAAGTATGTAAGCAGAAAGTCTGCACTACTCGTGAGCTTGTAAGTATACACGTACTGCTCTTTGTTTATAGGATCCTGAGCATTGGTTGCAACTCCCAAAAACGGCTTAATAACAGTGTAGAGCTCGTCAAAATTTGCTGCGTCAGGGAACTTGCCAGACTCATTCTTGTACCGTAAAACAGCAACACCGATTTTTTTTATGGTGTTCATACGCTGCGTGTCTCGCCCGAGCATTTCTTCAGGGCTTTGGTCCGCCAAAGGAAGCAACGGACCAAAGGACTCAGCTTCAGAAGTCTTTACTTCTTCCACAGGAGTTATGATGCTCGTTTTAGTCCCCAACGAAGAGACATCCTCGTCAGTGTCAAAGTGGTACATTTTTGCAGCTTCTACTCCGAGCGTTGCAATAGTTGGAGTGTGAATGCCAAACTCTTTCACTTTTTTAGAAATTTGTATCTTCTCCTCTTCTGTGTACTTACGGTTTTTATCTACCGGGCTGTATCCAGCCAAAACCTCTTGCGCGTCTGTATACTTTTCAAGTCCGGCGGTGCGCGCATTAGCGGGATTTGAGCCAAAAATATTTACTTCATCTCCGTCTGCAAGTCCGTCGCCGTCACTGTCTGCATTGTTAGGGTCTGTACTGTTTTTTTGCTCACCGAAATTTTTAAGCCCGTCTTTGTCTGGATCAGCCTCTGATCCGCACAGGCTTTTATCTGCACACTGATCAACATCAAAGTACTTTAAAAGGAACTCAGAAGTAATGCCAATTCCAAGGCCAACTTCTTGCGAGGTGTCGGCTTCAGAAACACTCAGTTCACTTTGCTTACTAGTCTGGGCAGATTCTACCTGGGCAGACTCCGAAGTCAACACCTTATAACCCACAAACCCAAGCACTGCAACAACCGCAGCACTTAATACAAAAACCACCATCCAGAGCAACCTTGCTTTAGCGTTCTTGTTAGGCAAATGGAGCTGGCTTAGGTTTTGCCCTCCAGAAGATGCGACTTTTGGAACAACAACTTTATAGTCGGGCATAATGTCGTAAATCAACGGCTGTTCAGCTGGTTGAGGTGGTTGGGTATTGGTTGTTTGTATAGGAGTGTCTGGCACAGAGTATAAGTCGAAAGTCGAAAGTCTATAAAGTCTTTAAAGTCCTATGATTTGTATTTCTACTTTATGGACTTTCGACTTTATGGACTTTATGGACTTATATTAAAACTGCTTCAAAAATTCTATTTTGTTTTCTGAAAGCATGCGGATATCAGGTATCTTGTATTTCATCATGGCAAAACGGGTTAAACCAGAACCAAATGCAAAGCCCGTATACTTACCTTTCGGGTAACCGGCAGCTTCAAAGACTTTCTGGTTTACCATACCACAACCCAAAAGCTCGAGCCACTTGCCACCCCTAAAATCAGGATGAGAAATAGCAACCTCGGCAGAAGGCTCAGTAAATGGGAAAAAACTCGGCATCATTTTAACTTTTGTTTGGGAACCGAAATACTGCTTAAGTACAGTTTCAAACGTCCATGACATTTGGGCAAATGAGATATTTTCTCCTACTACAAGACCTTCAAGCTGCTGAAACGTATGCTCATGAGTTGCGTCTGTTGCTTCATGGCGGTAAACCACACCTGGAAACAGAACTGCAAAAGGAGGCTTATGCTGCTGCATAAAACGAACTTGCATAGGAGAAGTGTGAGTTCTTAGCAACAGCCTTTCTCCCTTAGTATTCCTTTGCTTTATGTAAAAAGTGTCCCACATGTCACGAGCTGGGTGGTTTTCTGGAATGTTTAGGGCAGTGAAGTTATAAAATTCCGTTTCAACTTCAGGGCCTAGATAGGAAACGAAGCCTAGTCGTTTAAAAATATCTTCCAGCTCTTGCTGTGTCTGTGTTAGTGGGTGCAACGTACCAGTCTCACAGGGAATAGCAGTCAATGTTAGGTCTACTATTTGTGCGTCTGCGTGCTGGTCTAGGACTGCTTTCAAAGCAACTTCAACTTTTTCACGGAGCGCAGAAAGTTGTGGACCAACCACACGCTTTTCAGCTTCTGGCAGTTCTCGCAATGCACGAAACGCACTTGTAAGCACACCGTCCTTCCGGCCCAGTAAGCTGACTTTTAGGTCTTCTGTATTTTGAAAGGTAAGACCAGAGAGTAACGTCTCAACTTCTTTAGTTATATCAGCAATGTCAATCATGAAAGCAAGAACTCAATAATGAAAAAGATGAAAACTAAAATAAGGAACACCCACCAGTGAAACAAACGGTTAGAGAGTAGTAAAAAGGTAATTACTGCCAAGAGTCCTAAAAACACACCCTGCCGAACAGAAGCGGTTAAGTGCTTTATATACGTACCTTCAAAAAACGCACGCCTCACCGTCAGGCCAAAGATGATTCCAAACCCGGTAAAAAACAGAAAAAGGCTTAAATAATAAGCAGGAAGAGCAATACTGTTCTTAACAGGGTGTAAGTACCATACAGTACTCGCCAAGGAGGCCAAAGAAAGTAACGTGCCTAAGATAAAGGCAAAGTAATGCGACTTAACCGAAGAAAACATTAACTATATTATACCATGGATTGCCTTACCTCTTCAAATTCATTCTTGGCGTCCATAAGGCGTTTCTCTAGGTCTTTTATTATGAGCGAACCCTCTTTTACTTTCTTTAAAGCTTCGTCTATATCTAAGCCGGCGTCCTGGCTTAAATACTCCAAAATCCCGTCTAGCTTCTTAAATGAGTTTTCAATATTATTCTTAGTTTTCCCCATATACTTTTACCTTAACCTCACCATCGTGAAATTGCAAATTAATCGGCTTCTTGACATTAACTTGTCTGACTTTGCGTAAAACATTCCCCTCTTGTTTGGCTATGACATATCCTTTTGCCAACAGTTTTTCTGGATTCAAATCATCCAGACGTCTTCTAGATGCTAGCACAAACGACCTTGCACGTTCCAAAACCTGACTATATCCGTCAAGCAGTCTCGTTTTACGTATTAAAATCTTTTCTGAAAGACGACCAGAAAAAGATAAAAGCTCACGTTTGTGGCCTAAAAGAGTTGCGTGTAAAGACTCTAGTGTGTATTCAAATGAGCTAAACAGTTGGTACTTATACTCCCCTAGCTCACTTAGCCGACTCCAGGTTTGGTTGATCGCAACTGCAGCGGCAGTGGGCGTTGAAGCGCTGAGATCAGAGACGAGTTGCACTAACGGCACGTCGCGGTCATGACCGATGGCTACAAGGGTTGGTATGGTAGAGGCATATACCGCGCGACATACAGCTTCAGAATTAAACGCCTGAAGATCTTCCAGGCTACCGCCGCCACGAATCATAACTAACACATCTGGCACAACTTTCAAGTTTTTGAAATATTCTAATGCACCCAAAATTTGGCGCTCAGCTTGCAGTCCTTCTACCCTTACATTATACAGGTAAATGGAAATGCCGAGTGCCTGTAGGTTATTTTTGAAGTCAGAAATAACAGCTCCTGTTTTGGAAGTAATCACTCCGACTGACGTTACAAACTCTGGCAATTTACGCTTTCGGTCGAAAAGTCCCTCAGTTTCCAGTTTTAGTTTAAGAGCGTCATATGCTTTCTTTAACCCACCTTCACCTGCAAGCTCAATCTGAAGTGCCCGAAATGTTAGCTCGCTGCGACGTTTGTAAACACCCGGCGTTCCAGTTATAACCACCTCAAGCCCCTCCACTAACTCAAAATCCAAACTCCTACCTAACGATGTAGGGCAGTAGACACTCAGAACACCCTCCTCCGTCGCGTCACGAAGTTTAATATACACGCCCGTTGGGTGGAAGCTTACTTGCTGCAGCTCTCCTTTTACCCGAACACCAGAGAGGGGCCGAAGCGCGCTGTCCACAAATTGCAAAAACTCTCCAACCGAAAAAATATTTTCTTTTAGAGTATCAAGAGTGTTCATTATATATAGTATAGACTACTATATTTTAACCTTTCAACAACTTAAGCTTGCGTCTCTCTTGCAGCTTTTTGAACGTTGCTTTAGTTACGGCACTTCTTTGAGTGCGCGACTCAAGCTTTCGACGCGCAATCCCTGCTACTTCTCCACCAGCATGAGCGACAACCCGACTCTGCTCGAACCCTCGTGGGGCAGTGACACGTGAAATTTCAGTAGCGGCAGTTTCCGCAAGGAGATTTAAAATGAGCTCAAGGTTGTTCATGTTGTCACGGAGGCTTTCTGTGGTTAGACCTTTAAACTCTTTATATTCACTTGCTTTCATTCCAGACCATGCTTGCAGTATGTCGTCTGTTAAGGTTCGGAAAGCTTCTGCCCCGTGCACCCCACGAGCACCCCACTCTCCCACTAGCCGCTTGCGTGCTTCTATACTCTTCAATCGAAGACTTACCCATTGTTCAGAGTGGCCCTGCTTGAGGTAAGAAGACATTGCTCGTTCAATTGCTCGCTCTGGGTGCTCTGCTTCCTCAATCCGACGCAGCCCTGACTTCGCCATCCAAAGCTTCACTGCTTCCGCATGCGGTGCTGAAATAGACTGAATAATACGCAGCACACTTTCTGTGTCAGCTGCTTCTGTTATTTGCGTTTTCTCACCGGTAGGCATACGCACGCGTTTTACTTTTTCCGCTATCTTACTCCCCTCCCGCTTTAGTCGGCGTTTTACTCTCTGCCAGTATGTGGTCGGATCGGCAGTTCCGGTGAGAAACTCCAAAATATCCAGCACCGAATACATGAACCGCTTCTTCTGCGTATCCCACTTACGCCTGATCTGCTTTCCCGTAAAGATTACCAACTCATTGCTTGTATACATAAAATTCCTTTCAAAATGTGAGCAATTAAAAAACTATCATACTAGTATGATAGTCTAACAGATTAAATAGATATGAAACCATACACATTTACTGCTTGTGCGCATATATAATACGCTTAAAAATTTCAGGGTAAATAAGAGTATTACCACCTATAAATACTCTATCCGTAGGACGAAATATTTCCTGACCAGCAAGATTTGTAAAATTACCACCAGCCTCGCATATGATAAGACTTCCTGCGAACTCTGGAAAGCTGTCTTTAGTAAGTGTAACTACTCCATCAGCCCGACCACACGCTACCGAAGCGTAGTTAACGGCAAGCGAGTGAAAATTTTCAATCAAGTCAAATTCTTTAAGCACAGCTCTACTTTTTTCTAATACCTCCATTTCTTTCCATTCAGTTGAATAGCGGAAAATAACTTTTTCTCTACCAGTACTTACAAAAATTGGCTCTCCATTTAACCGTGCACCATGTCCCTTCTCAGCAGTAAAGAGCTCACTTACAGAAGGGTCATAAACCGCAGCAAATTCTGGAATATGGTTTTTTACATAACACACTACTATTGCATAGTGGGGCTGACCTTGTATGAAACTACGAGTTGAGCTTATGGGGTCAACTACCCAAAGATTTTCTGAATTCAAAAATACTTCATTCTCTTCCTCTGCGTACAGAACATGGTCCGAACCAAACTCTCCTACCAACTCTTTGAGCCCCCGCTCAATGGCAAGATCTTCTTCTGTGAGATATCTTTTCGCCACTCCTATGTCAGTTACACTACCAGCTTTAGTCTTAAGCCGCTCTCCCGCCTCAAGCATGAAGTCTGTGATTTTTTTGTAGTTAATAATGCTCATAATATTGTGAATAATTTCCAGAATTCCTTGGCGAGCAACCAGAGGCGTTGCGCGTTGCCGGTTAAGAAAAACAATAAAGCTACAACCATCAAACAATTTACGGGAATGCTGTGCGAAAAAAGTTTGAGCGCGCTGCCGAAGGCTTTATTTGGTACAAACATACTCCCATGAAAATTTACTGCAGCGTATAGCTCGTCAAGAATCAAATGAAGCAGGTAACCCGCGCTCAAGGCAACACCTAGCAAAAACGCTTCTGAGTCCATATAGCCCAAGTGGGCTGCTAAAAAAAACGCTATGAGACCGGAAAGCAAAACTGCAGGAATGGAATGCGCCATACCACGATGCCTTGTAAATCGCTTAAACATATAACCAATCGACCATACAAACACTGCGGAAAGTGCTGTCCATGCTATAACAGCATACCAGTCTAAAGGCTCTACACTGTATATTTTATTAAACACAAGCACAGCGGTAACAATGGTGAGAGAACCAAACGCAACGTGGAACGGCACACTCGAGTCACTGTCCATGTCTGGTAAAACCGAGCCAAGTGTCGCAAGAACAAAAAGCGTAACCATAAAACTTGGAGCTCCTGACAACCCCAAAACCCCAACCCCCATTGCTCCCAAAACTCCTAATGCAATACCAAATGAAATATGAGTTTTAAAACTTGCCATATTTTTTTCAAAATTATTACTTACACATATTTTCCAGCACATGCACATTTGGCAAGACTGGCAGAAATGCTCCTGGTACCACGAGTTTTGCTTTACGAAGACCTGCGCCAATAATCACCCACTCAAGCGCAGGAATGCCAGGGTCGATTAAAATTTGCCAGCTCGACGGTAGACCAACTGGAGTAATACCGCCGTATTCCATACCGGTGAGCTCAAGAGCTTTTTCCATTGGTGCAAACGATACCTTGCGCGCATCTAAAAACCTTCTGACTGCGCCGTTAACATCTGCTCTATTCTTTGCCAGAACCATACACGCAGCATACCAAACCTTATCACCACGACTGGCTTCGAGCACAACACAGTTAGCACAGTTCGTTGTTGGAATCTCGTAAGCTTCACAGAAACTTGCAGTATCAGAAAATGTCGGGTCTATTTCTACTGCACGAATACTTTCGTTTTGCAACCTAACTATTACTTCTGCTGTTGGCTTTGCAAGCAGAGGAAGCAGCTCTGTTGCGGGTTTGGTTTGTAATTTTCCAAATATCATATTTTATTACTACCCCAGCCCTTACTGACAATCCCGCCTTCGCGGAAATAACAACTGGTTGGTGTCTATACATCCAAATACTTCCAAAGTAACCTGCTTGCAAACGAACGGTATGGCTTCCACTTTTCTGCGAGAGTTTCCAACTCTTTTGGTGTAAGGTGTGCCTTCTTTCCATACAGCTTCGATACTGCATTTCGAAGTCCAAGGTCACCCGGGGCAAATATGTCCGGGTGACCTAGAGAAAAAATCATAAACATTTGTACCGTCCATACGCCCACTCCTTTTACTCCAGTCAACTGACGGACTATTTCTGCATCATCTAGCTTAGTGAATTTTGTCCAGTCTAAATCTTTACAAAACACTGCGACATTTTTTATATATTCTACCTTTGCACGAGAAAGGCCAACCTTTCTAAGCTTATCTTTACGGGTGGCTAATAGCTGCCTTGGACTCGGACACATCCCTCCATAGAGCGCAAACAGTCGTGACAAGATAGTGTCAGCAGCCTTACTGCTAAGCTGCTGACTAACAATTGAAGACACCAAGTGTCCGAAGTGATCCTTTTTGGATCGCAATGGTTGCAGAACAATCTCACCCGTGGCAACATATAATACCGGATCTACCTTCTTAAAATACTGCAACGCCAGAGTGTGTGCTTTCTTATACGACATATATTCATTGTGCTCGAAACATGAAATTTATGCAATGGTAAAGATTTGCACAGAACACCAGATATTGGTATACTGCGCAACGCACTTCTATCCCCAGATAACACAATTACAAAGGAAAAATTATATGTTCATGCGAAACGTTTTGTTTATAACTCAAAACGGTACGAATGCGCCGCTAGAGTTGCTTGCTCAAGCGTTTAAGGAAAAAACAATAAGTAGCACCTTCGTTGTAGATGGCAAGATCGACGACCGTGTGCTTAATGAGGACTTAGTTAAACACTTAACGGAAACTAATCTCGTCATTGTCTCAATCCCAGAGCCGAGTAAAGTTACGGAGGTCGAGCTGGCAACCCTGAGGCTGGTAGCCATGATGCGTTTGCCATTTGCACTGTACTTTACTTCAGACCAATCCTGGTTAAACGGCACACCTGGGTACGCATTGGCAGGTCTTACCCTACAAGCACTTGCAGTCATCGGGACGGAGCCTTCAACAAGGCTCGCTCTCAGATTCATAACGCCAGTAGCAAAAATACTCATTGACTACCCCCTCAACCACTCTCAAGCACCCGTGATAGCTTGGGTCCTCATTATGGCAGTTGAGGGCAAATAGGTTATTAAAGCCGCTTGGTCCTAAAGAGACTATGCAGCTTTTGATTTCACTTATTTTGACAATATGTTGTAGAAAAATGTACCATGGCTTAGGAAACATGAGTACGATTTTTTGGGTTCGATTTGCGGTGGCAACGGCAATTTTTTCTGCGTTGCTTCTGGGGTTCCAGGGATATATCTTGAGCGAGGCTCGGCATTGGCTTGAGGTGCAAGCAAAAAACCTGATTTGGAAACTAGTGGGTGCTGACGTGGTTCTAGCATTCGTAAACGGTTTCTTGTTTCTGCATTGGGTATATGCAAACGTAGCTTATAAAGCTGAACATAATACGAAAGAAATCTCTGGAAGTATTCTTGCAGGCATTGCTCTTTCTCTTTTGGGAGTTATTGTCAGCATTGTAATTGGTGTTATGTATGCTGGACAGGCGTTATATAAACCCGCGCCAGTTACAGAGACCAAAGATCCGCAACCTGGAAAATGGAAAGAAGAAGTAAAGTCTTAAATCAAAAAGCCGTTCTGAGAAGATCAGGGCGGCTTTTCATTTTGCTTGGCTACTGCAGGACTTCAAGTTTTGGGTACGTACCCAGCTCATCCTTGTTAACGCTGTGCAGAGAAAATCTTCTACCAACACTACTAGCGGGATCAAAGACCAACTCGCTTCCTCCCTCCAGCAAATATGTTTGCTCGGATAATCGCTGCAAGTGCTCTTGAAGCTGGTATGCGCTGCTGAATATTCCGCCGCTCTGCGGCATTTGCAGATGGACAAACCTGAGCGGCTCACTCCCAGACCAGAGCAATACAAGACTCACCATGTGACCTAGCTCAAGGTGACACGCCATAAGATATACCAAGAGCGTTGTGTCCGTCTGTGGATGCGCTTGCAGTCGCTTGCATGCATTAAGTGCGAGTCTGAGTCGGTACACGGCAGAGTCATTCTCTGCAATATCCAACGCTCCACCTGCCGGTATCTGCAGCAGGCTCTCCACTAGCCTCATACCTAGTATAGGTCGGTAAAACCCATACCGTACAACATCAACCAGTATCTTTCTTGCTTCTTCTTGTTCCATATTTCCTCCTTTTCAAAATCGTTCTCTAAAAAATACCATTCACCTCATGAATAGTAAACCCCCATATCTTAAAATACCATCCCCTCCTGACTACATGCAGACAAAAACGGTATCGAGGTTGCTAGTTGATTACTCTAAGTCATTAAATTCGCAGTCATGACTAGGAGATTTTTCGTGGAGTTTGGCGAAGGAATCTGTCTTTATGGCGTAGATTATTTTTTCTATATGTGTAACTATACGGAGCTTTAGCTTACCCTTTACTTCCTCTGTTCCCGGCTCTTCATACACTCGCTTGTTGGCATCTAAATACCAGTAGTACATACCGGCGACTTTTTGCTTTTCTTCTTCCAGCGCTATCTGATAGACCATAAGCTGGTCTAAGTCACCTTTCCCGTTTTTCTCTTTTGCTTTTCCAGTTTTGTAATCCAGGATTACCAGTCCGTTTTCTGTCATATCAACCCTGTCTATTTTTCCCACCATCTTGTACTCCCCAAGCATGAACTCGAAATACTGCTCCACGGACCGCACCTGCGGTTTGCGCTGCACAAAGTCATCATATACAACTTTCAGCATCGCTTTACCTTTTGACTTGTACTCCTCTTTTTCCTTCTTGGAATGGTACCAGTCGTCAATCCAATTTTCTTCATAGAGCTTTTCTAGGTATCCAAAGTCAGGCAGCTTTCCAGCAGTTGTTCCTCCAAAGAGGTCTTGGACCTCTTCTGAGCTCGCATCTCTCCACCGCTTCGCAAAGAGCTCAAGCGTACAGTGCACCGAACGACCAAAAGACAAGTATGGACTACCAGGCAAAGGAATTTTTAGCAAGCGTCTATACTTGTACTGCAGCGGACACTTTTCAAACTCGCTGATTTCAGAAAATGAATATGACTCTGGCAATGGAAACACATATTCATAAGGTTCCACTGTCGGTTTTTCTCCTAAGTCTACCTTCCCGGTAGACTTAATAACTTTCTCCGACGGTACAAGCCCTGTTTCCTCTAAAAACTTAGACGGACGTCGCAGTATCTTGCCGCCATAATCGCGCGCCCATGAAAAGTACAATTCACTCTTTGCTCGGGTGATAGCTACATAAAACAAACGGCGTTCTTCCTGTAAATTAAAATCCCCTTCTGGCAAAATTTCTTTTACCAGCGGCGTTGGGATATCGATAGGCTCCGGCCTAGATGAACCGGGAAAACGACGGTCAATGAGTCCGGGCATAAAGACATATGCAAACTCTAATCCTTTTGAGGCGTGCACCGTCATAACGCGCACAGTTTCCGGGCCAGTCTCCGGATCAAAATCCAGCGAGCCTTCTTCACCTGCTGCGAATTCGAGCTCAAGGTAGCCTAAAAATGCACGCAGGGTTTTGTCCTCGGAGTGCTGTTCAAAGTCCTGAATTTTTTTATAGAACTGTTCAACCAGCTCTCGGTCACGGGAAGCCCAAATGGTATTTTGCTTTAACTCTTCTACAATACCAAGCTCGGTTAAAATAAATACAAAAGCTTCAACTGCATTTTTATCTTGCGTATAAGATGCGTGTTGTTTTAGTAGTGTGGTAATTTCCTGAATAGCTTTTTGAGTTTCAGGCTTAAGTCCTAGCATAAGCTCTGCGTGTTGCATTGCTTCATAAACAGAAATTGATTTCTTGTGAGCAAACGTAGTTGTTTTATGCAGTTCCTGCCGTTCAATGGCAAAACGCTTCATATCTAATACTCGAAGCAACGAGGCAGAGTCGTAAAAGTTCAACAAAAGGCGAATGTAAGAAATAAGCTGGTAGATTATCTTCTTCTTGTAAAGACCTTTGTTCGCCATAAACGTATATGGAATCCCTGCCTGCTCCAAAAATGGCAACACTTCTTCAGCGGCTGCATTTGAACGAACAAGGACGGCAAAGTCACTCCATTTTTTTTCTGAGTGCTTGAGTTTAAGTTCCATCATCTTTGCTACGACGAGTGAAAGCTCTTCCGTATAGTCCTTCCCTTCCAGCACGCTTATTACACCTACAGAGTCTGGCACAGATGAGGTCAAGCGTTTGTTTATACCCAACTTGACCTCTAGCCTGTCGGGGTTGTTGGCTTGTATAAAATTATACGCTAGGTCGAGCACATTTTGACAGCTGCGGTAGTTTTTTAGGAGTGTTACGCGAGCGAGATTTGGGTAATAGGTGAGCAACTTTTGGATATTTGAAAACGACGCACCACGAAATTTATATATACTCTGATCATCGTCCCCTACTACTGTCAGGTTGTTGTTCTCCAAAAGCCGTATGAGTTCAAATTGAGCATGATTCGTGTCCTGAAACTCATCTACCAATATATATTTAAACTTATCTTGAAGTCTTTTGCGGACATTAGGCCGCTGCTCCAGAAGCCGCACACAGTAAAACACCATGTCACCAAAATCCATAGCTCCTTGTTCTAAGAGTAGTTTTTGGTAGAGCGCGTATGCAGACGCTACTTCTGAAACTTTTTTTATTTCTAAATCCAGCTCCGGGTTGTCTACCGTACCGCCGGACAGCTTTAGCGACTCAGTGTACGCTACGTACTCTTCTGGCCATATAAGCTCATCCTTACACCTAGAAAAATGCTTTAGCAGTGCTGAAATGAACCTGTCCGGATTGCCTAAGGGGCGGTAATAATCCAGATCAAACTTTTCAAAATTTTTCTTAATTGTTACCCATTGCTGAATCTCATTTAGCACCTTAAACTCTGAAGATAAACCAAAATCAAGTCCGTAAATGCCCAAGAGCCGCTGACAAAAACCATGGAAGGTATATATCCAGTTGTCGTAGTAACCGAGCGGTAGGAGCTGCTCTGCGCGGCCTGCCATTTCGTCTGCTGCCTTTTCTGTAAAGGTCAACGCAAGAATTTCTTCCGGCTTTGCCCAACCCTGTTCTACTATGTATGCAATCCTGCGGGTAATAACTGTTGTTTTTCCTGTACCTGCGCCAGCCACTATGAGCAGTCGGCCTTGGGCATGGGTCACCGCCTGGACTTGTTGCTCATTTAAATTTTCTAAAAGTTTGCTAGCCATTAGTAAGAATATGATTTTGTAATTCTTTTATATGTATAATGTCAGGGTTCTTAATAAACCTGGTAGAATGATGTACAGTAGACTCCGGGTTAGAAAATACCAGCAAATACTCTACTCGAGGCTTAATGTGCAGATTCTTTGTAATAAAATCTTTTATAAATTTTTTTTGCCTCGCCGCTTGGGTTAATATATCCTTGCCAGGTATGCGCTTACCGTTAACGAGAAGCCTGCCGCCATCGTACCCTATATCTCCATAGGTATGCTTCACCTCAAGCACAAACGCCACTTCATTTCCAACTACTATAAAGTCTATATTGCCTCCAAAGGGCATAACAACATTTGAAAATACACTCCAGGTGTCTGGTAAACCCGCTAAAACTTTTTCCACTGCTTCTTCACCCAAATTCCCGCGCTTATAGCGACGGGCAAGCACATGTGACTCCCGTGCGTAATAAATGGCCGGAAAAAACCCTATCAACCCAACCGCTCCCGCTATCCATATATAAATATCGCTAAAGGGGTAGGTATCTACACCAAGAATATTCAAAAAAACCGCTCCGAGCATTGCAAGGCAGGCAACCGCAAGCAAAGTGAGCAGTAGGATTCTTTTTCTATATGTACCTATTTGCTCTCGCAAATAAGTAGACTTCTCGTCTATAAACTTAGCCATAATAAAGATAATTTTTGCTGGTCTATAGGAAGGGGGAGACTCCCCCTTCCTATGTTTTGTTATTTCTCTCCTAGTCTGGCGAGCCATGTTGCTACTGGTATTGATACAAACCCCGCCATTCCCCAGGCTAGCAGCCTCAGAGAGCTCTGGTATGTTGCAATCACTCCAATCGCTATTAGGATTGCGACAACAAAGGAAACCAGAATATCACGCTTCCGGTTTGAGAAGAAAAAGGCAAGAAGCAATACCAACCCCTGGCCAATCAACACTGCAATAAATGCTCTAGGGGTGTGTGAGCTAAACACCACAAAGTAAAGCAACAGTATCAAACTCATAACTATCCAATCTCTAACATCAAGCATTTCACCCTCCTACTTTAGGGGCTAGCGTCGCTGCTATTTTAGACACCGTCGGAGTCCTACCCGACGGCAGGCTACACGAACCGGGAAATCCGGATTCGTTCCGCCTAGCAACGGGCAAAGCCCTAATGGAGCCTCCCCTCTCGCGTCTTTAGCGCTAAGGAAGACAGCTCATTATAGCAGCACCATTGTAAGCACAGCAAGGGAATATAAAGGTTTTATTAACCTGTTGTGCTTACAATTAGCCTCTTTGAGAATTTATGTAGGTCGTCCACTCATTCCAGAAACCACCACTTTCATCATCCGAGTATTCGGCCCAGAAGGTCGCTGGACGGAGGATTTTTACACCGTTGTAGGTTTTTAAAGTGAGGAGGTCTGCGTCGTTTGTAATTAAAAATGCTGCTCCTGCTTCTACGGCGCTTTCCAGAATTTTATTATCTTCCTCATCTTGAACTACCCGTACCTGCCTACGGTTCACCACTGGCTCAACTTGAGCAAAAAACTCCTCCATCTCATTTCTATATGTGTCGCTGTCAATTAGCTGGTTTAGAATGAGTCTGTTCTCACGTAAGGTCTGGTGATTTGCAAAAGCCCGCAAGTTACCACGACGCACTTCGTCAATCACTCGCTTTTCGTAACTGTATTCGTCTTTTATTCCTTCTATTAGGATATTAGTATCAAGCACAACTTTAGTCACCTTGCTTGAGTCGTCATATTTTAGGCTGGTCTTCCTTTTTCTCATGTTTCGTTTGTAAGTATGTTAGTACTATTTCAGCTAAGTGCAACTTTTTTGGGTGGATTAAGGAAATAATATCAGTTGCATCTACCCAGTGCAGTTCAACAAACTGGTCCATATCTGGCTTAGGTGTTTCGGCAGTTGTAAAGTGTACAAAGTTTAATATTTGTCCCCGATACCGATATCCTTTATTGAGCCATAAAGGTCGAATGGCATTATTCCACACATAGCTGGTCTGTGCCTCTAATACTTTAACAAATTCCATACTCTTTAGTCCAAGCTCAGCCTGTGCTTCGCGTCGGCAGGCAGATTCAAGATCTTCATTCTGCCCCTTTCCGCCCTGTGGAAACTGCCAATGACTTTCTAAAGCCCTCATCACACCAAAATGCTTTGCAAACTTAAATTGAGGATTACGCCGACCCAAGAGAACCTGGCCTTGTTCATTGGTTATAACACTTACAACTGCTCGACGCTGTGGCAGGGAAGAAAATACTTTATACCGAAGCAGCGCGAGCATAAGCCCAAAGGTTGCTTGAAACACCCTGCGAATACGTGTAGGATTTGGCTGGGTAACCAGACGCCAGAACCATTCGAGACCTATGCGTCTT
>DASPKA010000091.1:0-4188 GCA_035628335.1 Patescibacteria group bacterium | reverse complement strand
AGCTAACCAGCCTGGACCTGGTCAGTATATAGCTACGGTTGCTCTGTCAGGTCGTGCACCTGTAAAAGTGACAAATGAAAACGGCAACATTCAAGTAGGTGACTATATCACTTCTTCCGCTAAGTTCCCTGGGTATGGCATGAAGGCAACGAGAAGCGGGGTGGTTATTGGTCAGGCGATTGAGGCGTTTGAGGCGAATGGTGAGTCTAGCGGTAAAGTAGAAGTGTTTATGGGTGTTGGTTATCAACAAGTTAACAACACATTTGTCTTAACAGACAAAGATGCGCAGTTGACTGACGCCGCCAGCGGCAGTCTGTTGCAGCAGGCAGGGACTTCGTCTACAAGCTTCGTCATAGACCAGCAGGGAACTGGGGACATACTGAAGTTGCAAAAGGGTGGTTTAGACAAGTTCCTGGTAAAGAATGACGGCTCGGTAAGTATACTTACAGACGCTGCAGATGAAGAGGTCGAAGTGTTCGCCGTGTCTAACAAAGACCAAAAACTTCTCGTGGTTAAAGCGAGTGGAGATGTGGAAATTGCCAGGAACTTGAAGGTTAAAGGATCTGTTGAGGCGATTGAAGTTAAGGCAGGAAACAAACTGTGTTTGGGTACTACGTGTGTTGACGAACAACAATTAAAGGCCTTACTTGAAAACATTGGCTCAAGTCAGAGTCAGTACCAGGTAGGTCCGCCGCCCGGCGGCTCTGGTACTCCGGATCCTAATCCCGGGCAAAATTCTCCAGATGACCCGGAATCGCCCCCAGACCCAGAAGCTGAAGATTCTCCGCAAACGGAGGGAGAAACAACGCAAAATCAAGAATAGTGATCATCAAAAAAATAGTTATCAACAAAAAATCCTTTGCATATAAAATGCACAGGATTTTTTTCTATGGTATAATATTTATGATAACTTTCTTAATAAATATAAGAAGCTTAAATTAAAAAGCAATATATAATCACATTATGTTCAGAGCTCACTTGAGGAATAAAGTGTGCACAAGTCTTTTTACTGAAAAGATCCTTTTTGGCTTGCTTGTGGTGTCATTACTCTTTGCTCAGGCCCCAGACGTACTTGCGGCAAGCGGTGTGTCGTATAAATTTTCATTTTCAGCGTACATAAAAAATTCCGGAACGCCTGTAATGGGTACTCAAAATGTCCAGTTTGACATTTACGATTCCTTAACTGGCGGTACACTCAAATTCACTCAGGGTCCTACAAGCACAATTTTTAATGAAGGCTTTTTAACCGTGCAAATAGGCCCAGTACCCTCAGACTTGTTTGACGACAATGCCAGATACTTAGAACTCAGTATCAATGGCGTTGCATTGTCTCCAAGGCTTGAGATAAACGGAAGCCCTTACGCGTTAAATGTGGACAATCTTGTTGGTTCTGCTACTGCTGGAATACGCGCAAAGTCATCCGCGGGTTTTAATTTAAACCCTTATGGAACAGGCGCGGGTCAGACAACGCAACTTCGTTACTATGACCTACTTGGAAATTACGCTGGCTTCCAGGCGCCAGACAGCATTACTTCTTCTTACGTTCTCAGGCTTCCAGGAGCCGCTCCTGCTGTAGCCGGACAAACATTAATTTTCTCAGGAGCCGGAGCGACTTCATGGGGAACTGCAACGGTTGCGTTAAACGACGTACAAGGTGCGGTCGGCTCCGGGGCCTTGTTCAATAAAGGCTTTGGCCAGGTTTGGAACTGGGACAGCTTAACCACCGGTACAGGGCTTGCGTTAACTGGCACGGCTGTAACGACGGGAACGCTTTTGTCCGTTGGGGGTACCCTCACGGCTGGTCGCGTAGTCCCAATTTCTGATATTGGTTATGACTTGGGTTCTTCAGGTGCCCGTTGGAACACTGTGCATAGCGGTACGATTACTGTTCATGGAGACGCAACTAATACAAAAAAGCTTAACATAGGTTTTGTTGGTTCTAATGCCGTTATTTCAACAGACGGTAGCACCGGGCTTATTTTGTCGTCCGGCGCTGGTGCGGGAGGCGCGTTGACGTTTGCTACTGGCGGTAACCTGGGGGTGGGTACTATAACTCCATATGCAAAACTTGCCATTGTTCAAGGTAGTCCTGGTGAGACTATTTTTGCAGCACAGCGAGTAGGGCCGAGTGGCGACTTTATTAACTACATAGACGAAAGTGGTAATTTAATTTTTAAAGTAGATAATAGCGGGAACATAACTGCGCCAGGCTCCATTACTGGCAGCGCAACTACTATTTCATCTACCACTAGTCCTCAGCTGGCAGTTGAATATAATGGTGCAAACAAGACCACGATTTCTATTTCATCTACTGGAACCTACACTCAAACATTTACTGGTAGTACCTCAAACGCGGTGTACCAAGGGACAAGTAACTCAACACTCGGGTTTCAGTGGAAAAATGCTGCTGGCAGTACTATAGTAGACATTGACACACTCAACAGCCGCCTGGGTCTTGGGACTAATATTCCTCAAGCAGCCTTTCATAACGCATATGCAAGCGCAGCTTCCTTGCCGGCAGCTTTGTTATCCGGTGCATGGTTCAGCGGTGGTTCAAGCAGTACTACTGTTCCTCAGTTCCTTATTCAGCCAAGTGGCGCAAGTTCAAATAACTGGTCCGTGAATGGCACCGGGCTTGGCGTAAACGCTGCTTCAGGTTTTTCAGGAAATTTACTCGATGCTCAAATAAACGCGGTAAGAATGTTTGCAGTTGACTCGTCTGGTAACTTGACTGCCGCTGGAACAGCTTCCTTTAACGGTTCTGGTACAACCAGCTTCTCAGGCCCCGTGGCCTTTGGAAGTGGTGTATCGCTTCCAGCAGGTGGCACTATGACCACAGGCGGTCTTCTAGCTACTTTTGGAAGCTTTACTTCAGCCAATGCTAACCAAGCGCAGATTGGATCCGCGTTGATTAACGCTGGACTGTTCGGCTCCCAAACTACAACTGGCACCGGAACTTTTGGTGGTTTGTTCTCTCCATATATCTCTTCGAATGCAATAAACAACACTGGAACTATATCTACTACTGGACTAAACGTTGGTAGTTACTTACAAGCAAACGTCTTTAACGCCTCTGGTCTAGCTTCGCTTACCGCAGGGTTTGTAGCATCCGGCTCTTCAACAATTGTAGGTACTGCGACTGCGTCAGTAGGTATTTCTTCACCATTCGGTAGTTTTGCTGTTATGAGTGTTGGCAGCTTGGGCGTTACCGGTACTATATCACCAGTTGGCCTCTCAGCAACTTTTGGAACCTTTACTTCAGCGAATGCAAATATTGCTCAGATTGGCAGCGCACTGATAAACGCAGGAACATTTGGCAGTCAAACTACAACAGGTACGGTTTCTACGCTTGGATTCGCTGCTAGCTTTGGCACACTCACTTCAGCTACTATTGGTACTGCCCAGCTCGGCGCTGCTAATTTTGGCTCGCAAACGACTATAGGCACTGGTACGTTCGGTGGTTTGAATTCCCCATACTTGTCATCAGGAGCCATTAATAACACTGGAACTATATCCACAGCAGGCGTAAATGTAGGTACATTCTTGCAGGCAAATGTCTTTAATGCTTCAGGTACTGCAACACTTCAGTCAACATTAAACGTAGCAGGACTTTCGTCATTGAGCGGGTTTGTTTCAAATGGATCTTCAACTATTGTAGGTACTGCAACTGCTTCTGTTGGATTGACAACCCCGTTTGCAAGTATAACCACAGCAAGCATTGGCACTCTTGGTGTTACAGGAACTATTTCTCCTGTGGGACTTTCTGCTAGCTTTGGTACGTTTACTTCGGCTAATGCAAATATAGCGCAAATAGGTTTGGGTGTTTTAGGTGCCGCAACATTTGGTTCTCAAACTACTACCGGTACCGGCACGTTTGGAGGACTCGCCACTCAGTACATGTCATCTGGTGCTTTGAGTAACTCTGGTACCATATCTACCGACGGACTAAATATAGGTACTTTTCTCCAGGCAAATGTTGTAAACGCGTCAGGGGCTGCCACGTTACAGTCAACGCTCTCAGTTGGTGGACTTACTTCGCTGAGTGGTTTTGTTTCAACAGGCTCCTCGACAATAGTCGGCACTGCAACTGCTTCTGTTGGATTGACAACCCCGTTTGCAAGTATAACCACAGCAAGCATTGGCACTCTTGGTGTTACAGGAACTATTTCTCCTGTGGGACTTTCTGCT
>DASPKA010000090.1:0-4883 GCA_035628335.1 Patescibacteria group bacterium | reverse complement strand
CAACAATTCAAGGCTCTTCTGCAAGAACTCTTCCAGATTACCAAGCTCATTATTTACCGCTATACGTACCGCTTGGTATACTCGCCTGAGCGTGTCTTGAAACTTCAACTTATGGTTTGAAATGTAGTTTGGGAGCCCTTGTTTAACTGCTTCATTAAGCTCAAAGGTGGTCTTAATATTTCGCGGCAGCTGACACAGCCTTTTTGCTATTGCCGTAGCGTTTTTCTCTTCACCATATTTTTTTAAAATATCTACTAGCTCTTGAGGACTTGTATGGTTAATGATGAACCTAGCATCTTTTTCCTGGCTTAGATTGAAGCGCATATCCAGCACTTCATCTTTCTGGAAACTAAACCCTCTGTCTGAGTCGTCTAGCTGGTAGCTGGAGAGTCCAATGTCTGCAACTATTCCACTTGGAGTAAAACCTGCCTTTTCAACTGCATGGTCTATTTTACTAAAGTTACCGTGATAAAAGCTAACAGTCTTTGGCATTGAATTCCTTGCGTGCTCTATAGCTACCGTATCTAAATCAATACAGAGTATTTTTCCTTGACCAATGTGTTTTAGAATTTCTCTCGTATACCCACCACCACCTAGGGTCGCGTCGACGTAACTCTTATCCTCTATTGGCGCTAAATACTCAACTACCTCTCTGAGAAGTACAGGAACATGTTTATAGTCCATAAAGTCGAAAGTCCATAAAGTCCATAAAGTCCCGAGCTTTCGACTTTAAGGACTTTCGACTTTTGACTTGATTATACCCCTATTCCACCAAGCTGTTCTGCAATGTTATTACTTTCATCTTCTACTTGAGCTTTGTACTTGTTCCATTCGTCTTCACTCCATATTTCAATACGGTTATACAGACCCGCAAACACTACCTTCTTGCTTAGCTTTGCAAACTGCTGGTGAAACTGAGGTAGTGTAACCCTGCCTTGCTTGTCTACGTCAAGCTCCATAGCTCCTGCTAGCATAAGTCTTGAGAACGCACGCGTATTTGCTTGGGCAATAGGGAGCGTGGAAAGCTTTTCTGCGAGTTTTTCCCACTCGTCTCGTGTATAGAGGAACAAAGAGTTGTCCAAGCCTTTTGTAACTACCACTTGGCGTTTCAAATCCATACGAAACTTTACCGGAATAGCAACCCGTCCTTTTTCATCAATGTTTGCGCTGTATTCACCAATAAACATAAGTATCCAAAAGACTTATAAATGTGTTTGTTCCGCGGGCAGAGACCAGATACACAAACGGCTGTCCAAAATAGGCACACGGACTTATTAACAGATTTCACCAATGAGCCCCACTTTCTACCACTTTCTGCCTTACATATTCATTATATCCCCCTAAGCACCCTTGGTCAACAGGGAAATGTAATAAAAAAACACTTATTACTTTAAGTGTTAATTTTGACTATTCCTTATATTTAAGGGAGATCCCCGCCTTCGCGGGGATGACTTCGCTATTTATTAAAAGAAGGTGAAGTCATTTATCCACACCAATAAACATTACGGCACAAACAAAATTTGTTTTCAACGAGATGTGGATTACTTTCTTAAGTGGAACAAGGCTATACCGCAGGCTGTGGCAACATTTAAACTTTCTTTTTTGCCTTGCATAGGTATTTCTACAAACTGGTCGATATACTTATAGTACTTTCTATTAAGCCCCGCAACTTCCTCGCCAAGAACCAGAAGTATAGGACCCTTTTGAACATATTTTTTAAGTGACATAACACTCTTATCCGGAAGGTTATTTTCTAAAGCAACTATAGAAATTCCAGGAACTTCTCGTTTTACGTACTTAATTGCGTCTGAAAACCGTTTAAACCCCCTCCAAGGCACACTATGTTCAGCACCCAGTGCGGTCTTTCCCACCTTAGGTTGAGTGTCTGGTCTAGGGGTATATCCTGAAAGCAAGACCTGGTTTACTCCGAATGCATTTGCGGTGCGAAAAACAGACCCTACGTTATATGTAGAACGAATGTTATGGGCGAGAACAACTAAAGTAAATTTGCGCATAAATAAGAGAGAAATAAGATAACTCTTCTGAGTTATGAGGTAATAGCTTAATTTTATATGAAAAAAACTTGAACCCCTCCTCATTAGCTGATAGCATAAATGTACATGAGGAAATTGTCTGGTTATTTCATGCGTATTTTACGATTTTTAGTGTTCGTGTTGATGTTTGTAAAATACAAGTTTTCCAAACTTTTTCAAAGCGCTCGCTTAGAACTTAAGCGGGGTAGTTTTGCCCAATATCCGGCGGTGCATATTCGAAAACCCGGATTTTTTGATTATCTTTTGAACTTTAGCGCAGAGGTTTGCTTAAGCGCAATCTTCTTGTTCGTTTCTATACTCTCTTACTCACTGATGAATGGGTATAAAGACAACTCCGCCATAAACCAGTTCCTGCTCAACAACGAGCAACTTAACCCTGCACTATATACTAAACTTGCTTTAGCCAATACCACACTTGCTTCACATAGCTTAATTTCAGAGGCTTTGGCTGAAGGTTCCGAAATACAACCCCTGCAGGCATCTGAAGCCCTTGCTACCGAAGCCCAATCAGGTGTCTCAGAAGAGAACGATACCCTTACCGCACGCTCCACTGACGACATACAAAAATCTGTTATTTCCAAAATAAAGATGTATGAGGTGAAAAACGAAGACACCTTAGACAGTATAGCAAAACAGTTTGGCATTACTCCTCAAACTATTATTTCCTCAAACCGCGTATCCCTTGACCAACTCCGAGAAGGTCAGGTAATTACTATTCTCCCAACAGATGGTCTACTGGTACAAGCAGGACCTAACACTACTATACGTGACCTCTCACGCCGTTACCGTGTTCCGACTGAGCAGATTATCGCTTACAACGGACTTATAGACGAACTGGACTTTGATGACGGTCAGCTGTTCATACTACCCGGTGGCGTGATGCCAGCTCCAGAAACCAAAAAGAAAGAAGTTTCTCGCACGACCACACGCAGTGCGGTTGTAATACCTGCCAACCTGGCTGTACTTGATGACGACCTGTTTGACGGCTCAGACACCACGCACTCTTTTGTTCCAGGACAGTGCACCTGGTTTGTGGCCAAGCATTTCCCAGTTACCTGGGGTGGTCATGCAAAGTCATGGCTGAGCAACGCGAGAGCAGCAGGGTATGAGACCGGAAACCTGCCTGAAGTAGGCGCTGTGGTCCAGACCGGAGAAAACTCACGCTATGGACACGTTGCCTTAGTTGTGGAAGTGACGGATGACAAAATAAAAGTCCGCGACATGAACTACGGGCGTGCATTCAGGATCACTGAACGCTGGTTAGACAAAGACGCACGCACAATTCGCGGGTACATATATAGGCCATAAAAGTTTAGAGCCCCGACTGTTAATGTCAGGGGCTCTTTTATTGTCATTTTATAGGGCTAAAATCTTGTACGATGTCTTCAATAAGCTCGGTCAGAGACCAACAAATCCACACACCAATCACAAGCGAGACCAGAACATCGACAATCTGAGGAGCTTGCCAGAACGCTGCCAAGATCAAATGTACGATCCTAATGCAGGCAACGACCCCCCCTCCTACGGACGCCATAGCAATGACCGCTACCCACGGCTGCGATCGTAGGTTGATATTGTGGTACACAGCGATAGCTATGTACACTACCCAGGCAATTAACGCCGTGGTAAGCAACAAAACTTCCTGTAGACTCATGGAGATCTCCTTTCAAATTTCAACACTTGCCAACATATAATCTAAAAAGGCTATTAGACCTCTTGCATAACCTCATTCCCAAACCCTTGCATTTCTTGCCGGCTGCGGAATTTCCAAAAAAATTATTACCGGTATGCGATACCGCTAAAATTTTTTTGAAAACTTCTCGCTCGGCAATAAATACAAGTCTTTGGAAAGCAAGTTATGCAAGAGGTCTATTGTACATAGCCTTTATCTCCCGCGTTTTCTGTGTTGCTGGTTGTAAGGTTCGGTAAAGTCCCTAAAAAACTTTTAGCAGTAAACATGTCTGCCCCGTTCACCCCAATGTCTTTCAGTATGGTCACTTCCCTTCCTCTCATGGTTTGTGTAGGTGTAAGGTTTACAGTAAAGGTAAGTGTTGCTGGCTTCTCAAATGTTCCGGCAAATGCAGGGATCTGACCTATCTGCCATGTAAGTTTTGAGATTGAGCTGTCAAACGTTGCCTTACCTATAGAGGCCAAAAGACTACTCTCAACTACAGACCCTTTAGATAAAGGGACGAAGAACACCACGGAGCCGTCTTTGATATCATTCACACCAGTTCGAGCGGAAACGGTTACTTTATATGTAGTTACTTGCCCAACCCTTGGTGGAAGTGCTCCGCTTTGGTAAGAAAGAGAGGTAGTTGTTCTCAAGTACGAATTTATTTTCACCGTAAGCCCAGGACCTGGGTAACCAGCGGGATTAGCACGAGAGGAAATTTTCGGATTTACCTTCACGATTAAATTCTTAGTCGAGTCTTTGGTTGGTGGGTTGCGTACTGGAACGGAAAACTTAAAGGTCCCGCTTCCGCCCGCTTTTACTGCTTCTAGTTCAGTTGCTGTTGAAGCGTTCCAGGTAATTAGACCATTCTCAATCAGCGCGTTCTCAGCCTCAACTTGAGTCAGGTCAAGCGCCTTACCGAGCAACTCTACTTTCACTTCCATAGCCTGCTGAGGCTCGGAGGAGTTGTTCTGGTAACGGACCACGTACTGAAGTGTACTACCTGGGTCTGCTGTGGAACCAGAGCTATTATTTTCTGGAGTTACGCTTACCATAAGCGGAAATGAAGTTATTTTGGTTACAAAACTGGTATCTGACACTGCATAGTACCCCGTGCCGGAAGTCGGCAGCTCAAGCACAGCTTTAAAACTCTT
>DASPKA010000089.1:0-17740 GCA_035628335.1 Patescibacteria group bacterium | reverse complement strand
AAATCTACTTTGCAACAAACAGTACTCGGTAGTTAAGCAGGTTGGTTTTGACTTTCACGGCATACCGTTGTACCAACTCTTTCTCACCAGATATTCGCGAAGCTATTCTACCAATTGGCAAACCTGGACGCACTCGCTCGTTAACACCTCCGGTAACCAACAGCGTATCAGGGCTTAAACTCACACTCTTATCTATGAGTTCAAATACAACACCTACTCCTGCAGATCCCTTAATTACACCGGGCGATTCCACCGTATCAAAGGTGATAGCGTCGAGCGTAGTACCTGCCAATGACAATGGGCGCACCGTAGCAGTACTCTTCTGAGCCAATGCCACTACACCAAATACCGAGTCATCTATTAATACTGCCATTCCTTCCTTTACCCCAGACACCTCCCCACACCCAATTACAACACCTCCAGATAATCCTCCTATGTCAGCTCCTAAAATGTTGCAAGGTAGTAAGTCTATTCCCCGATCCTCGCTTACCCCAGCAGCTTTCCGAAGCTGCTCGTTTTCGATTTTCACTTGCGCGTATTCAGCTTCTAGTTTGTCCTTCTTTTCCAGTTCAGCTTGCATCTGCTCATTTTCTTTCACCAAATTTGATATCTCGAACAAACCCCTAACAAACCCATAGGACTCTGACGCAGACTTCTGAAGCACACTGACCGCTGGGCTAGATACCTTTAACCCCAAAAACCTTACCGAATCCAACAACTGTACATACTCAAGAAAAAAAACCGCCACCACCATCCCAGTAGCCAAGAGCAACGTTGAAGCTATGTTGAAGTAACTGCTTTTCATGCGATTTTTGTCTTTTATTTACAGATCTCTCCTAAAAGAAAGTTGCTTACTTTCAGGAAACCTTGCTATTTTTGGTACTGAGTTGTGAGTAAAATCTCGCTTAAGTTCTCAAGGTCATCCACCACTACCCCGCAACCACGTACAACACACGTCAGAGGGTCATCAGCAACCATCACAGGAAGCTTGGTTTCATAAGACAGCAAGTCTGCAAAGCCACGCAACAACGCACCCCCACCAGCAAGCACTATACCCCGTGTCAAGCAGTCCGAGATTATCTCGGGCGGTATGTCTTCTACTACCATTTTTACTGCTTTAATTATCTGCATTACTGTAGTCTGCAGCGCCTCACGTATATCAGCCTCAGAAACCACTATTTCCTTGGGTAGTCCTGTGATAATGTCTCTGCCGCGTACTGGGCCGCTTAAATCCTTGCCTGTAGGAAGTACCGAACCTATGGAAATTTTGATGTCTTCAGCAGTCCGCTCACCAATAAGCAAGTTCTTTTTCTCGCGGACATATTGCACTATTGCCTCGGAAAGCTTGTCTCCTGCAATACGTAGGGACTTAGAAACGACTATTCCACCAAGCGAGATAACGGCAATTTCAGTAGTTCCTCCGCCTATATCTACTATGAAGCTGCCTTGTGCATCCTGCACAGGCAACCGTGCTCCCATTGCTGCTGCTACCGGCTCTTCAATTAAGTATGCACTTGCTGCTCCTGCTGAAACCGCAGCGTCTACTACTGCGCGCTTCTCTACTTCAGTTACCCCTGAAGGAATTCCTATTACAACTCGAGGTCTGCGAAAAATGGGATATATACCTGCGTGGACCTTGTCTATAAAATATTTAAGCATACTCTCTGTAACTTCAAAGTCTGAGATAACTCCGCCAGCCAAGGGCCTGGTGGCAACAATATGACTTGGTGTTCTTCCTACCATACGTCTGGCATCGCTGCCAATAGCCAGTACCTGCCTGGTCTTTGCGTTAATCGCTACCACAGACGGCTCATTGATGACTATACCCTTACCTTTAACATAGACCAAGGTATTTGCCGTACCTAAATCTATCCCAAGGTCCTTGGAAAATTTTTGATAAAATCTCTCAATCATTTTTATAATTCAACAATACTACTATCACCGCTCTTACGGCTTTTTACTTCTACACCACCTTTTTCCAAAGAACGTTTTGAGAAAATATACTGCTTAGGGACACCAATCAAATCAGCGTCTGCGAACTTTTCACCGGCGCTAACTCCTTCTCGGTCGTCAAACAATACTGTTATTCCTTCTGCTTTCTTCTGATCATAAAACTTCTGAGCTTCAGCTTCGCCACCAGGCAGGGAAATGACATGAATTTTAAAAGGTGCAATAGATTCAGGCCAAATAATTCCACGTTCATCTGAGCTAACTTCTACGACAGTTGCCATAACCCGTCCGAGACCAATACCGTATGAGCCCATAACAACTAGTTGCTTGTTCCCCTCTGTATCTGTAAAGCTTAAATCAAAGGCTTTAGAGTACTTGGTACCTAGTGGAAAAATATTCCCTACCTCAATCGACTTTTCAGACACGACTGCAGCACCACACTTAACGCATAGGTCGCCTGCCGTAAGCTTTGAGACTTCAATGTTCTCCGCATACTCGCACCCACGACACAGCATTATGGTATCCTCGCCCACGGGCGCTACTACCTGAAACTCATGGGTATTACTAGCTGTGAAATCTCCGCCAGCTGCTAGCGTATAGTAGGCCTTTAACCCACAACGGTCAAAAACTCTCAAGTACGCTTCCTTTGCTTTGTCATAGTAGGCAAAAAGTTCTTCTTCTGAAGTATGGAAGCTGTACAGGTCTTTCATCATAAACTCCCTTCCACGCAACAGCCCGGACTTGGCACGAGGTTCGTTTCTAAATTTAGTTTGTATCTGGTACCCAGCAAATGGTAGGTCACGGTATGACTTTATAAACCGTGAAGCAATTTCAGTAAAAATCTCCTCATGCGTCCAACTAATATTAAAATCAGGTTCTTTACCTATACCTGAAGAAACCTTAAATACAACATCAACGTCCCAACGACCAGTAGCTTGGAGGTAGTGTTTGTCATGCAAGGCCGGCATAAATAGCTCTTGGCCGTCTATAGCGTTCATTTCTTCACGGATGATCTGAGCTATGTTTTGCATGACCCGCCACCCTAGGGGCAAATGGGTATAAATCCCAGCTGAGTTTTTATATACAAATCCTGCCTGTTCAAGTAAAATTGCGTTTACTGACTCTTCTCCAGAAGGCTTAGTTTTGGAGGTTTTCGTAAAAAGTTGGGTAAATCTCATATCTTTAATTATACCAGAAAGCCCCAATAACAAAAAATACCCCTAATGGGGTATTTTTTAGTATTAGAGCTAAGACTTCTAGAAGTACATTTCGGTTCAAACTGTATCCTAAGCTCTCCTGCCATTTTTGTTATTACGCTTATTAGCCCGCAATCACCATACCTGCTCTGATATTCGTCATATATTCCTTGGCAGTCACCGATCGCGCGGGCAAAGGTAAGCACTACCGCAAGGTTACGCTGTACATTTTTACTACGCAAACATTGTTCATAGTCTCGCGCATACTGTGACTTAGATTTTGTTCCTGTTGTTCCCCCGCCACTAGAAGCAACACAACTGTCGTACGATGCGTTATTCTTTACAAGGTTTGCTAAACAATTAAGAAAATTTGCATCAGACTCAGGCGGTGGCAACTTAGCAAACTCTTCTGCCGCGTATGTACTTGAATCTAAGTTATTTTTTGCTGCCAAAGCATTTTGGTAGTCTTGAGCACACTTTAGAATTCTAGCATCAAGAGCATTTGCGTTCCTGTAGTCCGCGTCTTTGAGAGCGCATAATATTGTTTCAGAGTACAATCTGTCATCAATAGAAAGGTTAGGATCCTTCAAACCGTTTTCAACTCCAGTAACGACATTTCTTACTACCACTCCGGTATTTCTGGTTACCGCTCCATTTATACAGGTGTTAATTCCTGCAGGAGACCCGCCAACACTACCAAGCAAACATGAAGCGGTTGGGTCTGTAATAGTAGTAGGATCTATCCCTACAGACGTGAGTGGAGGCATGGTATACGGAGATGTGTATGGGGTTGTTCCAGGCGTCCTTCCAGTTCCCGTATTTCCACCGTCTATAGGTGAAATTCGCACATTAGGGTTTGTAGGAAATGGTGTAGTTGGAGGGTCCACCAATCCAGTTCCACCTCCCCCGCCCGGTGAAGGAGATCCTCCACCAGTTGTGCCGCCTCCAGTATTTGTTCCTCCGCCTGAGGGATAGCGATTATTTAACGCAGTTTCGTACGTTAGCCGGTTGTTGTTTGTTCCAGGCCCTGAAGGATTACTGTTGTTAGTTGGGTTATTATTGTTAGTGATGTTATTATTACCGTTATTGTTGTTAGCGTTGTTATTATTACCGTTATTATTAACATTATTATTGTTAACGTTATTATTGGTAGCGTTGTTATTATTACCGTTATTGTTGGTATTACTACCCGGTTGCTCAAGGGAGCCTCCAGTGTAGGTACCGCCAGTAAACGTTCCGCCAGTATACCTTCCGCCCCCAGCACCTCCAGTGTAGGTACCACCTGTTCCAGTGCCACCGGTATAAATACCCCCAGTATAGCGTGTACCATTAGGAGTAGTATATATACCTCCACTTCCAGTACCCCCCGAGTATCTGCCTGCAGAAAACGTTCCTCCTGTAAAAGTGCCTCCAACGTACGTACCACCCGTTTGCGTTCTTAGATTATTAGTGCCAGCTGAGCCTCTACCCCCAGTTCCTTGGTTACCCCCCGAAGTTCCAAACTCATCATCTCGAAGGCTCGTGGCTCCAGAGCCACCTCGTAACCCAACTGACGGGTCAACCGGTGCGCCAGACTCTTCACCTTCAGTTCCTGTTCCGCCTTCACTACCCTCAGCGTCAGGGTTACCCAAATTCCCTTCATTGTCAATTTGGCTTTGTCCTGGAATGCGCTCACCACCCAAGCTTCCAGACGGAAGTCCGGTTTCGGGTTCGATTGGTGTTGTCTGCGTGGTCTCGTTTGATGGCTTGCTGTAATATGCAAACAACCCAACACCTAGCAGTAATACTACGAGCAACCCAACACCTGCAATTAGAATTCTCTTGTTCATTGAAATACTACCTCCTCTCCACGAAGCTTAATCTCTTGTCTGCTTGTGCTAGCGCCAAGCACATCTCCACTGAACTCGTCGGGGCTCAGTATGACTATCTTAAATACCTTAGGGGCAATAGATGGCTTGTCATCTATTTTGTTGTCCCGCTTACCGTATACAAGTACTGTAAACTCAAAGGTGGCTCTGTCAGCAAATGGCCCAAACTCTATTCTATATAAATCTTGTTTTTGGTCGTCCCGTGGTATAAACGGTGAAATGCCCGGAATTGGCTGTTTGGTAGTGTTGTCTATAAACTCAACTTTACCCAAGTCACCAAAGCTACCGGTGGGAGGGTAGCTAATGGTCATAATAGCGAGATGCTTATTTCTGTCTATAACCTCACCTGATCTCAGTTGAACAAGACGCTTGGTATTGTTTTGGTTTTCTCCGTTATCCCACTCAATAGTAATAAGGTTTTCAGGGCGGAACTCTACAGTAGGACTCAGCACAGGCTTTAAGTTAGGGATTGGGGTGTCTGAAGAAAAGTCGTTTAGCCCAAGGTCGAAATCAGTTGCCACGTTCTTGCCTTTTATACCGTCTGTAATGAACTTAGTAGCAATACCACTGATGTGACCAGCAAGATTTTTAGCCCATAATGGCAAATTTTTATCATCGTAATTAACCCCCTTCTTAATGTACGTATCCATCAAGGAGTTAATCGAGCTTTCCACGAAGTTAGAAGGCTTATCAATCGATTCGCAGACTTTTTGAACAAAGTGACCTGCTTTGGAAACTTTAGGCAACGTTTCCTTAGAGATGTTGGAATATGCGTCGTCTGCTTTCTTTATTTCTGCATCTAATCGCATTAATTCTTCTTCCTGAGCCTGTAAATCCTCAAATACACCATTCCATGGCGTAGCCCTCACCTTGTCTCGCTGCTCTCGCAAGTCGTATTTTGCTTCCAGTATTGCTGCAGTCTTGTCTGCCAAGTCATCCATTTGTCTGTCGAGTTCTTTTTGTGTAGCCAAAGTCTGACCGCACGTCCTTGCTGCCATAAACCCGTTTCCTGTCGTTATTTCATTGTTGGCAGCTGCAAGCCCTACTGCCTTTGCGTCCTGAACCTGGCCAAAAATACTGATTCTTGGAGAGAATTGATTTTTATACAAGCGTGAAATTTTTGAGTAAAACTGGTTATCCTCGGGCAGCAGAGATGTTGGGTCAAAGCCCGTGTCTTTTCGCACCGCAGCATCTATAAGTGTGGCTGCATTTTTTAAGTACTTGTTATTGCTCTTTTCTCCGCCAATGAGCATAAAGCGCATAGCAGCCTGTTTAAGAGGGTCGTCCTTAACATTCGTTCTAATATAGTCCATCGCATAAATCTGTGACCCCAACAAACTGGCGTAATTTAAAAAGTTATTTATCTTATATCTCGCAACAAGCTGGTTTACGAACTGCGCCGCATATTTTTGTGTAAGATTATATAAAATACCAAGCATTATTGCCTTCAGCATTTCTTTAACAGAAAATCTCTGGTCAGCGCCGAGTTTGTCAGCTCTAGCTTTAGCGTTTGTTATTCTCTGAGAGAGTTCGTTCATGATAGAGGCACGTTTAACCTCCCAAATTTCAAGTCCAACAGGGTTAGGTAGCAGCCTAGTAAAGAGCTGTACTCGTGTATAACAAACCTTCTGCATCCTAACTATATTTGTCTGAATTGCTAGCGTTGCCGCTTCTAAGCCAGAACCTGCAATCGCGCTAAAACCTTGACCAACAAAATCCCTCAGGATATTTAGTAGTTCCAGCCCATCAAATGACTCATCGCAAGCGGTAATTGCGGCTTCAATTCCTGCACCTGCTGCTTCCGCAGTTGCTTTATCAACCACAGTGCGCACGTTCTGCAAAGTCGTCTGTGATGCAGTAATAGCTGCCGAGGCGTTACCTGTCCCTTGCAGTATAGTCTGAACCTTTGCCCAAATATTGGCAAAAAAGTTTGTCACTGTTGCAGGTATGGCCTGAGCTGGTCTCGGCGCAGCTAAAAGAAATGTTGAGGCCAACACGAGTCCGGCTATGGGTTTTTGTATTCTCTTGAAAAATTTCATCTTATTGAATACTATAAAAGTCAAATATCTGAGACCTCAGCGCTTCCATCTTGTCATTTACCGAAAACAAAATCGTCGCTCTCTCTGCAACACCATCAGCATTTTGATTTGCTAGCATAGGTCCCAGCTCAGAGAGCGATTGGTAAAATAGCAGTCGAATTCTGTGATATGCAGCTATGGACTTGGGTACCTCAATTGCGGAAACAGATTTTATCAGCCTCGCAGTCAACTCATCGTACTTCTGTTGAGAAGCAGTTGAGGAAGCAGAAAGCGCTGCAAGCAGCTCGAAATACCCGCTCACTCCTTCTACAGCTTCAAGCTCTTCAAAGTATCGGGTAACAGCTTCGCGAGATATGTCCTCTATAACTTTTACTTTTATCATGGCTACCTGGTCTTTAGAAGCAAGCTCGTCAAACTCCGGCATCTCTGCAAGTGGACCGGTCTCTGCTCCTGCCACGAGCGCATTGGTCTCAGCGTCCAGGCCTTCTAACTCATCAAGTCCGCTATCCAAACCCCCTCCTTCATACGCTGCTTCCTTCTCAGTAACTAACGAGTCAAAATTAACTTGAGAGTTAGGGCTGGTAGCTCTCGCGACTTGTTTTTCAAAACTTGGTAAGCCGTACTTAAAAAAACTTAAGACTAACAAAAAGACACACACAGCAGCAATAGTGTAGATTTGAGAAAGACTAATGACCGGTTCGTTTTTGGAATCCTGCAATTTCATTTTCTATGCAATTTTATTTTTTGTTTCATTCGCTGTGATATTTTGCACAGCTTGTAACTCATGGTAATATAATTATAGCATATCTAAAATCTTTTTTCAAGTACCACGATCAAAAAAATGGTATGGCACTTGTACCGAGAGATTAGCTCGGCCAAACCTTTATATGTATAAAAAAATATTACTCATACTGGCAGTTATACTCGTAATTACCGCGGGCCTTTTTGCAAAAAAATTAGCGAGAGACCCTCATACTGCAAACAACCCAACCCCGTGTAGTTTTCCTGTCCGCATTACGGTAGGAAATGCATCAGTGGACGCTTTATACGGAGCTACCCAAGCAGAAAGAGAACAAGGTTTATCGCGTAAAACCAGCGGTGAAAGCATGCTTTTTGACTTTAGAAACGAGTCCAACAAACGTCCTACGTTTTGGATGAAAGACATGAACTATAATCTGGACGCTATATGGATTGATAAAGAAAAAATTGTACAAATTGACAGAGATATCCCAAAACCTTCTGGTACCTCCCCCACCCCGACCATCTTTCGCCCCACAATGGACATAGAATTTATCTTAGAAGTACCGGCAGGATTTGCAGAAAAATATTCTATTAAAGTTGGTGATAACTTTTCATTCAAAAAAAATATTTGCAATTAAAAAATTCCTTCAAGCATAGAAACACTCCAATCATTCCCGCGAAGGCGGGAATCTTTTTTTATGTTCAAGGAGCGAAATTTCTTCACTAAGCTCAATCCATTTTTGAATACTGAGTTGTTGCGGCCTTGTTTTTGGATCTATTTCTATATTAGAGAGAAGTTCTTGCACAGTTAGTTCGTCTAGCTTTAGATTATTCTTTAAGGTGTTGTGTATTTGCTTCCTTTTTCCAAGAAAACATGCTTTCAAGACTCTAAAAAACTGACGTTCGTCTTTAATTAAAAATGGGCTTTTTTGTCTCAAATCTATCTTTACTATCGCACTGTCAACTTTAGGTACCGGATAAAAGCTGTCGCTCGGCACTCTTTTAACGTATTCAACTTTTCCATACAATTGTACTGAGATACCCAGTATGTTCAGGTCACCCTCATTCGCTGTTAGGTTCTCAGCAACCTCCTTTTGCATGAGCAGGACCATAAGGCTAGGGCGAGGGTGTTGGGCCAAAAAATGGCGAATGATCTTACCAGTAATGTAGTATGGTATATTTGCAACAACTTTATATGAGTCTGGTGAAACGCCTGTGAAACTTCTATTCTTAGCGCTAGCATTTTCCACTAATCCACGAGGAGTTGTATGTAGCACGTCTCCAAGTTCAAAATAGTAGTTAGGGAAATCTTGTTTAATGTCCCTGAGCACAGAGGTCAGGCTCGTATCCTTTTCTACAGAAATCACATGCCCTGCTTTTTCCAAAAGCAGTCGTGTTAGGTTTCCAATACCAGGCCCCACCTCTATAACTAAATCATTTGGTGTAAGCTCAGCGGCCTCTACAATTTCATGTAGTACTACTTCATCCAACAAAAAATTCTGTCCGAATGTTTTGTTCGGTGTTATACCATAGTGCTTAAGTTGTTGTAAGATGTTTAAATTTTTCATTATTTTCCTTGCCTCTCATCCAACCCTCAGCTGTCATTCCCGCGAAGGCGGGAATCTATTGCTAAAAGTGTCACAGCTGCAAGATTCCCGCCTTCGCGGGAATGACGCGGAATTAAAATTCGTAAGCTTCGTACGTAACTTCTGAATCATTTAAATTCACCAACCCTAATCCCCCGACAAAGTGAACTGAGTCTGAAGGTAAGACTTTTAAAAACCTAGAAGGTAAGTTTGCTTGGTATCCACCATAGGCAAATCTTTGTCTTGCATAAACCAGGTAGAGTCGCTCACGGGCACGAGTCATTCCTACGTACGCAAGCCTGACTTCCTCAGATAGCTCGCTCGGATCTAACAGGCTTCGCGAGTGCGGCAAGAGCCCTTCTTCTAAACCAACAAAAAACACTGTGTCAAACTCCAGACCCTTAGCTGAGTGCAAAGTAAGCAGGGTGACGTAGTCGCTTTCTACTTCTGCTTCGTCCTGGTTTGTAAGGAGTGCTACTTCCTCCATAAAAAGTTCAGCTCCTTCGTGCCATGAGAGTGAGTCATATTTCTTTGCAGTAGCGATTAACTCTTTCACATTCTCCACACGCGCATCTCCCATTTCAGTCCCATCCTTAAGCAGTTTCTCAAACCCAGTTTCAGCATACACTTGCTTCATAAAGCTCCACAAGTTCATGTCTGGGCTTAGGTCCTGAAAACGTGCAAGGGATTCAAAAAAGCCTCGTGCTGAAGCAGCTTGCTTTGGGGGTAAGAACGTGGGAAGTCCTTCTAGGAACTGAGAAGCTTTGTTACCTGAAAACATGAGCAACTGGTCAAGGATTAGAGCTTGGGCTTTATCACCTAATCCGCGTGCCGGGTAGTTTATTACCCGCTCAAGCGCTAATCTGTCTTGCAGGCGAATACTAAGCCGTACCCATGCAAGAAAGTCCTTTACTTCTTTACGCTCATAAAAGCGTATACCACCTATGAGCTTATATGGTATGGCAGCTCGAATAAATGTTTCTTCCAGTGCCCGAGACTGAGCATGTGTGCGGTAGAGTACAGCATACTTCCGCAATGTCTCGTGACGCTTAGGTAGGGTACCCACATAGGAACTCTGCTGCCGCCTGGCCTTCTTTAAGTACAAATCTAAAATAGAATAACTTTGCGCAGGTTCTTCCTGTATTTCTTCAACATCTTCTGCCCCTGTTGCGAAAGCAATAATTTTCTTAGCCACAAACTCAGCCTCTGCTCGTTCGTCTTCAGCTTCGTATACTGTCACCTTATTGCCGTCACCATTTTCAGTCCAAAGCGTCTTTGGCTTCTGTTCTGGGCTGAGTTGAATCACAGAGCCTGCTGTGCGAAGAATATGTCCAGTGCTCCTGTAGTTTTGCTCGAGAAGAACAGTACAACAGCTAGCAAACTGTTGCTCAAAGTTTAAAATATTGCGAATATCACTTCCTCTAAAACCATAAATACTCTGGGCATCATCTCCCACAACAAAAATATTTCCATTAGTAACCAAAAGCCTAAGTAGTTCAAACTGTGCTGGATTTGTGTCTTGGTATTCGTCAACGAGTATATACTTGAATTTTTTCTTATAGCGTTGCAAAACTTTAGGAAAACTTTGGAAAATTTTTATAGTAAGCAACAACAGGTCATCAAAATCAACCGCTGACTCTTGATGCAAAAAGTTTTGATACCTGAGGTATACCTCACGTACCTGCTCAAGTAATCTTCCATCCAATGGCAAATCAAGGGAGTCTGGAGTTTGCATGAGATTTTTGGCTCTGGAAATCTGAGCCTTGAAAAAACCAGGAGAAAAGGCTTTGCCTATTTTCAATTCTTCGTGAATTTGCTTGATAACCTTATTTGAGTCGTCGCTGTCATATATGATGAAGTTATTTCGGTAACCCATAACACCAATCTCCCGTCTCAAGATACGCACACAGACCGAGTGAAAGGTTCCGAGTGTAGGTTCATGAAGCTGAGAGCTTCCAAGCAAGTTAAGAACCCGCTGCTTCATTTCAAGCGCCGCCTTGTTGGTAAAGGTAAGCGCCAGAATCTCCTGCGGGGCAAAATGCTTTTCTGATAAAAGCCATGCTATACGATACGTCAAAACCCGAGTTTTCCCAGACCCAGCTCCAGCCAAAACTAAAACCGGACGCTTCACATCCGCGGTTACTGCTTGCTTTTGCATGAGGTTTAACACTGAAAGATCCATGTTAGGTAATTTTATCACGCTAGCCAAAAAAACAAAACGCGCCTGGTTTCTATACTGAAACCAAGCGCTGAATTAATCTAGAGATCCATGTCTCAGCTATGCAAGTTGGTATCGCTTAGTCCATTCACCTTCGGCCAACCCTCTTGCAATACCTTCCACATATTTACCTCCTTTCAGGTTCAGGTCTACGGTAGCTGCGAACCTCGTTTCCCATTCGCAGAATTACTCCCTCCTTGTACATGCAAGAGAGCAAGCTACGTGCATCTTTTGAGTTTTTGAACTCATTCAGAATCGCCAACTCTTGCAGTAGGACAACCTCATAACTCCAATGCTCATCACACAAGCGCTTGAGGATCTCCTTTCTAAGTCCTGCCCTACGCTGGGCCTCTGTTATGAGGTGTGCTACAACCACGACACCCAAAACCACAGCAACAAGCGGGAGCACAACAAACATAATGAAATTCATACTACCTCCTACACCGGAGTATACATTATCCATGCTCTTGAACCAAGTCATGTCTAGACATAAAAAAATCAAAAGCGGGACAGATTGTTCTATCCCGCGTTTTTTATTTTAACGGTGCAACCACACCGCTGCCTGTATTTGTTCTTCCGCTGTTTTTGGGTAACTCATACAGGCTGCGATCACCTCATTTTCGAACACAGCCTTACCTCCACTGCTCGCCTGTAAAATGAAATTGAATACGAAGGTATCCAATTTACTCATCTCACGGTCTCGAATAGAAATACCTATCAGCATAAGCGTGATAAGCACTATTGCGAATACTGCGAGTACCACCACGGAAATAACTGCTGGTGTAGGCATCACACACCCTCCTCATTCCTGCGGTACTGAAACTGCCCTGCAACTCCAGCACGTTCCAGTAGGGCACTATCAACCAAATCGTCAAGCAACTCGAGCACATCTGGAAAACTAATGAAGTCTCCACTAGCCTTTGCTGCGGAAAGAATACTCGACTCATCTCTCGGCTCATCCTTTGGAATCAACCCTAAGATGTAATAACGTAGTCTTCCTTTTCGCATATGCTCAGCCTGAAATTCTCGTTCTTCATCCATTGCCTTTTTCCGATTCTGCACAAACCCTCTCAACAGCGCAAAAAAAGCAATAATGGTCAGTACCGATACAACAAACCAAAAAAATGTCATAACACCTCCTTACCGGGCAGTATACACTATACTCCCTACTATTCAAAGCTGTTTAGCTTGCGGCGGAAGCCTACGCTGTCGCGGAACTCGTAAGCAGCGGCTTTGGTGGTTGCAAATGTCAGAGCGCCGCGACCGTGTTTAGATGAGACTTTTTGCACGGCTGCCTGTAAGTCTTTTCTGGCTTGAGATTTAGGAAATAAGGAAAGCTGGGTAACATGGGGAGCAGTGCCGAATACCGTAACCCCAACTCTGCGAGCTACAAACCCCGGCTCCAATACCTTAGGAAACTTTGCCCGGCAAATAGCAATTGCTTCTTTGTATACTTCCCACCCGCTCCATACCCGCTCAGCTGACTTAGCGGCGTGTTTGTAGCAGTTTTCCTCCATGTCATGCACGTGCAAGAACACACCCTGGCCATCTACCTGCTTATGGTGCAGACGGCTTCCCAGTCTTTCTGATAGCTTCATGATGAGCGCACTTAAGTTACCTGCTGTCCTGCCGTCTTTCGGCACAGAGTACACATGTCCTACGGACTTTGGCATTTCACTGGCAGGAAGACAAGCGTCATCCTGCAGGTGCCCCAAATTGTAAATATGTAAACCCGGCAAGCCGTACACAGAGACCAAGTGACTCCGGGGTACTGACTTAAGGTCACGGAGGGTGCGAACACCAAACACTGTCAAGCGTTTTTTTAAACGATGGGCAATGCCTGGAATGTCAGTAAGTTTATGCGTGTTATACACAGCATCCTCTTCACCTGGGCGCAAAATAGTTAGACCATCTGGCTTTACCATTTCCCCTGCCACTTTAGCGAGCAGTCGGTTATATGAAATACCGACTGAACAGCGCATATAGTCGCCAACTTCGCGCTTCATTCGCTGCTTGATCTCAAGTACCACAGCAGCTGCTTCCATAAAAGCGTCCAAGGGCTTAAACTTTTTTCTCACGCGTGCTACTGAAGTGAGATCTACGAATCCTTCGTCTATGCTGTACTCCTCCACGTTGTTTGAGTAGTCACGGAGTAGTTTAAAAAACTTGCGCGATATGTCTATATATAACTGTGCGTTCACCCGTGTAAGCTGAATACCTGGACAGAGCTTGCGCGCATCCCAAACCGGCATGGCCGTTTTTATGCCAAACCGTTTTGCTTCTATGCTCGGAGCAATAATAATCCCGCCCAAGTGCTCGCACACTCCAACCGGCTTGCTCCTAAGCTGAGGATTAGCCTGCTGCTCGCATGAAGCAAAAAAACTATTCATATCAAGATGAGCTATAATAGAAGACATGAATTCTGAATTGAGAATTTTGAATTATGAATAAAAAACATTCGTATATGTATTATATACGAATGTATAAATTATTACAACTTCAATTTTTTTCATAATTCAAAATTCATAATTCCATATTCCTGCCTTAATGATGGGCACCATGAGCTTTGCGGAGTTTTTTACCAAGTACATGTTGTTTTTTATGCAGGAGCAACATGCAGACAGCTGCGACCAAATACCCTAACCAAAAATACCAAGTTTTGTATATTACAAGACCAGCCAGATTGGCAGAGACAACAACATCACCGGTAAGCGAGAAGAAGGTCCATGTCCCAATAGTTAAAAATGACTCAAGAAAATTAATAACTCCTAACCTACGAATCAGAGCAACTGCTATCAAGGAAATGTAGAGCACAAACATCCACCATACGTTTGAGGAGCCTGTACCAAGAAACTGCACTACAAATAACTTTCCGATGCATACTAAAACGACATATAAAAACCCAAGTCCCAAAAACCTGGTAAATGACATCTTAAACAATGAGGGGTCTGAATTTGACATAGCTATTGAATAATCTCCCCACCGAACACCTGAAGGGCTGAGGCGTACTGATCGGTCCCTTGTTTTCTTCTGTCTACTTCACAGGCAAACGTAAGGCCTGTACCTAGAACACCTTCAAGAGCTCCGAGGATAAGCGGTTTATTTTTATTTGATTCTAAGATTTCTTTGTGAAAAAGATATTTAACAAACAGGACAACACGACCTGCATTCACTTCCTTTATCTCAGCTCCTCTGAGCTGAGTACCTAACTGACCATTCAATTGCTTAACCTTGTCCACAACTTGCGGCCAAAGCAGATTTACAGACTCATACGTAATAGATGTGTTAACAGGCACAGTAGCATCGGGGACTTGGTCGGCAAACTTGGGAGCCTGTACTTGCTCGGGATTTGAAAGCATTACAGAAACAGGTTCAGTTTTTTTTTGAAATAAAGCAGCGCCCTCAAGTGATGCCATTAGCAAAGACAAATCATCCACCGCTGTGGTTTCTTTTGCTCCACGTAAGTACAAACGGGACAAGTTAATGGCGCCGTTAAGCGTAAGACCGGGAATTGTTTCTTTCCCTACTAAAACTTCCCGAAGCAAATTAAGAATCGACTTATGGAGTTGCTTGTAATTAACAGACTCCTCACCAAGCTTTTCAAAGAACACAGCTACAGCTTCAGCGTCCCCACTCGCTACTGCAGTTATGAGCTTACGAGTGGTCTCACGAGCAACTACCCCAAGCAGAGTATATACGTCAACAAGTGTTGGGTCCTTTCCAAGTGTTGCGACTTGGTCTAGCAAGCTCAACGCGTCGCGAATTCCGCCATTTGCCGCTTGGTAAATAGCCTGTAGAACTTCGTCACTTAGTTCGTAGCCTTCTGCCTGAGCGATGGCACGCATGTGTTTTAAAAACTCTTCGTCTGTGGGTGGTTTAAAGTCAAACCGTTGGGTGCGGGAAATAATAGTTGCAGGCACTTTATGCACATCAGTTGTTGCGAGTATAAAAACTGCGTGCGCTGGTGGTTCTTCTAAGGTTTTGAGTAATGCATTAAAAGCCTCGGTAGTAAACATATGGACTTCATCTACCAGGTAGATCTTGTAACGTCCAACTGCTGGGGCGAATTTTACGTTCTCGTTTATTGCCCGAACATCTTCAATTCTGCGATTGTCTGCAGCGTTTATTTCTATAAGACTCAAAGCTCCTGACTCAAATTGCACGCATGGAACGCACGCTCCGCATGACTGACCGTTTTGCAAATTTTCACAATTCAATGCTTTTGCAAAAATCCGAGCAATTGAGGTTTTGCCCAAGCCTCTACCCCCACAAAACAAATACGCGTGAGCAGTAGACTTTTTCTCCAAGCTATTACCCAGAGCCAAAACAACATGCTGTTGCCCCACTACTTCTGAAAAGTGTTTTGGTCTGTATTTTTGATATAACACCATATAAATTATTATACAGGAGAAACAAACATTAATCTATGTATTAGCGTTTAGTTTTGCATATACAAGCTAAAGTGCTACGAAGCTTGCTTTTTTTATTTGACGGTATATACTATATTTACATCTTAATTAATATAGTCACTTAGGGAAGTTCGGTGAAATGCCGACGCTGTGCCGCAACTGTGATGTCCCAATAGGGAATAAGTCAGGTTACTAAGCGACTATACTGGAATTCCTCTCTACGAGCATAGAGGTTGGAGTAGGCATTTTTCTACAAAAACCCTACCCGCCTCCTGTTGGAGGCGGGATTTTGAAAGGAAAAAAATGAGAAAGACAATTGGTATAGGGGTTTTAATAAGCCTGTTAATGAGCGCTCCACTTCAAGCATTCGCAGCTTACAGTGCAGCAAATGCTGGGGCCTACCTAGAAAGCAAGTCACAGAGCGCATGGACTACGATGGGGTTAATTGCGTTAGGCAAAACGCCAAACTTAAACCACCTAAAAAGCATTCCTGGAGGTTCTGCTATAGAACTTGCAGCGCCAATTTTAGCCATAGCAGCGAGTGGAAATGACCCTCGCACCTTCTCTTCCATTGACCTTGTGGCGAACTTAAAAAACAAAGCATCTGGAGGACAGATAGGAGACACGGCAAGCTTAAATGACGACATCTTTGGCCTGCTTGCCCTTATTGCTGCAGGCGAACCTCTTATTAGCAGCCTAGTGGTTTCACAGAAGCAGTATCTTCTAAGCAAACAGAACAGCAATGGCGGATGGGGATTTCAGCCAGGAGGCAGCTCTGACACAAACATGACTTCTGCTGCTATCTGTGCGCTTATTGCTGCTGGGGTAGAGAAAAATAATGACGTTATAAACCGTGCGGTCGACTATCTAAAAACGTCACAAAATACTGATGGAGGTTTCACTTACGACCCAACTTCTTCATTTGGTACTAGCTCTGATAGCTCTTCAACCGCTTGGGTATTGTGGGCTCTAACTTCCGCAGGAATTCAAAATTCAGCAATAACAAAAAACGGAAAGAGTGGCGCTGATTTTTTAAATACCACACAAACAGGTAGCGGTTACTTTACATACCAAGCAGGTGGCGCTGAAGATGCATTTACTCCTACCACTACTGCATATGCAATTATTGCACTCAGCGGTAAAACACTTCCACTAGCTGTATATCAAAAACCTGCGGGCCCAAAAACTGAATTTAGAATTGAGGGTAAAGACGAAATTGTCTGCCAAGGTTTTGTGTACGCGGTCACAGCGCTCGACGTTGTAAAGAATGCAAAGAATCAATGTGGTTTCTCTTACACGATTGCTGACACTGCATATGGTCCATACTTAAAAAAAGTAAACAATGACGAAGCTGCTGGACTCATAGGCTGGCTGTACTTTGTGAATGGTGTTTCAGCAGATGTTGGAGCACGGGACTATCTTATAAAAGAGAACGATTCAGTTATCTGGTACTACGGAGACTACACCTGGCTACCTACCCGCATAAAACTAGATGCGGAGACCTTAGAGAACTCACAGGCTATCACTGGTACCGTAGAGTACTTTGAAGACAGCTCCTGGAAAACCCTGTCAGGCGCAACTATACTAGCCGGAGCAAAATCTGCAACCACTGACGGTAGCGGTAAGTTCCAAGTATCGCTTCCTGCAGGCTTCTACCGCGTGTTTGCTGAAAAGAATGGATATGTACGCTCGAACCAAGGCAGTGTTAGAGTGGGCACACCCTCCAGCAACAG
>DASPKA010000088.1:0-2237 GCA_035628335.1 Patescibacteria group bacterium | reverse complement strand
TCCAGGAGAAGTGTTTCCTTGGAGTTTTTGTAGTCGGCCTCTGAGGAGTTTGCTTTTGGATTTTATACGCACTCTTACCTGAGTGGACTGAAACCCTGGGGCTTTTGGACATTACAAAAGGATTAAATAATCTAGTAAACTATACTGTATTTTGGCATATTAATCAATTCCTGACTATATTATAACAATTTTTAGAAAGCTTGTTTGCATTGCTCCGTCTTTTCCGTTAATATGAACATATTACGGTCGTATAGCTCAGTTGGTTAGAGCGCACCGTTCACATCGGTGAGGCCTCTGGTTCGAGTCCAGATACGACCACCACGCAGTGTCGTATCTTTAGGAAGCATTTGGCGGCTTTGCCGACATATGCGTGCGCCGCAAGTTTACGCAGTTGGTGCTATATATAGTCGCATTGCATTCACATTGCAGGGGTCACAGGTTCAAGTCCTGTACTGCCCACCATTTATTCGACAAAATTTTTTATTTTCTAAATTTACAAAACAAAATTCATGGAATTTCACAGCAACTATCCAGGCACGCCACCACCTTTACAGGCTCATAGCCCAGAGCCCTCTGTAGGCGCATATATCTGGGACCTTGTTAAGATTATAGGCAGTGCTATGATTTTAGTTTTCGGTATTATTCGTCCCTTCATAGCAGAGCCCTTTATAGTTTCCGGATCCTCCATGGTGCCTAACTTCCATGACCGCGAGTACCTCATTATAGAAAAACTCACGTACCGTTTTTCAGAGGTGAGAAGGGGTGATGCTTTGGTGCTGCGCTACCCTAAGCACCCAAACGAGTATTATATAAAACGTGTTATAGCATTGCCTGGGGAGAAGGTAAGGTTTGAAGGCGGTAAAGTGGTTATCTATAACACTGAACACCCAAATGGCGTGATTCTGGAAGAACCGTACCTAGACCCAAATTTATTTACTGAAGGTAGTCAAGTCTTACAGACTGTGGGGGAGGGTGAATTTTTCGTACTAGGTGATAATAGGGGGAACAGTTCTGACTCACGAGCATGGGGGATGCTTCCAAGAGCGGATATTGTTGGTAAAGTCTGGGTTCGCATACTGCCGCCGCGGCAGTTTGGAGTGATCACAACTCCGGATTTACAGTAACAGCATAGTCAAAAGTCCATAAAGTCCATAAAGTCCATAAAGTAGCAATACAAATTATAGGACTTTACAGACTTTACAGACTTTCGACTTTATTGACTATACATGGGTCGTCACAAGAAAGTTGAAAGGGAAGTCTTGCAGCCAAAGAAGCCGCTGCAGGGTAAGGGGCTTGCTGACTGGATCTTCGACACAGATGATAGGTCTCGCTTGCTTGAAATAAAACTAAATTCATATATCCGCACCTATGGTTTGCATAGTGTGCATACTTCAGAGTTGGAACACGCAGAAATGTATGAGCGCGTGTATGAAACAGCGCCGCAAGAGCTGGCAGCTTTGAGTGAGGTACAGAACGGGGGAAAGTCCTATGTTTTACGGCCTGAGTTACGAGCTTCTTTATTCCGTGCGTTTATAGAACGTAAGCCACAAGAAGGGCATGTGTTTTCAAAGTGGGCAACGGTGGGGCATGTGTACACTAAAGACGCAAAGGGAAGAGTAGTACCGGACTTTCATTTTGTTGCTGAAATTTTTGGCTCTTTCAACCACATGGCCGAGGTTCTCCTTCTTTCCGGTTTTTGGTATTTTCTCCAGGATTTGGGCTTTCAGAATCTAAGTTTAGAAGTGAACAATTTGGGTGATACACACTGTCAAACAGCGTACGCTGCGCAGTTAAAAGATTTTTTGGGTAGTCGCAGGTTTGACTTGTGCAATAACTGTGTGAGTCTATGGAGCAAGAACGCACTGGAAGTTTTGCGTTGCCAAAACTACGAGTGTCAGGCGGTAGTAGCAGATGCACCGGTGATTTTTGACTTTTTAGATGAAGCGACAAATAAGAGTTTTACTTCTACTTTAGAAGCTTTGGATGAATTAAGCATTCCTTACCAGCTAAACCACTTATACATAGCTCCAGAAGGAGTAGGACGCACCACGTTTGTAATTCGCGAATCCCCCACGCGCACTGTCTTGTGTTCAGGTGGGTACCATGACGAGTACCTACGCGTGCTTGGCGGAAAAAATATGAGGTCGTTTGGTTTTGAGGTTTCTTTGACGAATATCCTAGCGCATATGACACAGTATGAGGCTCCTACAGAGCTCGGGGTAAAGTATGAAGTATTT
>DASPKA010000087.1:0-5195 GCA_035628335.1 Patescibacteria group bacterium | reverse complement strand
ACAGCCCTACGAATGATGCTCCAAGCAGCGCCCCGAGTGGAAGCAAAGTCTCACGACGAGTAATAAAGTTAAATAACCGGAAGCTTTCTAAGTCGAGCACTCTGTCTAAAAACCAAAAGGTGCCTGCAACAACACACGTCGTGGCCCAGACCAAAATCCCTCCCATGGTCGGAGTGCCGGCTTTGCCGGCGTGGAGTTTAGAAAAAATAGGTGTCGAGCCATCGTTGCGGATCTGCTTGCCGAGCTTATACTTGTACAAAAAATGGGTCAGCAACGGTGTCGAAAGCATGGCAACAGAAAACGAAACTGTTGCAAGCGTGAAGATTTTGATTAAGTCAGGTGACAATGTAAGTTGTAAGTCGTAAGTTGTAAGTCGGCAGTCTTCGGCAATATTGTCTTGCTTACGACTTACTACTTTCGACTAAAATTATTTCCATTCCCAGTTAGTAAGTATGTGTTCTTTTAGCTTTTTCATATCTTGGTCTCTGTCAGGGCTTTTAAGAACCATGAGTAAAATAGGGTGGCCTTTGTTTTCTATAACTGTTATCATTGCTTGCTTTGCAAGCTCAGTTGATCCAGTTTTAAGCGCCATAATATCTGTGTCAATGGCTAGCAAGCCGTTGGTTGCCTCGCATGACAGTGCTTTTGTGCCGAAGACCGCTGTGTTTTGGCGGCCATAAAGTGAAACTAAACCTTCTGCATACAACCTTGACGCAAGTACTTTCAAGTCCTTGGCAGTTGTATAGTTTTGCGGACTGTCAAACCCATTTGGGTTGTCAAAATGGCTATCAGTCATACCTAAGTCATAAGCTGATTCGTTCATTAAGTCAGAAAATGGTTTGCCTGTTTTTATACTTACCGCACGTGCCAGTTCTATAGCCGCGTCGTTGGCCGAACATACCATGATTGATTCAACCAAGTCAGAGAGCTTTACTTTTTGACCAGTACGGAAGCCTACAATGGGATTTGTATAAGAGGTATTACCAGCCATAACCAGATCATCGTTACCTCCTAGATGCTGAAGCCCTACGTACACAGTCATCATTTTGGTTAAAGAAGCAACTTGTAGTTTTGTATCTGTATTTTTTTCTGTAAGGGTCATGCCGGTGTTTAAATCAACCGCCAGGTAACTTTCTGCACCAAGCTTAGGAGTGGTCTCGCTTCTGGGCAAAGGCAAGTGAAAGTTCACCTTCTCAGCATCGCCGCGCAAAAGAACTGTCTCCTGGGCTGCTAGTACCTGAGGTGCTGAAGTAACAGCAACGTTCTTTTGGTATATATAATAGCCAAATAGCCCCAACCACGTGAGCAACAATAAAATAACACAAGCAACCATCAAGGGTTTTGAGGGTAAATATTTGGCTAATTCCATTATATATAGTATAGCAAAAGATAGCATAAAGCGTAGAGCCTAAAGTAAGAAACAATAAAATCTCAGATTGACAGCTTAAAAATTAAGAGGTACTATGAATAAGCTTAAACTTTAATATAGCGTAGCAGATTGTGGGTTTTTTATCCGCTTTACGCTTTACGCTTTACGCTATTTTATGGAAATTAAACTCACAAAAGACAATTTTGATCAAGAAGTCCTTAACTCACCTGTACCAGTTTTGGTAGATTTTTGGGCAGTCTGGTGCGGACCGTGTAAGGCAATTGCTCCTGTTTTAGAAGAACTGTCACATACCTATGAGGGAAAGTTAAAAATTGGAAAGCTAAATGTCGACGACGAGCAGGAAGTCAGTATGAAATACTCCATAATGAGCATCCCTACTCTAAAAATCTTTAAAGATGGAAAAATTGCAGGGGAAATAGTAGGGGCCGCACCAAAGTCAACCATAGAAGATGAGATAAAAAAACATATTTAAATAAAAAAATCCCAACCTAAAATTGGGATTTTTTTATGTCCCTGTATTGAATTCAGCTAAAACTTCATCACTTCACCTAGCTTTATAACGTTATCTTGTGGGGGAGTTTCTTGCCTTGATGATGAGATTTCTGATGGGGGAGAAGCCTGAATCTTTTCTTGTTGTAATTTACCTGCAAGTTCCCAGACAGGATTTGAATTTTTAGGCTTAGGTTGGTGTTTTGAGAGGGGTTTAGGCTTCTGGTATGATGCAGGCCTACCTCCTCCCCTGCGTGGAGGACGTGAACGGTCACGGTCAAGGTTACGACGAGGCGGTCGAGGCGTGGCAAAACGCTGGCTGTTCTCTAAGTATCGTTTAGTTAATTGTCGATCACCCGTCGCTAAAAACCCATGTCCAAACTCCACATTAAGCGCTTCTGTCCGGGGTGCTTTTTCTCTCTTAGGCCTAGCTTCTTCAACCGGAACATCAGGTGTATTTTGTTCCATAGGTTCTATAGTCTGTGGGACCTCTTGCACATGTTCGACTATAGTAGGTGCATCATCATTTTCGTTATGAACTACTTCGTCAGCAAGGGAGTTAACTTCATCCTCTTCGCCCTCTGGCTGAAGAAGTGAAGTGTCATATTCCACATCACGTAGTGATTTGAGTTTTTCCCGGTACAGGTCCTCATTTACAACCGGTTTTTGTGCTTGTATCTGCGTCTGTCTTGGCAAAGCGCGCATCACTGGAGTCGGGGACGGTCGTGCTGGCCCAACTGCACGGGGGGCTTCACTTTCTTCTTCGTCTTCTGTCGACGACATCATGGCTGCCTGACCTGCCATAAAGTCTGCTCCCATCCACCGGGATATCTTCTCTTCTACCGCTAAATAGTGGTTGGCATACCGTTCTCTGGAAACTTTAATAACCTTTTCTGCATTTCCAGTAAAATAGTCCTTATCTATTGGAGGCAAAGTAACTGCCGAAAATCCTTCGCTCGTAACACCATTAATCATTAGTTTTAAAATTATATTTGCTTTCGGCAGATTTACCATATCTCCTGGCAGAAAGTATGGAGCAAACTCCGTTTCCAAGTACTCTGCGTCAGCCGCGCCGATCCTAAAAATAACCATCGTACCGACGTTGCCAAATACAGCGTCGCGGATTTTGGTGTTGTTCTTGTCAGGTGTAAGCTGTCCTATGTACTGATGACCAATAATTAAATTCAAACGGTATTTACGCGCCTCGGACAAAATAGTTGCAAAACTGTCTGTTGCAAAGTTTTGAAACTCGTCCACATACAAGTAGTAGTCTTTGCGTTCTTGCTCCGGCACGTCTACACGAGAAAGTGCGGCCAGCTGTAACTTAGTAATTACCATAGCACCAAGGAGCGCAGAGTTGTCCTCGCCTACTTTCCCCTTGGACAAGTCCATGAACAAAATTTTCTTGTCATCCATTATATCACGCAAATCTAATGTACTCTTTGGTTGGCCTACAATGTTGCGAATGATTGCAGATGACAAAAATTGCCCAACTTTGTTCTGGATAGGCGCAATAGCTTCTGTTCGATATTTATCGTTATAGTTTGCATATTCCTCAACCCAAAACGCACGAACAATAGGGTCTTTGACATTGTCTATAATTCGCTTACGGTACTTCTTGTCTACGTACATACGGGTTATACCCAGCATGGTGTTTCCCGGACTATCTAGCAGCGCAAGTATGGTGTTATTTAAAATGTATTCCATTCGGGCTGACCACATATTTGCCCAAATTTTAGTAAACACGCCCATAAGGCCAGAAGCCACAAGGTGCTTGTATTTTCCCTCCACTGCCTCAAGTATGTTAAAGGCTATAGGGTACTCCAAATCAGCGGGATTAAAGTAGATGACATCATTTATGCGACTCGTTGGAATACAGTTCAGGATTTTCTGCAAACTGTCACCATGCGGGTCTATAAAGCACACACCTCTGCCGTTTTGAATGTCCTGAATACACATGTTCTCAAGCAGTGTCGTTTTTCCCATACCAGTTTTACCTATGACATACATATGCCGTCGACGATCGTCTGTACGTATACCAAAAGGCGTCATCGTATTGCGATAGTTAGCTTTGGCAAAATAGGTAATGTCTTTGTCTTCGTTCATATATTAAATGGGCAAATTAGCGGGAGGTGCCACTTTCTTGCTCTCAATCCTCTCTACTGGGGCTGGGGTCATGCCTTCGAGGCTTGGGGTGAGTGGGAAGTGATAGAGGGTAGCTATCTCTTCAACATTCAGAATTACCTGGGGAAGGCCAATATGGTTATCTCTGCCTTTATAGCCTGCAAAGAACCATTTCTTACGCTCTTTAATTATAGAGTCTAAATATGGTTTTTCCAAGACTGGTGAAATTATGTAGTCTTTAGCTGTCCAGGTTCTAGTTACATCTGGCTTAAATTGGTTGTGATTTATAGAGCCCAAACCACGGATTGACCCTATGATTACCATTTTCACATTGCCGTCCATTTTGTCTTTGGGAGCAATGTAGAGATGACGCATTTTGGTCTTATAACCCGGCTTTCCAGCCTTTCGCTGTACTAAGGTTATTTGCTCCTTTTCTACTTCAGAGAGGTTTAAGAAAGTTTTCTCTTTAGGTTTTTCTTCCCCATGATCATCATGTGCCGGCGCCTTGAGTAGCGACTTCACATCAAATAATGCAAGTTTATAGACAGGAGCCATGATTGCAGAAAGTAAACTACCAGCCGCATGAACTTCGTTACCTAACAATTGCTGCACATACGCAGCTGCCTTGTCTTGCCACTCCGAGTCTGCTAATGGTTGAATGGAAATTTGTATACCATAAAACTCGTGTGGTTTTATTTGTGAAAGAGACTCCCAGAGACTCTGCAGTGGGTCAATAATTTTCTGCTCAGATGCAGGGCTTTCAAAATCCTTGTAAGTCTTAATAGGGCCATACTGTGGTTTTACCAAATTCCACTCAAACCCAAAAATGTCTATGGGGCAGTTTGGGTCATAGGGGTCAAAGTGGACATTCTTCATGTAGTCCTCAACCTCCTGTATCTCACACTCTGGGTACTGGGCATAAAACGCTGCCTTAACTAAGCCTTCAGTCTTCTTAGGAATACGCATAAGTAACGATACTTTGCCGCCAAATGAAACTATCTCCAAATGATAGGTAAGTTGAAACTTGCCTTCAATAAATCGTTGAGTAAAATTCAACCCGGTATGTACGGCATGCATTTGTGCAAAAATACTCTCAATAGCAAGCATGGAGATCTTGTTTTCTTTTGGAATAGAAAACTTCAATAAAGTATGTTCAACACTATGCGCGAACTGGTGTTGAATTTCCAAAAAG
>DASPKA010000086.1:0-2528 GCA_035628335.1 Patescibacteria group bacterium | reverse complement strand
TCTCCAGCACCGGGCCATGCAAGCGGGTCGGGTTTTTCGGCGAAAGGAGCTGTTAAGGCAGTAGCTCCATACGTGGCATTGTTTTGTATTGGCGCAGCTTTGTATTACCTTTTCTTTACCGACTTCTCTTTTACAGCTTTGACCCGAAACTGGTTTAAGACACAAACTCAGTCAGAAAGTCTGCGCAAACAGCAAGCATTAAATACACTGAAAACCCAGTATGGTGCTGACTATGTTGCTTGGATACGAAGCTACTACTTTGAAGTAAACGACCCGAAGATAATTGACGCTGATGCTGACCTGTCTGGAAATGGACTTACAAATTTTCAAAAATACTTGCTTGGTCTTTCCCCAAAGAGTTTTGACACGCTTGGCCTTGGAAGGTCTGACACTCAGACATTAGTTGCTGGGTTTAACCCGCTCAACAACCTTCCGCTGACAGACTCTGAAAAGAAAATGATAGACGCATATATAGACCTTGAGGTAGCACTGAACCGTGCTACAGGAAGCCCTGCTGCTCCAAGGTCAAATACTAAACAGTTGCCACTGCGAGGGTATGAACTTAATACTGTTCAGGCAGCTTCAGCTGTAACCGCTCGTAACACAGCTGCAGTAGTCCAAACACCAGCAGCCGCATTGCCTAAACCAGTAGCGCAGACAGTGCAGGTGAGGCAATCCACGACCCGAAATACTATTTCGCGAACTAACACCGCAAAACCTACTGCTACGTCAGCGATGAAAACCAAAGCTACGGCAAAAAAACCTACGGTGCAGAAAGCGGTGGCACCATTACCAGCTACCAAACGAATTGTACCGAAGGATGCAGTGCCGGTTGGAACAGATTACAACCATTTAGACATAAACTTAAATATTGCTGGAGAGCTTGAAGTTCCGACCTTGAAGTTAAAGACCCCGATAATCTTTGCTCACTCTGACGCAAGCTTGGATGAAGACTTGAAGCGAGGTGTGGTAAAAATGGCGCGAAGCGCACTGCCCGGTGACATAGGCACTGCGTACGTCACTGGCCACTCGAGCGGATACGTCTGGGACACAAGTCCATACCGCAAGATATTTGAAAATATAGACAGCCTGCAGAAATACAATACCTTCTACATAACCGTTACCACCATGAAAGGTAAGAAAGTAAGGTTGACCTATGTGGTAGAAGACAAAAAAGAGTACAAACCAGACGACCAAGTCCAGTTCGAAAACTTAGCCTACAGCCGCGCAGCACTCTCCACTTGTTGGCCAATTGGTGGAACTGCTAAAAGAATGGTAGTATTCGGCAAGTTAACAAAGATTCAATAGGCTCCTTATAGCGCCAACGGCGCGAGAGGGGAGGCTCCATAAGGCCTCCGGCCGTTGGAGGGGCGACGCTAGCCCTATAATAGCCATGGTAGTATTTGGGAAGTTGACAAAAATCCAGTAAAATTTAGCAAAAACAAAATGACCCCTGCATTCGTCATAAAGATGAATGCAGGGGTCATGTGTAAGTAGCTAGAACGGCAATGGAATTCCAGTTTTCGCAGATACACTAACTGCCCAGTCTTTAAGGAGAAGGAATTGATGGCGAATACTTTCCATTTCCTGGTGGTATTTCCGAGTTTCAGCAATTAAAGTGTCCATTGCAGTTTTAACTAGACCTAGCTCATTACTTAACTTTTCATCTATATGTTTGGTTAAATCTTCTTTAAGCGTTAGCGTACTCTGGTCAATGTAGTCAAAAATAGGTTGGAAGTTTGTAGTTTGTGTATTATCTTGGTTCATAAATTCAGTTTATACGCTTGGATAATAAATGTCAATGTGCTGGCGGAATAGGGAGTATAATGGTATATTTCCTGTTCTGCCATCGCAATTCGTGGTGGTTACTGTGGGCTGTCTCGTTTGCAGCTTGCATAACAGTAGCCACGAACGGTGGCTGTTCTAGAACAAACACAGGGAGGAAACATAGTATGGCTACTATGGTTCTTTCCGAATCCGGAGATAGCATGAAACTGAATATCTTTCTTGCGATGCTAGTCGCTTTTGTTGCAATTCTCGGCGCCACTGGTTCCGCCCAGGCGCAAACTACTCTCCAGAAAGTTTGGGGTGATTTCTCTCCCTGCCAGGGGAAGGCGGTCACACCAAATTACCAGAACAAGGTTGACCACCCCGTTCAGGGCGGAAAGCCGCTCGACACTCATACGGCGTCCACCGTCTACTGCGCGTACACCAGTGTCGGCGGGAGTGTGGGTTATAATCCAATCACGTTTCCTGCGGGAGTTACGCCAGTCGTTCTGAACGGCGAGGTACTTGACCCTCGCTGTGGAAACAAAGTGATTGGTGCTGCTGTTGCCTCGCCCACTTCTGCTGCAACCGCACATGCAAGCGCTGCTGCTGCGGCTGCAGCTCCTAACATCAACGTCACCGTCCCGGAACGGGAGGTGAGGGTTGATGTTAAATCAGGTCCAAGCGACGAGGCACTCATCAAAGCGGCGGAAATGCAACTCCAAGGCCAGTTGGCGATGGCTAAAGCATACGAACAAGCT
>DASPKA010000085.1:0-12921 GCA_035628335.1 Patescibacteria group bacterium | reverse complement strand
TCGTTAACTTAAAGGCGTCCGGGTCTATAATCCTCGCGTCATTTGCATGACCACCTTTACACAAGTCCACGAATCCTCCGATTACATAAAACGAAATGGTTTTGCTCTCTCTTGCTAAGTCACGAATAAGCTCTGACTTGTACTCATTCCACTCAAACTCCTTAAGTGCATCCTCAACAGTAACTTCTCTACGCTCAAACTCGCCCCAGGTTTTTAAAACTTTGCGCATCTCTTTTTCAATACGCGGCAAGTCTTTTTCAGATACACCGCTCACATCAAAGTCTTGGTAAAAACCATCTTCAATAGCCGGTCCTATGGTATTTTTGGCACCAGGAAATAGATTTCTCACAGAGCAGGCTAGCAAATGAGCTAACGTGTGACGAATACCTTGTAAATCATTTTCTTGCATACATACATATGGTTACTTATAATAAAACCCGAGATGTACATCACCATGTGTTCATGATGAGGTAGATTTCGGGTCCCGAGGCTCCGCCAGCCGGAGGATCAGGAGGTTCCATCCCTGAATACTTTTTATATAGTTTGTACAAGCTCGTGGGTCGGTACTCCAGTCATTGCCCGTACTTACATAGTAGCACAATTCCTACATAAAGAAAAATAGCCCAAGTCGTACACCTGGGCTACAGGAGTCAGCGCTTAAAGCGCGTACCGTTCGCGCACGTAAAAACGCTCTCAATATCCTCCTGTAGCCCTCCCGTAACCGACAACATCATCAGCAGTCCCGTCCTGAAAGTCAGGCGCATAAATCCAGGACGAAACAGATGTTGCCAGGTTATAACTACATTATACTTATACCCCCCAGCTCGTCAAGAGTTGTTTTATTCGTGAGAAATTTTACTTATCTCACGTATTCCCATAAGCTCTTCTTTGAGTGATTCATTCAAGCCAACTTTTGACTGGGTTCGAATTCGCTTATCTGGGTCCGTATCGATTTTTACATAGACCTGCATTGGCCCGGGGTGGGCTTTGAGGATGTCCGCAACTTGCAACATGGTCTCATAGGACACGTTATTTTTGAAATACAATACTAAGTCCTTACCTCGTGAAACTTCTGAGAGTGCCATAGAGTACAGCTCATCATCAACTAAAGGCTTCATATCTTCCACTAAAAACGTTGCCTGATCTTCTCTAAACGACAGCTTGCCTGTTACCTCAACTGGAGCGTCGTCTTGTAAGTGCTCCATGACTTTTTCCATAGTCTTTGGAAAAACAAGGCATTCTATACTCCCTGTCATGTCCTGCAGCCAAAACATGGCCATTGGTTGCTGTTTTTTAGTTACAGTACGCCTCAGGCGAATCACTATGCCACCCACAGTGTAAACTGCCTCCCGTCCACTGTCCATTACGCTCCTTACTGAACTGTAGTGTGACAATACCTTCTCAAAGCGCATGAGGGGATGTCCAGACACATATAGCCCAAGTAACTGTTTTTCCCAGTTTAGTTTCTCGTCCATAGTCGCGGGCTCAGCTGGTTTGAGCCTTAGCTTTGCAAAGTCTTTCTTGCTTCCAAATAAACTGCCTTGCCCGGCATCGTCTACCCGAAACAAGTCTCGAAGAAATTCAAGAACTATCTCAGTATTAGCCATGAGCATGCCGCGCTCACCAAAGTTATCCAGAGCTCCAGACATAACCAATGCTTCCCAAGACTTCTTGTTAAAATTTTTCACGTAGCACCGCATAACAAAGTCCTGCAGTTCTTTAAATGGGCCATCTTTTGCACGTGCAGTTTTAATTGAGTCTATGACGTCACCGCCTAAATTCTTTATAGCAGTCAAACCAAACCGAATGGTTTTTTTATCCACAACTGTAAAGTCGTCATTGCTCTCATTAACGTCCGGAGGTAGAACCTGGATACCCATAATCTTACATTCTTCAACTGCGGCTGAAATCTTATCTTCATTTCCAGATTCCGCTGTCATAACCGCTGCCATGAACTCAACAGGGTAGTTAGCCTTCATGTACGCAGTTTGGTACGCAACCACAGAATAGGAAGCTGAGTGGGACTTGTTAAAACCATATGCAGCAAAAGGTTCGATCCATGTCCAAATCTGTTCTGCTTTCTCGGTTGACCAGCCCGCTGTTTTCATGGTGCCCTTTATAAACTTTTCTTTTTGTTTCAGCATTTCTTCTGGAATCTTTTTTCCTACAGCCTTACGGAACATGTCAACCTCAGGCCATGAATAGCCTGCTAAGTCATGAGCTATTGATAACAAATCATCTTGGTACACAAGAACTCCATAGGTACGTGTAAGAATTTTTTCAAGAGCTGGATCAAGGTACGTTATGAGACGTGAATTATGCTTACGTGAGATAAAGTCTGGAATAAATTGCAATGGGCCAGGGCGATATAACGCAATCATTGCCATAACGTCAAATATTGAACTTGGCTTTAATTCTTTTAAGTATCTTGTCATCCCAGCAGAACCAAGTTGAAAGACACCGAATGTTAATCCATCGGAAAGGAGCTTAAATGTCTTTGGATCTGGGTGTGGAAGCTTGTATATATTTATTTCGATTCCATGTCGCAGCTTAACCAGTTTCACTGCTTGTTCAAGTATAGTCAAATTACGTATACCGAGTAAATCCATTTTCACTACTCCAATAGCCTTACTGCTCGCTCCAGCATCAAGTGCATACATATCGTACTGGGTAATGAGACGATCTCCACCTGGCTCTTTTTGTAGTGACATATAATCAGTTAGTGGTGTAGGAGTTATCACAATGCCCGCAGCATGAATAGACGCATGCCTTACACCGCCCTCGAGTTTTTTTGCGATACTAAATATTCTACCGCTCTCGGGATCCCTCTGCACTGCTTCTTTAAATTCAGGAGAGATATCAAGCGCCTTGTCTAGCGTCATATTAAAACCCTGCTTGCCTATTGGTATCATCTTTGCCAAACGATCGCACTTAGCGTAGGATACGCCAAGAGCTCTACCTACGTCACGAATCACAGCTCGTGCTTGCATAGTTCCAAAAGTCAAAATTTGCGCAACTTTGTCCTTGCCATAGCGCTCAGTAATCCATGCGATAACCTCGTCTCTGCGATTATCTGAAATGTCCAAGTCAATATCAGGCGGAGTAGGGCGGTGCATAGTCAAAAACCGTTCAAAGGGTAATTCAAACTCAAGCGGGTCAACATTCGTAATTTCAAGTATTCTACCCACAAGCGAGCCTGCTGCGCTTCCCCTTGTATTAGTTATTGCTCCTATGAACTTTGCACCATAGACGATGTCCGCAACCATTAAAAAGTATGGGGCAAAACCCTTGGCGTTGATGATCTCAAGTTCATAGTCGATTCTTTTTTTTACTTCCTCACTCAATCCTTCGGGAAAAAACTTTTTTGCTTTTTCATACACTATTTCTGTAAGATAGCTCTCTTGTGTTTTTCCTTCAGGAACTTCCACAGTAGGGAAGTAGCGTTGGTTAATAGGTATTTCCAGAGTGACACGTTCTGCAATTCGCAGCGTTGATTCTATTGCTTCAGGCAAGTCAAAAAACGCTGCGCGCATTTCTTCGGGGGACTTTAAGTACAGATCATGGCCAGACATATCCAAGCGGTTCGGGTCCGTAATTGTTTTCTGGGTTCCTATACACACCAACACATCTTGCGCTTCTTTGTCGTCTGGGGAGATATAATGACAGTCAGCAGTTGCAGCGAGAGGCAAGTTGTTAACACGCGCAAGTTCTACGAGTCGCTTGTTTAACTCAGTTTCATGCATTGCGCTCTTAGTGTCAGTTGCATTCCGCTGTATTTCTATAAAAAAGTTATCTTTACCAAATATTTTAACGTATTTGTCCAGCTCTTTTTGCCCTTGCACTGGAGATTGCATTGCTCCTCGAGCAACCTGTCCTCGCATACAACCAGAGAGTGCTATAAGTCCCTTACTATGAGTTGCAAGCACACTCAGGTCCAAACGAGGTTTATAGTAAAAACCTTCAGTATTTGCCAACGTCACCAGCTTAAGCAAATTTAAATATCCCTCATAATTTTCACAGAGGAGTGTTAAGTGGTAGTAGTCGCTGTCTATCTTGCCTTCCTTGTCAACCATAGTGCGTGGAGCTATATACGCCTCAACGCCAATAATAGGCTTCACACCAACTTCTAACCCAGTAGTATAGAACTCGATAGCGCCATATAGGTTACCATGGTCTGTAATGGCAAGAGCTGGCATACCTAGCTTCTTTGCTTGCTCCAAAAGCTCCTGCGGCTTAGACAAGCCGTCTAACAAGCTATAGTGCGTGTGACAATGAAGATGAACAAAAGACATAAAAATAGCGTGAAGCGTGAAGCACATAGTATACAAAACCAATGAATTTTATGACTTTTTGTACTCTACATGCTTCTCGAGATACCCTCTATTAGATAAAGTATACTTGTAACACACGCTAAATTCAATTTCTTGATATAATACTCATATGAGTTTAGCAGCCGAGCAACTTAAACTTAATCTTTTTAGGTTTCTTATAGGATTCGTGCGCCTTATGAAGGAATTCCCTCGCTGGCAACGGTACCTAATTTTCGCATCTGTACTTTTATTTTTGCCAATTCTGTATAGCACACGCGCGTACGCAACCAAGTATTTCAATGAAACTTATGCACCGCTAGTTGTTACGGTTCTTGATCCAACCAAAGACGCACTCTTGCCTGAAGTGACCCAATTGAGGATTGCTGAGTATGCTGCTGGCCAGTTTTCTGCCTATGCAATAGTATCCAACCCAAATCTTGTACTGCACTTGCGCACGGGGAACTACAAAGTGAGCTTTTTTGATGGTGGCAACTCACTTATGCATGAAACTAAAGGTCAACTATACTTACTCGCTGGCAAAGACAAATACCTTGTAGTTTCAAGGATACCGGTTAAGACTAAACCTGCGAAGATGAGCGTTGAGTTTAGCTCTCTCTCATGGGTAAAAACTAACTCAATACGCGACATAGACTTTGCTAAGCAACCTACAAGCATTCATAACGAGCTTGATCCCATCCGTACGGTTGTAGATGGTGGCTTTCTTAACACTTCAGGCTTTGACCTCCCTAACGTATCCGTCCAGGTTATTCTTAAAGATGCGCAAGGATACATTAAAACTATCAGTGAACGTCACGAAAGCAGCGTGGAACCCAAGGAACAAAGAACCTTCAGAATCCTCTACCCCGGCCTTTTCGCATCTCCAGGTACAAAAGCAGAAGTAATCCTTGACACCAACCCCTTCGAAGCAGAGTAACCAAGATACAACAAACAAGAAACAAATAAATCATTATTAACAATTTTCCAAATTTAAATTAAAATTTGTTGCTTGAAATTTATTTGTATCTTGAAGGTTGTATCTTGGATACTTTAACCCCATGCAGCTAAAAACATTTCGCAACTTTGACTGGTGGCTGTTTATGTCAGCTTACCTGTTAATCTTTTTTGGACTTAGCATGATGTACTCACTAGCTAAGTCTGCTTTTGACATGGGACTGTTTTACCAGCATCTGGCAAACATTGGTATTGGTACCGCAGCGTTACTGTTTCTTTCAGGACTCTCTTACCACAAAACAAGTCTCTCTTCACGTTTTATTTATATAGTTCTGGTAATTCTTCTTATTTACCTTTTAGTATTTACTCGCGAAATACGTGGGTCTTCACGTTGGATAGACTTCGGTTTTTTTAACTTCCAACCCGCAGAGTTTATGAAGTTAATACTAGCATTGGTGTTGGGAAGACTACTCTGGTTTGCACGCGGTTCTATAAATATGCCGCTTAAGATTTTGCAAAGCCTAGCTCTGGCTGGCCTTCCCGCAGCGCTCATTATTCTCCAACCAGACCTAGGCTCGTCACTTATTTTACTTGGTTGCTGGATTTCCTTACTGATGATTAGTCCTATGCGCAAGCACTACCTTATTTATTTTTTTATAGTGAGTATCATTCTTTGCGGACTGTCCTGGAAATTCTTACTGAGAGACTTTCAAAGGCATCGTATCGAAGTCTTTTTGGACCCTTCTTTGGACCCACGGGGGAGAGGGTATAACGTAAGCCAGGCCATCATAGCTGTTGGTAGTGGGGGATTGACTGGTAAAGGTCTGGGCGAGGGCTACCAGTCACGTCTCAAATTTTTGCCAGAGCGCCAGACAGACTTCATTTTTGCAACATCAGCTGAAGAAGTAGGACTTATAGGAAGTCTCATAATTATTTCACTTTATGGAATCATGCTATATAGGTTACGGGTAATTGCCTTACATGCAAAGGATCACCTGGGCTACTATACCGTATGCGGTTTCTTCTTCATAATAACCTTGGAGATAGCAATAAATGTTGGGATGAATATAGGTATATTACCCGTAACCGGCATTCCGTTGCCTTTATTTTCTTACGGCGGTAGCGCCATGCTTTCAACACTTATGATGCTAGGAGTAGCTCAGAATGTAGCCTTTGAAAGCAAAGCGTTCAAATATTGACGCTTCGCTTTTGAGAAGGAAACCGCATGTTTCCTTCTCAATACTCATCCTTCGACTTTTGTTTTTTAGGACCGGGGAACCCGGATCCTAAAAATCTATAGTATTTAAAGCCCTGAAAGACATCAAGAGAGCTGGTATTTAACTTTTATTTGCATATCTGATAATATTACTTTATGAAGAAATTAGACATCCAAAAAGTATTTAGTTTCTTTGGGCTTATCCTGCGGTGTCCTATCTGCAACGAACATTACCAGCTAAGTGGAATGGAAGTACTGGAAAGCGAAGAAGATGAATTCATGGCCGAAAGCAAAGTTCTACTTCATAGCACCTGTAAAGCCTGTAAGGCAACTGTTATCTTTAACATAGACATTTCAGGGCCTGACGTTTTTTCAGTGGGTATGATTACAGATCTGACAGCTGCAGACTCCATCAAATTTAAGGACTTAGACCCTATTAGTGTTGACGACTGTATTGCCCTCCATGAGTCACTCAAAGGAAATAAATACAACTTTGTCCGCAGCTTTAGCGGAAAGAAATAGTAAAAGCCCTTGCCAAAAGCAAGGGTTTTTACTATAGTATATCTACTAAATTATTAAGCAAGAGTAACTCCTATATTTGCCATCTGGTGAATAAGGGGTATGGTAGCTACATATGTCAGACAAATATGAACTGTCAGTTGTGGTGCGTGGTGAAAACGAACGCCCTAATGTAATCCGGAACCAAGGCAGAATTCCTGCTGTAGTATACGGGCCTAACACTAAAAACGAACACGTTACTGTTAACAGCGGCGAGTTTGAAAAACTTCTCCGTAAAGCAGGTGAAAATAGTGTAGTCGAGCTCAAAGACAATAACGGAAAGACTCACCCAGTGTTAATTCATGATGTTCAAAAGCATTACTTAACCGGAAAGCCAATTCATGTAGACTTTTACGTTGTGGATCTTTCAAAGAAAGTTACCACACATGTTCCTTTGGAATTCATTGGTACTTCACTGGCAGTTAAGTCATTAGGCGGTACCCTGGTTAAGCTAAAAAACGATGTTACGATTGAGAGCTTGCCGATGAACATTCCACATACCCTTGAGGTAGATCTAAGTAAGTTATCGACCTTTGATGACCACATTACCGCAAGCGACCTAAGCATTCCTGCTGGAGCTGTGCTAATTACTGACCCAAGTGAAATTCTTGCAAAAGTCCAGCCTCCACGTGATGTTGAAGCTGAACTAGCAACTCCAGTTGTTGAAGATGTTTCTAAAGTAGAAGTTATAAAGCCTGAAAAAGAAGCTGAAGCAGCAGAAGCGGAAACCAAATAACACACACAAAGCCCTCATTTTGAGGGCTTTTTTGTATTTCTTAATTTTCACGGCCGTGAAAATTAAGAAATAGGGATTTTACAAAATCGAATAAAGCCTTGGAAGTCTTTATAGAACTTAGCTTGGGGAAAGTGCTTTTTTATTTGAGTTGTGTAGGAAGGATCTATTTCCAGAAGTACAAGTGCTTGTTTGTTATGCGCAGTAACTTGCCGTAGTAGTTCGAAAATCAACCAGTCATCTGAACGCGGGGATACTAGGGCGTTTTTAGGCTCAAACTTCAAACCTGCTTGTAAGTGGCTATAGTCTTTACGGGGAACGTAGGGAAGATTTGCAACGTATATGTCAAAAGATTCTATTACATTTTTTAGTAGATTGCTTTGTTGGAACTTGATTTTGGAATGTAGTTTTACGGCATTTTTACGGGCAAGAACGAGTGCGGATTGAGACACATCTACTGCTGTAACTTGCAAATCTGGTTTCGCTAATTGTAATGAAATAGCAATGCATCCGCTGCCAGTTCCAACATCTATGACTCGTGTTCCGCTGGTTGTACCGATCTCTGACAAAACTAACTTAACCAAGATTTCTGTTTCTGGTCTGGGAATAAGCACTGACTTACCTACAAGAAATTTTCTACCCATGAAGTACTTATACCCAAGAATATACGCAACAGGCTCGCCCCTAAGACGCCGGTTATAGAAGGCAATAAATTTTTCAAGCTTTTTTTGAGGTATTGTTACTTCAGGCATCAGATACAACTTAGTTACCTGCATACCTAAAACCCCGGCTAAGAGCACCGGGGTATCTTCGTGTGTGTATATTTTAAAGACATCACCTCTTTTCATTACCCTAAACTTGCTTTACGTAGTTCGAGTTCAGCTTTCTGCAATTCAGTAATAATTGGCTCGAGCCCACCTTCCATAATTAATGTAATCTGATTAAAATTCTCATTGATGCGATGGTCAGTAACTCTATCTTGAGGGAAATTGTATGTGCGAATTTTTTCACTACGGTCTCCAGTACCTACTTGCGTTTTTCTGGTATCGCGAATTTTCTTTTCTTCTATCTCGCGGTAGTGTGCTGCAACACGGCTACGCAACACCGCAAACGCCTTTTCCCGGTTCTGTGCCTGACTACGTTCATCCTGTGATTGTGCTGTAATACCCGTTGGAATGTGTTTCATGCGAATAGCGGAATATGTCGTATTAACTGATTGTCCGCCATGTCCAGAAGATGTAGTGGCTTCCATCTCCACATCTTTCATGTCTATAGTAAAATCTTTCTCCTCAATTTCTGGCAAGACTGCAACGGTGACGGTAGAAGTATGCACACGTCCGGACTTCTCAGTTTCTGGCACACGTTGTACACGGTGCACACCGGACTCAAACTTAAACACGGAGTAAGCACCGGTGTTTCGTGAAGACCTTATCTCAAAGATAATTTCCTTAAACCCGCCTGCGTCACTTTTGGACACGGAAATGGTTGACACTTTCATTCCTAAACTCTCAGCATACTTGCTGTATGCTCTAAACAACTCAGCGCCAAAAAGCGTAGATTCGTCGCCACCCGCACCTGCACGGATTTCCATGATTATATTCTTACTATCATTTGGGTCTTTCGGTAACAGGTCTGTTTCAATCGCTTCTTCAAGGTGCGCTAGCTCTCTTTTTATGCGAACTACATCGTCCTCAGCCATTTGCTTTACATGAACATCCATGTCTCCAAGGAGGATTGTGGTATCTGCAAGCTCCTGTTGTAAATTCAAAAACCGCCGTATTTTTTCCACGGTCGGTTCTAGTTCTGCCTGCCGTTTACCTAAGGTCGCGAGGTCGGCGCCTGGCTGCGCAAGCATGTGACTAATCTCGTCGTATTCTGAAAGAATTTTTTGATACGATGCGCTCATACATTACTCCGCTACTATTGTCAGTAATTTTACCGTATTTCCAGCCAATAGTGCAATACGCTTACCGTCTTCTGACAAGAAAAACTTTGCAACTGGGTTCTCGTCAGAATACGAGTAGTAGTTCTGCTCGCCTCGACGATCAAGCTCCAGCAACTGAACACTACCATTTTGGAGATGGAAGAAATACCCTAAGTCGCCTCTGAAAATCATATTTTGTGCCTGGCTACCTGTGCGGTCTATGAGCCAAATCTTTTGTTCGCTGAAATCATAAAAATTCAACTCTCCAGCATTCTGGTATGCAAGTGATGGCGCAGATGAGTCGAACACCACGTTGCTCACTTGGTCGCCCATACTCGCCCATCCGTCTGAGAGACGGTAAAGCACATTGGCTGATTTTATGAAAATCTGCTTGGTTCCTGCTACATATATAGCACAGTTTGCAGGACAGGGGATAGCTTTATCGAGCGTTTGCACAGGGGAGCCGCTTCCACTTACTTGCATGTGCTTAAGTACTACCTGTCCATTTTCTTTGGAGACGTAATACACACCGTAACCAAGTGCGTAGCTGGAAAGAACGTTGGTTGCCAACGTAGCAGGAGCAGCTCCAATAGTCTCTACATACAAAATCTTTGAACGAGTATACACAAAACTTCCATCTCGGGTAATTGATATAGTGCTAAATAAATCCGGCGTAGCTCCGAGCACCTGTACCTGACCGTTCTGCACATTCAGTCCTACTAACTGCTTCCCATCGCTTAATAGCAAAACTGTTGCCCCTGGCCAGGAGCGGATCTGGTTCATTGTGATCGGCACGGTAAGCGTCTTTTCGAGACTCCCATCTGCAAACGAATACATATGTATAAACCCTGTTTTCAGCGCAAAGACGTCCTGTCCTGTAGTTTCAATATCCAAAACATCTGATTCCAGATTCTGTGTTTGAGGGCTCTCAGGAAACATGAAAAGCTTAAGCGGCTCAGGGTTTACCCACGTTACTTTCCCTGGGATAATCTGTAATGTTTTCCGCCACGCCTTATACCCTGATTTCTGTAGAGAAATTTCATAAAAACCCTGACTCAAAAACTTTAAGTCAGCGGGTGTAGTATCTACTTTACTACCATTTAAATAGACATCGGCTTTTACAGGTGTTGTTCTAATTGCAAAAATACCAGTACTTTCAGACTGACGTGAAAGATTTTTTTTGCCCGTCACATACCCTATCATATAGGGGATGAACAGCAAAAAAACAATAAAACCAAGAGCTAAAGAGCCGTATCTATACGTAGCCTTCATAGAAATATCATACCATATTTGCTTAGAATGCAATTCACAAAGCTCACGTTTATACACTATAATATATATGCAGAAAAAATATCATGGAGGTCCATATTTTATGAAGCTTGGACGACAGGGGTCTGCATTCCGAAAAAGTATCCGAGCCAGTACATTGCGCGATGCGATTAAAAACTGTAAGCCAGCATCAAGCTATAATCGCGGACGAAAAGGCAAGCGATCTACTTTTTTGCAAGATATGGGAGTAACCCAAGAGCTCCTCAAGACGGCACATAAAACGTTGATTAAAACCGGGAAGCGAAAACAGGAGCACCCAGTTATAGAAAAACATGAACTTAATATTTGCTTACATGTCTTACAAAACCCCCAGCTTACTTTAAGAGAAGTCAGTGAGTGTTTTTGCTACTCTGACCCTCTATATGTAAACAGACTGTTGCCGTCAGTTGTGAAAAAGCTTAAACGTTCCGGCTTGTTGTAGGATTTGAAAACAGGCAAGACTATGCACTATGCCTGTTTTTCATATTACGGTATACTATAGGAGTATGGCTAAATATATTATTACAGGACAGAATCCCCTTTCAGGGGAAATCAAAGTTAACGGAGCAAAAAATAATTGCTTAAAAACCATTCCTGCAACGCTCATGATGCAGGGTATTTCCAAAGTCCATAACGTACCTTACATAGAAGACTTGCATCGATTAACTGAGCTTATGGAGTCCTTAGGAGCAAAAATTACAATAGAGAACAACACCTGTATCATTGACCCAACTATTGCAACAGGTACCGTACTTAACTCGCAAAAACACCAACATACCAGAGTATCGGTTATGCTGGCAGGACCTGTATTACATAGAAATGGTAGCATTAAATTCCCTTACCCCGGTGGGTGTGTTTTAGGGAAACGTCCCATAGATTTTTTCCTGAATGGTTTCAGGCAATTTGGTGTGGTGGTGGAAGAACAACCAGACGGTGTCACCCTATACAAGCAAGCAACGCTCAAGCCAACCAAAATTGTTTTCCCACGAATTTCTCATACTGCTACTGAAGCTATGATGACATTCGCAACGCTCGTGCCTGGTACGAGCACGCTGGTTAACTGCGCAATGGAACCAGAGGTAGTAGCGCTCGCTGAATTTTTAAATTCCTGTGGGGCAAAAATTACTGGCGCTGGTAGTCCAACTATTACCATAGAAGGTGTGACATCTCTGTCTGGAGGTGAAACCATAACTATTCCTGACAGAATGGAAGCAGGAAGCTTTGCAGCACTCGCCGCTACAACCCAAAGCCACCTGAAAATTACAGGTATAAACCCGAATCATTTAGACGTGTTTTGGGAATACCTTAAACTAGCGGGGGTAAAATTTGAATTAGGCGTGGATAATATTGAAATTTTTCCTTCAGAGCTAAGAGCTATTGGCACCGGAGTCATTACTCATGAATACCCCGGATTCCCAACAGACCTTCAGGCACCGATCACCGTAATGCTTACTCAGGCGAAAGGGAACACCCTGGTTTTTGAAACTATATACGATGGGCGTCTGTTCTTTGTTGACAGTTTACAGACAATGGGTGCAAACGTACTCATGTGTGACCCACATCGCGTTCTTATTAGCGGCCCATCAAAACTTGCCGGCACTAAACTCGTAAGTCCCGACATCAGAGCTGGTATGGCCTTAGTTATTGCAGCACTTGCTGCCAACGGACAAACAGAAATAGACAATGTATACCAAATAGAAAGAGGTTATGAAAATTTAGTCGAAAGATTAAGAGGGGTTGGTGCGGATATTTTAAAAACTGAATAGCGTAAAGCGTAAAGCGTAAAGTAAAAGCATTGCTTATTTACCTCTACGCTTTACGCTCTACGCTTTACGCTCTGAATGTTAGAAACTAAAGTTGGGATTGACCTGGGCACCGCCACCACCCTGGTGTTACTACCTAAGCGCGGCATTGTTATCAA
>DASPKA010000084.1:0-2751 GCA_035628335.1 Patescibacteria group bacterium | reverse complement strand
CGAAGCCTAACTTCTTAAATACTATCTTACTGCCTTTAGGAGAGGCTATATACCCGCAGGCAACCGCCAGCAGCACAATACCTATAAAAGACAACAGGAGCTTAACTCTGGGTTTTAATGTCATGTATGACCAGTAAAGAGTAAAGAGTGAAGAGTTAAGAGAAAAGAATAAAAAAATCTTTATAATTAACTATTCGCTATTTACTATTCGCTATTAACTTGTTTTGTGTATTATATCAGAAAAGTCGCCTACTTATCAACTTTTGCCTTTCTTGAGGCACTTTGAGGTTTCATTGGCAATAAAAATTTTCTTGGTGCACTGTCCAAGTCTGTAAAATAGTCAGCCAGCTCTTTTATCTTTCCTGAAGTAGACTTACCAAAAGACATGACCTCAGTAAGTTGCCCAGCCATCTGCAAATATTCTAATAGTGGTACAAAATCACCGTCGCCACTGCACAACACAACCACGTCTATCTTGTTCATAGTTTTTATAATGTCCATGGCTATACCTACGTCCCAGTCCCCTTTCTGATGCCCCCCAGCGAAGGTTTGTAAGTCTTTTTTCATTACCTCAAAACCGGCTTTGTCCAGTGCGTCAAAAAATGACTCCTCCCCGGATTCTCCAGCTGCAATACAGTAAGCTTTAGCACGGATAAGCTTACGAGAAGCAACCGCCTCGTCCAAAATTGCGTTAAAGTTCACCCGTGAGCCGTACATGTTGCGAGCACTGTAGTAGAGGTTTTGCACGTCAACGAACACACCCACTCGCTGCTCGAAATTTCTTATTCCCATAAACTAATTTTCTAACTCTTTAATTTCACTACTTTCTAGCTGCAAGCTTGCAGCTTGGGTAATAGATCCTTTTAGTTTCTCAAAGTCTCCTCCGACAGTTACCACAGAATTTCCTGCATTCTTTATATGATTTGCCAAAACCTCAAAATTTCTGCCCAACTTTTCGCTTTGCTGGCGTATGCCATTTATTTGTGACAATATACTCTGCGCTGCCTTGTTAATTCTCTGCCCTCGCAGAGAAAGTAAAATGATTTGTAAATGGTGGTATAGGGTGTTCGGAGAAACAAAATACACACGCTTTTCCCTACCATACCCTATTACCCCAGTATCTTCTAATATCTCGGAAAATACGCCCTCTGAGGGCACATACATGAGTGCAAAGTCAAAAGTTCCTTCCTGAGGAAGAATGTATTTTTTATATACTTCATCTACACGCTTCTTTACATCTTTTAAAAAAGCACGACGAAGGAGACTTGCTGATTCATCATCCCTTGCTTCCTTCATTAATCGGAAGTTCTCAAGAGAAAACTTAGAGTCTATAGACAAAACCTTTTCCCCTACCCGAACCATAGCATCTACTGTTTCGCCATTCTTGAAACGGTATTGAACTTCAAATGCGCTTTTGGGCAACACCTGTCCAAGCATTGTTTCAAGAATCTCTTCACCGAAATTACCACGGCTTTTGGGGCTTGCGAGTACTTCAGAGAGACGGCGAATGTCTGGGCCTATTTGCGACATGGAGCCCATTTCCCGATGTAGCTGACCAATAACCCTGGCTGCTTCGGTTAGGCGATCGTTTATTTGCTTATTTGTTTCTAGAATATTTAGGTTCGACTCTTTTCTGCTCTCTTCTGTCTCCCGCTTAATTTCCTGCATCCACTGCATCATGAGGTTCATAGTTTCCTTATCCTTGCTTTCTGAAGCTTTTTTCCGCAAGTCAAAGAGGAAGTATGCAAGCAACCCCACTATACAAATGAGAATGACAACCAGTGCTAAAAGTAATGTATCCATATACTTAAGTATAGCAAAAGGCAGCCTGCGTTCTCCACAGGCTGCCTGAAATCAGAATTTGATCTTTTTCAAGAAAGTAGGCCTTCCTTTGCGGAGGGCATTGGCAAGCGCAGTCCTGGATAACAACCCCTCAAGGTAATAGACCCAATTTGTGAGTGCGACAATGACAGTATCTTTTGCCTTACACTGTGAACACTCACTTTGCCGCGAAGTGGCAACTGTGAGCTTAAACCCCTCGCTAGGCGTCGGATTTACAGCTTGTCTTTTGCTAAACAAGGGTGTGCGACGCGTTTCAGAAGATACAACTGGAGTCCGTGGCCTTGCTCTGCTCGACCTGCGTTGCGACACCCACTGATTTATAACAGTACGAAAATCAGGGCTCTTCGACCGCTTAAAGGCAGAGAATATCTGCCCATATGCTATCTTACATGAAGCAGCATATGGAGAGTCTTCTTCAAGCTCAGACGTCACGATTGTTGTCATTTGGTATAACGCTCTTTCCCCTAGCGCCAAACAGGTTTCGCGGTTAAAGAGCTTGGTTACGATTTGCCACCTGGCCAACTCAGCACCGTCAAACCAATTTAGCCTTGCCCATACTTGACTTATCTCAGTAACCCCAAAAACAGAAAGGACGTCATCCTTGCGCTCTGGAGTCTCTTCAATGTATGTCATAATAAACGCGGACAAATAGCGAGTCTCACGGTCGCTGGTCACCAACTGAAACAGTTGTGTCAATAAACCATTTACGTCTGACGGGAGCTCTAGTGACCTGAGCTCCTGTTTCCACGTACCGGTCCTAACTCCTAGGCGAGCAGTTTTGGGTTCTATACCAGCTTCTCGCATTAAGACTTCAAGTTTCATGCTTTACTCCTTTAGGTTGGTTTTTCATGTGTAACTGTTTTCTACGATGCTCTTGTGTACGAAAGAACTTTTGAATCTTAACAAAGC
>DASPKA010000083.1:0-3059 GCA_035628335.1 Patescibacteria group bacterium | reverse complement strand
TGGCGCATAATTCTTCAACGCAAATTTCTTGAACCTGAAGCTTTTGCACTTTTATTTCTAGAATGTCTAAGCTGCCTAAGACCTTTATGTTTCCAAAGAACAGGGTCTTACCCTTCACTACGAGATCATCAAACACCGGTGCATGTATAATTCCAAAATCCTTCACCTGAGCCCCAAGGTGAACTTGGTCTGTGTCTTGAAGCAGTGATTCAACAGGGGGAATATAGGGCTGCATTACCATTTCGGCTAAGATAAGTGTTTCACTTTTCCCCTCATAACTTTCTAGAGCACGAGCTATACCAAATCTATATCCTGTTGCTTTTGCAGCTACGCCAGGAGTGTCAGACAAAGCGAGCATATCTCCAAATGCAATCTTACCGTTATGCCCATTGACCCGTATCTTAACCCTTCCTATTTTAGCCACATCAACCACACCCTTACTCCATTGTCCAATCCTCACCCTACCATTTTCTGTTGTCACTCCAGCTATACGCTGAATGCTCGACCCATATGCAACTTCAACAGCTATGCCCCCATGGTCTTTTCTTTGTGTGGTTGCCACAATAGTTCCAAAGGGTATCTCCTCCTCTGCACTTATATAACCTGTGATAATGCTTGCTTGTGCTTCCATGTCAATAGGCTCTAAAGTTGATGAATCCGCTAGCGTAGCAATAGCATTGGAACTTGAGTCATCTTGCCATACCCTAAAGAAGTCCACATCAAAATTTTGGGTTACTCCTGATGCTGCATTCTTGATTTCTGCAGTCATGGCGCTTGTTGGAATATTAGTCGCAGAACTCCCGCAGAAAGTCCACGTGATACCATTTGAAACATCAGTATCAACGTAGAATTTAACCCGTGTAGCAGATTGCACCTCTATTTTTAACAACGCAAACTGAGTTGTAGAGATAGCCGCCCCAGTACACGCTACTGTAGTGGAGGTCGAGCCGCTGCGGGTCACACCAGTCCAGGTGGTGCCACCATTACTAGCAAAGTATATACCATTTGCAGGGTCAGCACTGGTTGCAGTTATGTCATCCATCATGCCAATCCAGACTTTGTTGTTCACGTCAACCTGAGATGGTCGGACTTTCATGATCATTATAGGCAAGTTGTCAGCATCCAAGAAGTCTTGCCTATCTGACGCGTTAACCGTAGAAACATAGGTTAAACAGTTAATGGTAGTTAATGCACTCTGTCGGCTTATACCATTAACTACATCATCAACAATAGACCATGTACAGCCGTTGTTTGAACGCACGACACCCCATGCAGTCGTATCGCCCCATACCACAGAACCTGAGTTTGTTTCATCAGCACGGTCTGACACAAATTCCTCTCCAAAATATGAGTTGCGGTTAATGAACGCACCAGCGTCAAGCGCTGCGCCAAAGTTAGTTGACATATCTTTTATGTCCAATAGGTTGTTACCGCTGCTGTTGATCAAACTTAACGTACCCGTACTAAGCATTTCCAGAGTCGGATTATTTTGATTAAACAGAATATTGCCATTTGCAAAAGCTTGTAAACTTCCGTTCCCCGTGGCAAAAGCAGTAGCAGTAGCCGTTCCTACCACTCCCAGAGCTGTAGCAGGAGTGCTTGACCCTATACCAACGTTATTTGCATTTGTCACAACCAAACCAGTTCCACTGCTACCACTAAAACTAGCCGCCAGAATTGAGTTCAGGGTATTTGTACCGCTGACTTGAAGTCTTGCCTGAGGAGCACTAACACCAATGCCAACATTACCGGAAATAGCTTTAATGGTGACTCTGTCAGTTAAAGTGTTATTAACTGAAGTCCCTGAGCTCCCTGCGCTGGTTTGGGTTTGTAATACCACGTCTCCGCCTAGCGCATTGCCAGTTGGGTATCCACCAGCCATATAAAGCGTATTACCTATAGCATTTGTCCCTGCTCTCTGACCTGCGAGTACCGTACCGACACTATCAACCATAAATATCATCTCACTTTGATTAGTATCACTCCTTACTTCCAAGAAGTTTGCGTTCTGTCCAGGGGCTCTTATTATGGTAATCCCTGCATTAGCGAAATTACTGTTTAGAACAACTAACGCAGCATAACTGGTAGAAGATGTACCCACCATGAGTTGCCCCGTAGCAGTTAAATTACCAGTAACAGTAGAAGAGCCAAGTGATAAATAACCTCCCTGCAGGGTACTTAAATTAGCCACGTTCAATGCGTTAGCAAAGAGATATGCAGAAGCATTAAGCCCAGGTGCAGTAACCGTTCCGCCAGCGGCGATATCTCCTATTGTGGTTTGTGAGCCTAAGGTAATGCTGCCAAAGAGCGCTGTTATAATATTTACTGCCGTGATCGTGCCAAATGATGCTGACAAGCCTGAAGTAGAAATTGTTCCAGTAGTAGACTGGCTTCCAAAATTAGCAAAACCGAAGAGAGCGCTATTGGCGGCAATAGAAGTTACAGAACCGTATGTACCAAGTATTCCTGTGGTAGTAAGTGTACCTGTAACATTCATATCTCCAACAACTGTGGAACTGCCAGTTGAAATATATCCGCCTTGAGCTGATATCAGACCGGAAATTTTAGCCGTCCCGTTGACATCAAGCTTAGCTGTGGGATTGTTAGTGCCAATACCCAAGTTATTCCCTGAAGTAAAATACAACCCTTGGCTGGAAGAGCCTAATTGGAGCAAATAACTGTTGCTGCCTGTATTATTGCCGTATACAAATAACCCGCCGCTTTGCATACGCACCCACTCTTCAAATGACCCGGTATTCACGTACCCAAAGCTGTGCATGTTCGTAAGCTGGTTTGCAGTAAAGTAACGGATTTGGTTAGACTGCACGCCAAAACCATAGTTATCGCTGCCGCCTGCGTACATATATATTTTGTCGCCCAAAGTCTGGCCCATAGCTAAAGGCGCTATGGGTGCACTGTCGCCAATACCCACGTTACCAGCAGCACTGACAAACAAACGACGTGCGCTTCCTGTGCCCACATCAAGCAAACCAATTGGGTTGGTGCGGCCAACACCTACATTGCCGTTTGCTAAGACCGTAATCCCTACATTTGTCCCA
>DASPKA010000082.1:0-10828 GCA_035628335.1 Patescibacteria group bacterium | reverse complement strand
GTGATCTTTGGTAAAAAGGAAACACGGTTTTTTATTTAATGAATTTTCAATCATTATAGTATTCCTCCAGAAGATATTTGCTATTTTTTAGAATAAATGCGAAGTGCACAACGCTTGAGCAGAGCCCAAGCTGTGCTACTGTTAAATGCAGTTTTCTACATATTATTATTTAGGATGCGAGCGAGGGCTCAACCTGTCCTGCTCAGGTCCGCGACCAAATAATTGCAGAAAGATAATGGTCTAAAAATAGCAAATATCTTCTGGAGGGATCTACTTGCTATGCCAAGAGGAAGTAAGAAATCTTATACCAGTAAGCAAAAACGAATGGCTAGTCACATCGAAGAAAGCGTGAAAAAACGCGGTGGTGGCCGAAAGGCTGCAGCCCGGATAGGCTGGGCTACAGTCAACAAATTAACCGGCGGCGGAAAAAAGTCCGGCGCTTCGCGAAGCCAGGCCAAGCCCGGGCTTCGCGAAGGAAAAAGGAAAAAATCTATGCCAAGGAAATCATCTTCCAGGAGCAGCGGACGCACATCGTCATCACGCTCCACACGCTCCAGCGGCTCAAGCTCTTCTACTAGCAGAAGCCGCAAGAGCTCAAGATAGAAAAAGATATTATAGAAAACGCCCCGACACTGATCGGAGTGTTTTCGTTTTCAAATGGTAATAATGCGAGACTAACAAAGCTTGCCCATCTATGTGTCATTTTCTCTACCACAAAACCTCCCAACAAAGAAACAAACACCGAGTAGAAGCGGTGTTTGTTTTGTAATAATTCTTTTTACTGAGTTGGCTGAAACATCATTTTCTTTTTCATTCCCATTCCACCTTGTATCTTTATAGTTTGCATATACTGCAACCGCTGATCTGCTTGTGCTTGGGTTATAATATCCCTGTCCACGAGAACTTGTAAATTTGTCTTTAATCTTGTATCCAGAGCTGCCTGCATTTTTGCCTTAAGCTGCTCTGCTGTAATTCCTTTTTCCTGGGCAAGTTCGTGCAAACCTTTGCCTTGCGCCCATGCTGCTTTGACTTCTTCCTCACTTATATCCAGTAACTCTGCCTCCTGCTTAAACTGTGCCCGTGTTCTTTCTACTATTTGGTCAGGAGTTGGGCTATCAAACCCATGAAAGCCAAACCCTCCATGCATGAGGAACGGACCACCTCCTCCGCGTGCAGAAACCAAGGCGGCGCCAATTAATGATAACCCGAGCACGGGAGCGGCTGCTAATACAAGGTACTTTTTCTTTGTCATACTCAATGTTCTTTAATCTTAAGCGGCTATTATATATTACTTCCGTAGCTTTAAAATATTTCACTATCAGCCCGTGCTATAATATATACAATTAATCTAAGAATTGAATGACACAACATAAAGTTATAACTCAAGCATTCCTGCACTGGCTGCCTATTGCTACGGCAATTGTGGTAGTGAGCGGAATCGCATACGCAAGTTCTCAATTTATTATACGTAGCAGTGCAAATGACGCTCCTCTGCAACTTTCGGAAAGCGCCCTTGCTGCAATCGAGCAAGGGGCGCCTCTGGAACAACTCCTCCCTCCCACTAGCGACAGCGACATAACCAAAGGCACGGCACCATTTGCTGTGCTCATTAACGGGACTGGAACTCCAGTAGGCTCTACTGGAATGCTGGATGGAAAAATACCCGTACCACCACAAGGCGCACTTGATGCGGCAAAGAAAAAAGGTGAGCATCGTCTAACCTGGGAGCCAAAAAATGGTCAACGCTTTGCTACAGTAATAACCAGCATACCAGGACCACAAGGTGGGTATGTAATCGTAGGGAAAACACTCAAAGAGACAGATGCCAGAATAAACAAACTGTGCCTAATGGCTGCACTTGGTGCACTTGCTGCTCTTGCTGCTTCTTTCATACTCAGCTATGTAGCTCATTCCGTAATCCGCAAAAAATCTACTGAACCAGCACAACAATAAACCTGGTAAAAATACTCCCTATTTAGGGAGTATTTTTATTATCTTATCATCGCTTGACCGAGGCGTGCCTCTGCCATCTCTGTTGCTCGTTGTTATGTATATGTAGCCGTCTGGTCCTTGTACTACATCTCGTACTCGCCCTACGTCTACACCTGGAAGCTTAACTGTGGTTTCGACTGCATCACCCGCAGCGTTAAGTTTAACTCGGTATAACCCAGTGCCGCGGAGGCCTCCAAAAAATAACTGGCCTTTCCAAGCTGGAAATATGTCTCCAGTGTACGCAAGTAATGACGCAGGGGCAACCGCTGGAGTATAGACGCTAAGGGGCGCTACGGTACCATCACGCTTTGCAGTGTGAGATACTAACGGCCAACCATAGTTTCCACCTTTGACGATGAGATTAATTTCATCTCCACCTCCAGGTCCGTCAAAACCACTTGGTCCGTGTTCTGAACTATACAGCCTCCCTTGCACGTCAAAGCTTAATCCTTGAGCGTTCCGGTGTCCGTAACTCCACACATACGTGTTGCTTGGATTGTCTTCCGGAACACTGCCGTCTAGGTTCATTCGCAAAATTTTTCCACCTAGATTTTTTAAGTCCTGGGCTAAAGCTCTATTGCTTGCGTCACCTGTGGAAACATAGAGTTTTTTGTCAGGCCCAATTACAAGCCTACACCCTGCGTGATTAGAGGCTGCTGTTATTCCGCTTAACAAGTCTTTTTGTTCCGTGAGTGCATTACCTGAGTCCATCAAACGGACGACTTTAACTTTCATACCTGATTGCTCGTATGCTACACAGGCATAAATATACTGGGAGTTTTGGTAGTCTGGATCAAGGACCATACTCATAAGCCCACTCTCACCTTTCGCCACAGTCTCCGAGAATATATACAAGGGTTCAGTCTGTAATTTACCATCAACTATGGCACGCACAAGACCTGGACGCTCCGAGACCAGAATTCTATTTGTACCGGTAAACACCATAGACCAAGGGACCTCAAGACCTGAAGCAATTGTTTGCAGCACGACCTCAGGCTCTCCATGGGCAGATACTGGAGCCGTGGCCGAACCTACCGGAGCTGGTGGTGTCTCTGGAGACATACTGGTAGTTTCCGCTCTACAGCCCGCACCTAACATAGCAACTGCGAAGACTAAGGTAAATATGTGATGTTTTTTCATATATACATGATACAATAAAAAATATGAAGTTAACATTCTTTGGCGCTGCACAAAATGTGACTGGTTCTAAACACTTAGTAGAAACACAAGCTGGAAGTTTTTTGTTTGACTGTGGCCTGCACCAGGGAAAACGTAAAGAAGCTGAGTATTTAAACAAGCACTTTCCCATAAACGCTGCCATGCTCGATAGTGTCCTGCTTTCACACGCGCATGCAGACCATTGTGGTATGCTTCCCGTACTTGTACGGTCTGGCTTTAAGGGAAAAATATACGCAACCGGCGCAACCACTGACATTGCTAAGTATATTCTGGAAGATTCAGCAAAAATACAAGAACAGGACTGTGACTTTCTAACACGTCACATTCCAGAAAAAGGACCATATACACCACTCTACACTGTAGAAGACGTAGAAAAAACACTACCTTTTTTCAGCCCTACTCCATACTTTTCCATCTCAAAATCCTGGACACCTCTGCAAGCAGATGTAAGATTTAAATTCTACGATGCAGGGCACATCTTAGGCTCTGCTACCACGTTAGTTGAAATACATGAAGGGCAAGAAACCAAAACTATTTTATATAGCGGAGACTTAGGCCACTCACCCGCCCCACTGTTGCGCAACCCTGAACTTATTGAGGAGCAAGTTGACACTTTAATCCTTGAAGCAACCTACGGTAACCGGCTACATGATCCGGTACAAGTAGCTGAAAATAAACTTGCAGATATAGTTAACGAGGCAATAGAAAAAAAGAGTAAGATTTTCGTGCCTGCGTTCGCGCTTGGCCGAACGCAGGAAATTATCTACATTCTCCACAAACTCCACAATGAAAATCGAATTCCACATCTAAAAATTTTCGTCGACAGCCCACTTTCTACGAGTATCTCTGAAGTATTTTCCAAGCACACTGAAGATTATGATGAAGAGACTTGGCAGGACTTTGGCAGTCTGGGACAAGTTCCGCTAGAGTTTCCAGGACTTGAGTACGTCTCAAGCATTGAAGACTCAAAGAAACTCAACACCATGCAGGGACCGTTTATGGTCATTGCTGCTTCGGGAATGATGGAAGGCGGCAGGATCCGCCATCACTTAGCCCATAACATTAGCGACCCAAACAACTACCTTCTCATAACTGGCTATCAGGCAATACACACGCTGGGACGAAAAATTCACCACGGCGAGTCCCCAGTAAAAATTTTAGAGCACTGGTATGATGTGCGTGCAAAAGTCATAACTATCAACGAGTTTTCAGCACACGCAGACAGAAATCAGCTGCTTACTTTTGCACAAAGCCTGAAAGGGTTGAAAAAGATCTTCTTGGTTCATTGTGAGCCAAGGGAAGGCGAAAGTTTGAAGTCACTACTAATATCAAAAATGCCAGGGGTGGAAATTGTTATTCCTGCCCTTAAGGAGTCTTATACCATATAAAAAAGAGCTCTTGGGAAAACCAAGGGCTCATTTAAAGTCACTGCTTGGCGTTAAACAATCCAAGCCAGTAACAGTCATGACGCGATCTACCGCTTAGCCGAAATTCAGTGTAAGCATCAAACGGAAGCAGAGCTGCTCCTGCATTCTCTACGCGGTCTTGGGCAACTCGTCGTATATCGCGAGGAACTATATTCACCACCTTCATGCGTCTGGTGAAAATTACCTCTTCATGTCCCACCCATTTCTTCTGTAGAGCAATGAGGTACTCAAGCCGCTCAGACACCTTCAACGAAAAATTTTCCTTAGCGTTTCCTCGAGCAAGGTATAACACCAGCCGGAAAACCATAGGCTGCGTGTGAGGCACTGTAAGCTCCAGGGATTCAAGCTGCTTCCGTGCTGCTTCAAACTTTATCTTATTCATGTACCTCCTAGGTACAAAGGGTATGTAAGGCTCGCTCATTTCTCCTCCAATTTCAAGATGTATATTCTATAGTCTGTACTTTTTCAGATCAACTGTAAAGTCCTCAGAAACCGAGACTCCATCCCTCCTCAGCAAGTCACGCTGAATTTCATGCGCAGGTAACCAGTGGCCGCGGATACTTATTACCCCTTGGTTGTTTATGACTCTCCACCAGGGAATATTGGTTTCTTCAGCCAGGCTTAGTCGCCGTAAGGTCCAGCCTACTGCCCGTGCAGCACGAGGGTTACCGCACGCAGCCGCAACCTGTCCGTAACTCATCACTTTTCCTTTTGGAATTTTGCGCACAACCTCTAAAACATGTGTTGTAAAATCCATCATTTTTTATTATATAAAGAATTAAAGGGCAGGCCACGGCCTGCCCTTTCGAAAAACTACGTCCAAAGCCTCACAACCTTATACCGTACCCAACGGTTCTCCGGCGCAACGCCTGGGCGGAAAAACTTAATGTAGTCCAGACCGTACGCGAAGGTGTGAGATTGCACTTCGTGTGGGGAGTAACCATCGATTCCTAGTACTATTTTCCGTCCATTGCGCTCAAGCTCAGCAAAAGGATGACCATTGTGCGTAAGCAACGTCACGGTAATAGGCTTTCCCACCACACTACCAAGTTGCTTTAATGTTCCCACTACCTTTGCTGAACCATCATACGTGAACCACACTAAAAGATAGTGCGTGCCACACGAAATGACGGTGAGAATGATAGCCCAGTTTGGGTACATCTTTTTCGGCTCGCCCGTGGTGTACAGAAAAGTATGGGCAACCACAATAACAACCATATGAAGCAGTATCGCTACATACACACGCCACGCTATTAAGTAGTTGCCGAGCGCATCCCCTTCGTTCGTAAACTGGGTACTTTTTATGCGCGTCCTTAGCGCTAAAAGCAGTGCCAACAGGATCGTGATAATGTATGCCAGCACGTGATTGGGAGTTGACGCTGGTGGGCCTGCATACGGCAAGAGCAACGTGGTTACCGTGGTCGCTATCAGAAACAGAAACGCTAATACTCCAGTAATTTTCATCTTTTATCTCCTTCAGAATTGGGTCTAACGAATCGTTCCTACAGTATGTTGTTTTTAAGCCTCACTGTCAATATTATGCAAACCCACCGGCTTGGATTTGCCAAAGTTTTTGGTACGTTCCTTCTTCCAGATGTAGCAGCTGCTTGTGTGACCCGCTCTCTGAAATCTTCCCGTTTTCTATAACTATAATTCTGTCCATGCGCATAATGGTTGAAAGTCGGTGAGCAATGACTATAACCGTCTTATCTTTCATGAGAGCATCAAGCGCGGCTTGAATATCCTGCTCACTTTCACTGTCTAAACTTGAAGTTGCTTCGTCTAACACCAAGATGGGAGAGTTCTTTAAAATAGCACGAGCTATAGCCACACGCTGACGTTCACCACCAGAAAGCTTCACCCCGCGTTCCCCCACCAGTGTACTATAGCCAACTGGAAGCTTTGAAATGAATTCATGACACCTCGCAAGCTTTGCTGCTTTTAGCACTTCTGCCTCAGTAGCGTATGGTTTTCCGTAGCGGATGTTCTCATATAAGCTTCGATGAAACAAGATGGGGTCTTGTGGGACAAGCGAGAGCGCCTCACGAAGACTTGTTTGGGTTACCTTAGAAATGTCTTGACCATCTATAGTAATTTCCCCTCCAGTTACATCCATAAACCTAAACAATAGCTTAACAAATGTAGTTTTACCACCACCTGAAGGGCCAACTAAGGCTACCTTCTCTCGTGGTTTTATTGACAGGTTAAAGTCTTCATACACCCCATGCTTACCTCCATAGGCGAAACCGACTTTGGTAAAAGCAACGGCACCTTGTATTACCTCAAGTTTTGCCGCGCCAGGTGAATCTTGCACTTCATGAGGCTTAAGGAGGATTTCTGTCATTTCATTTGCATCCGCAATCCCTTCATAGAGCGACTTGAGCTTGGCATTTATGTCCCAAAGTAAAGAGAAGATTCGTTCCAGGTAAACTTCAACCAATACAAAGTCACCAATCGTAAACAGTCCCCTGCCCCACATGACAATGGCGTAGTAGAGCAACGCTAACTCGAGGATGATCATAAATGCGCTTTGGAAAATGGCGTACGTAGCATGGAGGTTCCATGAGCGCATGCGGGCTTTCTTTAAAATTTCCGTAACACGCCAGAACCCTTTTTTTTCTCGTTGCTCGCCGCCGAACAACCGAACATTTTGCGTGTTAGTAATGGTATCTGCCAAGTATCCTGTAACATCTGTTTCAGCATTTGATTTCTTCAGATCAAAGGGGATCTTATAACGGAAAAAATAGAAGGAAACAACAAAGTAAATAACGAGCCATACAAGCATGCACAATGCAAATAGCGGTTGGAAAAAACTAAAAATTATCAGCGTACCTAAGGTATACAGAAACGGGTATGAAAGATCGTAAAATGTTTGGTCGCTTACAGTTTCCAAAGACTTTTCATAACGCTTTACCTTAGTCACCAGACTGCCAACAAACGAATCGTTAAAAAACGCTTGCGAGTGACCGTGGATGTACGAAAAACACGTAGCCATCACATCCTGCATGGTGGCTGCATCAAACTTGTTTAACGTAAAGTTGTAAAATCGCCTTACGCCTAGGCGAACCCAGAAGGTAAGCGACCAAAGGAAAAGAGCCTTAACAGCTACACTGACAGGCTGACCAGCTGCCAGTGTGTCGACCACTTTCTTAAAGAAGTAAGGTTGGCTAAGTTCTATGACTACCGCTGTGAGTGTAAGCGACGCTAGCAAAACCATTCTGCCCTTATACTGAGCGCCGTGCTGGTAAAAAATTTTAAGAGTAGATTTTGTGAGCGCTTGCATGCCCTTTAAGTATAGCAAAGTAAAACAGGACAGCGAGTGGAAACTCGCTACCCTGCTCTAGAAGTCTACATTGTAAGATCAGCAATCGGCTTTCGTCCTTCTGCCCACTCTACTCTGACATTGCCGTTGCGATAGACATATCCGACGTCCCCCTCGAGCACATCTATCCAACTTACGCCCTTAAGGCGAACGATTCTGTGGCGCGTTATTTCGCCCCGCACGGTAGTCACCTGGGCGTAAAGCCTGCCTCTTGCCTTAAAGACTATGGTATACACAGGCCCCAGACCGTCATCTTTGCTATCGTAAAACTCAAGCTGCCCCACAATTTTACTTGCGGGAAGATTGTTGTTTGTCGTAATAACACGTCGGACCTGGATCATGAACACCACACCGAGCCCAATTATGCCATAGAATCCATAATTGGCGGGTGTGAATTCATGGGCGGCCCATACCACCACTGCAGCAGCAAGCGCCGTCTGCCATTGCTCTTTGCATAGCAACCAAATTCTCAGGCGAAGGATCACGTCCTGAGCTGTTGGCTCGTTATTCACCCCACGTCTAACTTGTGCCCCGCCCAACAAATACAACGGTGCCAGGAAAAACACAAGTGCCCAACGAAACACCGGTGGATACTCCGGAATCAGCCACAGTGAGGCCATGGCACAAATGATAAGCGCCATCAGACTCACGATAGTTTTGCCGAGTCTTACGTGCATTTTTTTACTCCTTTCAATTTTTCAGAGAGATTAGCAGAATTTAATAGAACACAATACAATTAAAACGTCAATACTACAATAGCGAAAAAACCTCTCATTTTAGAGGTTTTTACTAAAGCCATCTATTATTTTTTTATACTTGTATGCAGACGGGCGAACCTTCCTTTCCAGAGTACTGTAATCCACTTCAATCAACCCAAATCTCGGGGCATAACCGTCTTGCCATTCGAAATTATCTAAAAGAGACCAGTGAAGATAGCCGAAAATATTAACTCCGCTTTTTTGGGCTTGCATGAGCGAATCTACTGCCTCTGTTATATACCAAGCGCGATATTTGTCTCGCTGATCAGCAAGACCGTTTTCCGTCACGATCACTGGCAGACTATACCGTTTCCAAACATTACTCACTACCTCGCCTAATCCATGTGGGTATAACTCCCAGCCCAAGTCAGAGTATGGACAAGGGAAGTCTACGGTATGTAAGTTAGGGTACGGAGTATGAATGTCAGGGTTCTTCTTACGTATGTCTTTCTCACGTGCATCAACCTCGTGCAAGTGACAACTCGCGTGCGGCTGGTGTAAAGTTGAGCCGAAATTTAGTTCTTTTCTAAAATAAAAATTTACACCTATAAAATCTAACTGTTTATGCATACCTCCTAGCATCCGGTTATTCCACCAGTAATTACCAACCCACGCTAAAATACGATTGAGCAGTTTGCCTTCATAAGCCTGGAACAAAATTTGGTGCGTTGCCATACCCACTTGCACGCTAGGCGCAACTGATTTAATTGCAGTGTGAGCCAGGTTATGTGCTTTGGGTAAGTTACGATACGCCTTTAGGTAACCCACATAATCTTTCTTTGCAGGTGGATGCACCCCATGAGCATAGGTTGCTGCGGCGTGTACTTCAGGCTCATTTAACGTAAGTATGTAATGGAGATCAAACTCTTCTGCACATTTTTTTGCAAACCTTGCAAATGCGTTAGGAAAACCTGACCATGCAACACCTCCTTGATTGTACACCCACAGCGGCAAAGTCCAATGCCAGAGAGTCATAAACGGCTCAAGCCCATGATTCCTCATAGAAACAATCATGTCATGGTAGTGCGCGAAAGCTTCAGAATCCCACTTCCCTTCTTCTGGCTCTAACCTGCTCCACTCAACGGAGAAGCGATATGCAGTATGAGAAAGCGACTCAGCTAAAGCAAAGTCCTGGTCATAGAGGCGCCAATGGTCTGCTCCACGGCCGGAGATAAAATTTGCCGGATCCTTACCCTGTGACTTAAGTTGTGTAAGCCTCTCAGTAGACTGCTCCCACTCTGTCCAATTATTATGCAGATTACCCTCAACCTGATGTGCTGCTGTGGCTGCGCCAAAGAAAAAACGTGTATCGTGTAAGCTATAGCGCGAAGAAAGGAAAGCCATTGCCCCATACAGACCAACTTCATCTCCGAGTGCCGTGCGTTTTATTTCTGGAAACCGATCTATTCCTTTTCCCAACTCGTTTAGTTTTTCAAAATCAATATGGTCATGATTGACCATGCCACCGCCGAGCACCAGTATATCTGCTTTCCATAGTTGTGTAACTTTTTGCAGCCACTCAAAGAGTATGTGGTGGTAGTCACGCCAAAAGTCAGGATCTGTTATTTCGTGTGGCTTCTTGCCAGTGCGCGACTCTACACCAGTTCCTGAAAGGTACGCTTCAAAGTTTACGGTACCGGAAATACTAGAAACTTTTTTTGGCTCAATATGTGGTCCGCGGAGCAACTTGCCACCAATTGCTGTATCCCCCCCAAGTCCGGTTGAAAGCGTGAGATAGACCACGTGGGTATAGCCTCTACCTGCACCAAAATTCGCTTCGCCTAATGTAGCGAGGGAAGCGTCATTCTCTATAAGAATATCACCAGAAAAAAATTCTTGTACGGCAGCTTTTAGATTATGACCGCGCCACCCTTTGAGCATTCCGTCAGTAACTATGAGCCCATCTGGTTGCGTTCTGCCCGGCATACCGATACAGATAGCTGAAATAGGCTTCGAAAGATTTGGAGCAAGCAGGTCTTTTAGCACTCTTATACCTTCTGCAAAATCCTTAGCAGTAGGAGCTTTGGCGATATCAAGAAGCTTTTTACCATCGCTGAGCGCAACACGTGTTGTAGTACCTCCAATATCTATACAAATATACATTTATACATTCCTTAACGGTCTGTCATTCCCGCGAAGGCGGGAATCCA
>DASPKA010000081.1:0-7369 GCA_035628335.1 Patescibacteria group bacterium | reverse complement strand
GAAGCAGAGAACTTCGAAGGCATGCCAGAGCTTTCTTTGCGCGCTGCAGGACAGGAACGTATTTGGCAGAACCTGAAAGAGAAGATGGAAACCCGTGAAGTTATTCGCGCTAAGATTGTAGCTGCGAATAAGGGTGGACTTATGGTAGATATTGGTGGTATGCCAGGCTTTTTGCCGGTTTCCCAGCTTTCTATAGAGCACTACCCTCGTGTTGAAGAAGGGGACAAAAACCGCATTTTGCAGGCTCTACAGCAGTATGTCGGTAAGTTCTTTGAGGTTGCCATCATCACCGCTGATAACGAAGAAGATAAGCTTATTGTTTCTGAAAAAGCGGTATTTGAAGATGAGCTCTCTCGCAAGATCTCCAAGCTCAAGATTGGCGAAACAGTTTCTGGCACTATTACCGGTTTAACCAACTTTGGTGCATTCATTAAGTTTGAGGAAATGGAAGGCCTGATCCACATTTCTGAGCTTGCATGGCAGCGTGTGGAAAATCCAAAAGACATAGTTAAGGTTGGTGACCAGGTCCAGGCTAAGATTATTGGTATTGAAAAGGGTCGTGTCTCTCTGTCTATAAAGCAGATGCAGGCTGATCCATGGCTTGAAGCAGTGAAGAAGTACCAAATAGGCCAAATAGTTCCAGGTAAGATAACCAAAGTCATGCCGTTTGGCGTGTTTGTAGAACTGGAAAAAGACATTCAAGGTTTGGCTCACTTAATGGAACTCTCTCATGATGCAATCAAAAACCCAGAAGCTGTGCTAAAACCAGGCGAAACCAAGGATTTTAAAGTTATTTCAATCGAACCGGCTGAACACCGCTTAGGTCTGTCATTGAAACAGGCCTTGGCTGAAGAGAAAGTAAAATAATGATAAACGCCAGGCGAGATGCGTAGAAAAATCTGGCTTTGTCAGTTTTTCGAAGCGTCGACGGGTAGGGCTCCGGAGACAGAATAATAGCAACCGGCTGAACACCGTTTGGGCTTGTCCCTCAAGCAAGCAATTGCAGAAGCAAAGGAATAAAAATTAATTCAAGAAAAAGACGGCATGGCCGTCTTTTTGTATGGTATACTTTGGGTGAAAGGAGGTCTGTAAATGAATGCTCTTAAAGACTATCAGCTTGTTGCGTATGCGAAAGCCGGGCAACAGAATGCTCTTGCAGAGTTATATAGGCGGTATGCGAAAAAAACCCTATATCTGGCTTTCAGGATAACTGGTTCGGTTCAAGCGGCTGAAGAGGTAAGGCAAGAAGTGTGGTTTAAGGTTTGTGTGCACATAAAGGGTTTCAGGGAAGAGTCAAGTTTCAGCACCTGGCTTTTTGAAATCACAAGGAACACAGCCTTGAACTTTAAGAAGCATAATTCACATCTGAGCTTGTCAGAAGATGATGAGAATATGGGTTTTCTTGAGTGGAAGAGGTTTTCTGGAACCGACCATAACAACATCTATGCTGACATTGCATTGCGGGAAGTTGTGAGTTTTATGCCAGCATCTTACCAGCGATTGATGGTATTGCAAGACGAATACGGGGTATCTCTATTTGAACTTTCAGAGCTACTTGGGATTTCCCATTCTATACTCAAGAATGCTTCAAGTTTTGCAAGAAAGTTTATACGAGCAAAGCTAAATGGCCACCCTGCAAAGCCACTTCCTAAGCTGGAATTATCTCGTCAAAGGCCAAAACGTAAACAACGTAATCCAAGAAAGCGTGAAAAAGGCTAAACGAATTATTGTTTTCGTTTAGCCTTGATTTTTTATTACAGAATGGGTAAATATGCTACTATTCTTTTATAGAATTTAATTATTTTTCATATAATGACGAAAAGAATTGTCAAAATTGGATTAATCCAGACTAAAGTGAGTGAGTCGCTGCAAGGGAATATTACAAAAACAGCCAAACTGGTTGAGGAGGCACTGAAGAAAGGGGCAAATGTAGTTTGTTTACAAGAGCTATATAATGCCCCGTATTTTCCTCAGTATGCAAAATTTGATGCTGAAAAATATTTGGAAGACTTACAGGGCCCCTCATTTCAAGCATTAAGCCCGCTTGCAAAAAAGTACAATGCGGTAATCATTGTGCCTATTTTTGAGCGCTTCAAGAAAAATAGAAACTATAATACTGCCCTGGTCATCAATACTGATGGTAAGCCCCTGAAACCGTATCGTAAGATGCATATTCCGCATGATCCTGGTTTTTATGAGAAATATTATTTTGCAGAAGGTGAAGATGACGGGTATCAAGTCTATAAAACTAAGTATGGAGTCATAGCGGTGCTGATTTGCTTTGACCAGTGGTTTCCTGAAGCAGCGCGAGCAGTAAGCCTTAAGGGTGCGGATATGATCTTCTATCCAACAGCTATTGGCTACTTAAAAGGTTTCCAAGTAAACAAGGACCAGGGAGACTGGCATGATGCCTGGGAATTAACCCAACGTTCGCACGCTATAGATAACAGTGTAGTAGTGGCAGCCGCTAACCGAGTGGGAACTGAAGGTAAGCTGGAGTTTTGGGGTCAGTCTTTTGTTTCTGGTCCGTTTGGGAAAATAATGGCTCGTGCAAGTAAGTCAAAGGACGAGGCACTAGTTGTTGAAGTTGACTTGGCTCTAAACAAGTATGTAGCAGATGGCTGGGGCTTCAGGGACAATAGACGACCTAAAAGTTACCAGTCGCTTATAGTTGAGAAAAAGAAACGTACAAGTAAATTGAGAGATTCTGAATACTTTAAAGAAAGTCAGAAGTTGCTGGGAGAAAAATAACATGACACCAAAGCAGTTGGGATTTTACATGCCCGCAGAGTGGGCAGAGCATGAAGCAGTATGGATGGCATGGCCGCATGACCCGGTAACATTCCCTGACCGAATTCCAAATGTAGAAAAAGCATGGGCAAAAGCAATAAAAGCCCTGCAGGACACAGATAGTGAGAAAGTTTATTTACTTGTCCCAAGTGCGGAAGAGTCTAAACGAATTGCAGGGTTTCTGGAATTACAAGGCGTGGATATTTCAAAAGTTTTTATGCTTGTACATGATTATGTAGACGTATGGCTTCGCGACACCGCTCCAACTTTTTTGCTGTCTCGTGACCAAAAAGAACTTGCTATGGTTGATTGGGACTTTAATGCCTGGGGCAACAAGTATGCGGACCTTCTCAAAGACGGAGATATCAGGAAAAAAATAAACTCTGAGCTTGGTCTTAAAAGCTTCGAACCAGGGGTAGTAATGGAAGGCGGAGGATTTGAAGTAAATGGGAAAGGCACAGTCATGACTACCAAACAATGCCTCTTAAACCCAAATCGTAACCCCAACCTTTCTCAAGCAGAGATAGAAGCAATACTCAAAGATTACCTGGGTTGCACACACATAGTATGGTTAGACGACGGGGTAGAAGGAGACGATACAGACGGTCACATAGACGACATAGCACGGTTTGTTGCTCCTGACACCATACTGTACGCATATGAAGAAGACGTTACTGACCCAAATCATGCTGTATTAGAACAGAACTTTAAGATTTTGCAAAATGCAGTTGACCAGGACGGTAATCCGTTTAAGCTCATAAGAATTCCAATGCCAAAGGACAAAGGCAAACAGGAAGTTAGGGGACGCACTATTCGACTGCCTGAGAGTTATGTAAATTTCTATATAGCTAACAAGGCAGTACTGACACCAATCTTTAGAACTGAGTACGATGCAAAGGCGCTTGAAATTTTACAGTCCGCCTTTCCAGAGCGCGCAGTAGTACCTATTGATTGCAGTGACTGGATTTACGGAATGGGTACTCTGCACTGTTCAAGTCAACAACAGCCGAAACTGCAATAAATAAAACCACTGCTTAGTATCAGCAGTGGTTTTATTTATGGATGCCACCATCTGTCTTCAAGCTTGCCAGTGCTTCCGGATGCATCTTTATGAGCTTCAGCAGCTTTTTCATGCGCAGTTTTTACTGCTTGGTCCGCATCAGCTGTTTGGTCCATTAAAAATGTCATAAAAATCCTTTCTTTTTAATTACCTCCTACCTCCACGTGTATTGTAAAAATGACTAATGAAACCCACATTAAAGGGTGGACTAAGTACTTGAATGAATATAGTGAAAAGTATATGCTGTTGTATTCAGAGGAGGGTTTTATGAAAGGGAAAAAACAAGAAAAACTATGCAGAAAAAAATGCCATGTGACCGGCATTGGATGTTTGAAGTCGTGCTGCAGTCTCTGTGGTCTGGCATATCAGACTGCGCAAAAGGTAAATCTAGGTACAGGCCGTCCCGCTACCTTTGGCAACTCAAAGGCTGGCCATCCGGTATGAGCAAATCTGTAACAGAGCCGGTTCGGCATGCCTTGTCTTGGCATGGTGGGAGGATAGCGAAACACGACAAGACGTGCGCCTGTAGGTGCACGTCTTTTTATGCGATGTAAAAACCCGCGAACACGTCGAGGTTTTACTATTTATGTTTCACTAATTGTGTACCGATCAAGAACAGCTTCAAAAATAAGAGGAGCGACAATGGTTGCATCTGACTCTATGACAAACATTGGGGTCTTAGCGGTAAGCTTGTCCCAGGTAATTTTTTCGTTTGGAGTTGCTCCTGAGTATGAACCATAAGAAGTAGTAGAGTCGGAAATCTGGCAAAAGTAACCCCAAGGACGGACTTCTTTTTTTAGGTCGTACTTTATAGAGGGAACTACACAAATAGGGAAGTCGCCTGATATACCCCCACCTATCTGGAAAAAGCCAAGGCCAGTACCTTCCATTGCAAGTTTCTCGTATTCGCCGTACAGGTACATCATGTATTCAACTCCGCTCTTCATCACATTCGGACTCACTTCACCTGTTTTGCAATATCCTGCAAAGATATTTCCTAGGGTTGAATCTTCCCACCCGGGAACTACGATAGGTAAATTCTTCTTTGCCGCCTCTAACAGCCAGCATACATTTGGGTCGCCTTGGAAATGCTCAGTAAGTTCTCCTGAAAGTAAAATTTGATAAAAATATTCGTGAGGAAAGTAACGCTCATCCTTAGCTTCCGCTTCCTTCCATCGTTTAAGGATTATAGGTTCAACAACTCGGAACGCTTCTTCTTCAGGTATGCTCGTATCCGTTACTCGCCGCTCGCCGCGGTTTAAGATCGCCTGGTCATCTTCCTTGGTGAAGTAGCGGTAGTCTGGGTAGTCCTTATAGTGGTTATGTGCCACTAACCGAAATACTGACTCTTCCAGGTTTGCTCCAGTGCAGGAGATGATATGGATTTTGTCGTTTTTAATCATGGGTGCGAGCGTTACCCCTAGCTGAGCAGAGCTCATGGCGCCTCCCATGGCCAGAAGCATCTTGCCACCTGCGTCCAGGTGTGCCTTAAAAGCAATTGTCGCATCTTTCATTTGTCGCGCGTTAAAGTTATGAAAAAGCTTTTTAAAAAGATCTAAAGTGTTCATGCGTAAGTGTGCAACTAAGTTAATTTTGTAAAATAATAATACAATGTAGAATATTGAAAAGCAAGATATCTTCAGCAGTTTTAATTTAAAATCCCTTCTTTGAAAGAAGGGATTTTAAGTGTTTATACATTATAAGGAATACCGATCTTCTTTGAGGCTTCAATAATCCAGTGCTCCATTCGGATGGCTTTCATGGTATTTATAGTCATTTCTTGCTGGAACGCATAGACTTGTCCTGCTAGGTTTGCAACGGTAGTCTTAACTTCGCCTATATCAGTTTCAATTTTTTTGAATTTTCCGTCAATGTCAGTAAATTTTTCGTCTAAGTAATCGAACAGCGGTTGTAATTGCAATTGATTTTGTTCCATAGATTATGCTCCTTTCACTCTTACTTTTTTAGTTTTGGCCTTCGCAGCTTTCGGAATGATTATAGTAAGGATGCCATCTTTTAAGTCAGCTTCTATATTTTCACTATCAATATCTACAGGGACTATCACGCTTCTGGAGAAGTTACCCCAGTAACACTCTTGATAAAAGTAGTCTTCGGGGTTTACTCTGTCTTCTTTTTTGCGCTCACCCTTTATGGAGACCATGTCATTGGCAACTGTAATGTCTATGTCTTCAGGTCGGACGCCAGCAATCGTTGACTTCAAAATAACATTATCCTTAGTCTGAAACATGTCTATGTTGAGCTGGCCGTCATAGTCGGAAAGCCATTCCTCATTAGGCGCGTCGTTCCTCGTAGGAGCCTGTTCTTCTGTTTCATACTCCACGGGCTCATAAGTGGTTTGAACTGGTACAGCAGCCTCATAACTCTCATCTGTTACCTCTACTTCAGTTACTATAGGTTCTTCAGCGTAGTTGTCTTCTGTTTCCAGAGCTTCTGCTTCCATCTCTTCTTCTTGCTGGTACTGAGGTTGGCGAGTCTGGGCACGCGGGGTTTCCAGCTCTAACTCTTCCTCTTCCGGCTGTATGTTACCTCCCATTATCTTTCCAAAAAATGAGTTATTTGTTTTCATATCTTCATCAAATATCCCTTAAAATCGTTATTTTTATATTACGGGATTATTTCTTATTCGTCAAACAAATTACTCAAAATACTCGCACAAATAAGCCTTAATCTGTTTCCTCATCTGACTCTTCAGCAACTGCTACTTTGGTAAGTTCTATATCGCCTTCTTTTATTCGCTGACGGATGGCCTTGTCTATCTTAGCTGCCACATCCTTGCTTTCTTTCAGAAAAGCTTTAGAGTTCTCTCTGCCCACTCCGAGTTTGATGTCAGTAAAGAGATGAGTATTACCGCTTTTACTAATAACACCCAATGCTAGGCCAGTGTCCAACAGGTCTCCCACATAAGAGATGCCTTCGTTATACATGATATCAAACTCTGAAACTCTAAATGGAGGTGCAACTTTGTTTTTTACAATTTTGACTTTGACCCGGTTTCCTACAATCTTTTCTCCGTTCTTAATTTGTGCAGCACGGCGAACTTCTATGCGTACGGAGGCATAAAATTTCAGCGCATTACCGCCTGTGGTGGTTTCTGGGTTGCCAAACATAACTCCTATCTTCATACGTATCTGGTTAATGAAGATAACAGAAGTCTTAGTTTTAGAAATAATTCCAGTTAACTTGCGCAGCGCCTGAGACATGAGTCGTGCCTGAAGACCCATATGCGAGTCACCCATTTCGCCTTCAATTTCAGCGCGTGGAGTAAGAGCAGCTACTGAGTCAATTACTATTAAATCTAGCGCGTTAGAGCGGACTAAAGTTTCAGCAATGTCTAGCGCCTGTTCGCCGTTGTCTGGCTGGGAGATGAGTAGGTCATCTAGGTTCACTCCTATGCGTTTAGCATACTCGGGGTCAAGTGCATGTTCAGCGTCTATGAATGCGGCTAGGCCTCCACGTTTTTGCACTTCAGCTATCATGTGTAAGGTGAGAGTAGTTTTA
>DASPKA010000080.1:0-18123 GCA_035628335.1 Patescibacteria group bacterium | reverse complement strand
ATGCCCAGGTCTGGGAAGGGCAGACAGAAGCTACCTTACTTAAAGGCATATGGCGTATACCGTATACTTCAACCCCTGACAAAGGAGGGAATACCGTTTTTACTGCCCATCGCTGGTTGCAGACCTCTGGCCCAAAAACGTTTTATCACCTGGACAAAGTGAATGTGGGCGATGTAATACGCGTGCTCTGGGAAGGTAAAGAGTACAAATACGCAGTAGTAGAAAGCAGGATAGTAGAGAAAGACGAAATAGACATAGAATATAATACCCTAGAACCAGTCCTCACTCTTTATACGTGTACTCCCTTATGGACGTCCTCGCATAGAATAGTGGTCCGTGCTCGTTTACTCCCAAATATTCGTGGTTAAACAGTCCGTCTATGGAAACCTTCCGAGTCTCTTTGGATCCCGAAAGGTTTTTTGTCTATTCACAACCTTGAGAGCTTGCCCCGTTTCCTGAGGAAATACCCATTCTCCGCGCGACGTCCTCCTACGACGCGCTAATCGCGACGTCTGTGTGAACCTCGAAGGCCGGGCTCTGCCTGGCCTGCTCGTGTCGGAGCGCTACGAATGGGTATTTCCTCAGGAAACTCGTTTGTCAGCCTTTTCAGGGTTGTGAACAGATACAGGTAATTTTATTTGAAATAAGCGTTATATTTAGCTGTAATATATAATAACTACTACCTTGTGGATATTTTTTATTTTAATGTGCTATAATAAACATACCTAAAAATAGAAAAAAGGGTCATTGACATAAAAATAAAAAAACGATATACTATATCAATAATTTTTAGATTATCCTGTAGTTGTATATCTAAACAAAACATATATGAACAATAAAAACCTCCAACTGATCATGCAGATGATAGAGTCTGCTGAGAAGAGCCTGGACACTGCCCGGGAGCTTTTGGCGCAGGCAATGGGAACCACAGCTTCTGCTCGGGGCAATTCAAGCGTAGTTTCTGAGCGTTTAAGTGGGCTTTCTGTTTCTGAGGGCGGTCGTGTGGTAGAAGGGGTGTTTGATGGTCAGAACATGACTGGCCCCGAAGGAAAAATATACCCCGTACCAGCTAACTATGCCTCTAAGAGCAAGCTCTGTGTGGGCGATGTGCTTAAATTGACTATTTCAGATGACGGAACGTTTATTTATAAACAGATTCAGCCCGTAGAACGGAAGAAAGTCATGGGTATTCTTTCTAAGAACGACAAAGGCGAGTATTCAGTAGAGGTAGATGGAAAGTCCTACCGTGTTCTGCTAGCTTCTTTGACTTACTTTAAGGCAGAACCAGGTGACACGGTCACCATTGTTATTCCAAAAGATGAAGATGTTGCGTGGGCTGCGGTTGAAAACGTAATCAAGCACGACTTCGAACCTACAGACACCGAGCTCCCAGGAGCAGATGATGCCCATCTAATGCCAAAGAGAGCGACTAGTTTGGATTTGGACGAAGAGCTCTAGTTTAGAGGTTAGTGAATAGTGATTAGTGAATAGTAAAAAAAACAGTACCAACTTCAGATAAGGACTGTTTTTTTTGTTTGTTATAACTACCCACTACTCACTGTCCACTAATAAATGTGTGGATAAGTTGCAAAAAATTAAATTTTATTTTCTGGTACAATAAATGTAGACAATATGAATATACAAGAAAATGAGCTTCTATCATTACCAGAAGCTGCAAAGTATTCAGGAAAAACTCTGGAGTATTTGCATTTTTTGTGTGAAAACAAACTTATCCCGTGCCAGAAGGCTGAGAGTGGTTTTTTGGTATCTATTGCAACTCTTGAACAGTACAAGCCAAGTTCTGCCACGTTAGAAGTCCCAAAACCACCAACACCACTTCCTATTACATCTGCGAAATCCAGGCTTCGTCTGCTGCCTGGACTTAAGCCTTTGGCATTAGCAGCAGCAACCGTGTTAGTTGTGTTTGCGTTGTTTGGACCAGAGACCTCCGGACCACGAGTGTTAGGTGAGCAGACAACTGCTGCTGGAACTTCATTCTTAGATTCACTGATGCCTCCCTTAAATAGCATTTCAGCTTTTTGTTTCGCCTACTGGTGGGTGTATCCTCCGTTGGTTTTACTAATACTTCTTGACTGGATCTTTTTACTTCGCAAACGACACAATATTAAAAAGCAGACTCCAACAGTATAATGATGGGACCTATAAGAAATAAAAGATCTATAGCACCTATAAGTCTTATAATTTTACTTTTTCTACTCCCTCAACTGGCTATCGCACAGCTTAGTGGGGGAGGGTTTACTGCGACAGGGGTGCAGCTGAGTCCTGTTGTGTCTCATATTTCAGGAGGCACTTACAATGCAAATGTTTCTTTCCAACCAGCTGTTGCAGGAATTATAGCAAGCGGAGGTTTTGTTGGTCAGATTGGAGCGCCTCAAGTATATGCAACGGGAACCGGAAACGGTTATACTGGGGGCGGAAGTGGAGGAGGTGGTGGGTACACACAACAAGGTACTACAACTCCTTCAACCGGCACAACGACTCAAGACACATTAACAACGCCTACGGGGCAAGCAGGTCCACAAGTATATAACGTTCAGGTGAGATTCGTAAGTGACACAGAAGCAATTGTAACTTTTGATACCAGCAAAGAGGCGGGTAGCGGGATTGCATATAGCTCAGGAGGTGAAACCAAAACGACTACACTTACAGGTGCTAAATCTTTAACGCATGTTATTCGCATAACGGGACTAAAGCCGAATACTGCATACACTTATTCTATCCTCACCGACTTCGGCAACGAGCAGAAGATAGTCTTTTCAAATCAAACGTATGGGTTCAGGACAGCTGAAAAGAAGGTTGAAGCGGTAGATGATGTAACTGAAAAAGCCAGTACCGCTGGCTCAAAGAAGTCTCCAGCCAAAACGGCAACCAAACCTGCTAAAACTACTCCAGCTTCCACTCAGGATCCTGAAACTTCCACGGTAGAAATACCACTCAACACTCCCAGCAGTCCGCCTGCATGTCCAGAACAGTTCGCATATACATACCAAGACAGTTCTATTGTACTGACGTGGAAGAACCCTGTTGATCCTAAGCTTGCGTATGTAGTACTCGTGAAGAGTATGGAGAATTTTCCACGGAATAAGACAGAAGGCACAGTGATTTACGAAGGACTTGATGAAAACTTTACAGACACCCTTGCTAACACAAGCGTTCCGAATTACTACACACTTTTTTCTTCAGACAGTACAGGTCAACTATGTCTCGGGTCTCCTTTAAAAACCACCCCACCTGAGTTGCAGCCAGAAACGTCTCAGCAAGACCCGGTTCCAGAACTCATACAACTCTGCGCTAGCGACTACAGGCAACATTCCGTATTTGTTCTCTTGCTACTTGCGGTCTGGCTTGGGGTGAGATTGTCCATACGCTATTCCATAAAAAAACTTCTAAATAAAATTATTTCAAATTAATGTAAACAGATATTATGGTCAACAAAACATTTGTATTGAACTCAGGACTTCGCAAGTTTTGTTCACTGCTGCTTGTCTTGGCGCTCGGGCTTCCAGCACTGGAAGCGCCGAAGCTGGCTCGCGCGGCTGACGGCGTGTCTTATAAGTTCTCCTTTTCTGCGTATATCACTAACTCCGGAACACCTGTTACGGGAACGCATAATGTAACGTACGCAATATATGACTCACTAACTGGTGGCACACTTAAGTACTCTCAAGCCACGACAGGTGTCGTCTTCAATGCAGGTTTCTTAACTGCAATTATAGGGCCAGTGCCTCCAGACTTGTTTAACGACAACTCACGCTATCTAGAGTTGACCATAGATACTGTGACGCTTTCGCCACGTTTGGAGATTGCAGCGAGTCCGTATGCGCTAAATGTTGACAATTTAGTTGGCTCTTCTACTACCGGAATTTCTGCAAAATCATCTGCCGGGTTTAACATCAAGCCTTATGGAGCGGGGGCGGGTCAGACTACTTCCCTTCGTTACTACGACCTAGGTGGCACAAACTACGCTGGCCTTCAAGCGCCAGATGCTGTCACAAGTTCGTACACGCTGAAACTGCCTTCATCTGCGCCAACTGCAAGCGGACAAGCTTTGATTTTTACCGGCTCCGGCCAAACTTCATGGGGTACTGCAACTGCGGTTGCAGGTTTTTCAGACTTGCAGGACGCAACTGCAGCGAGGACACTTTTTAATAGTGCATTTGCTCAAACTTGGAATTGGAATGGCCTGACCTCAGGCTCTGGCCTTACATTGACTGGTACTGGACTCACTTCTGGAAAGGTTTTGGATGTTTCCACTAACTCAGCTGGCTTTACTGGCAATTTGATAAATTTTGCAGCAACTGCTGGCGCCGGCACTGTGCTCAATGTTTTGCAGTCAGGCAACGGCACCGCTACAGAAATAACGAATACGGGTACTGGTTATTCTTTCGTGGTTAATGATCAGGCTGGGGACGCTACTCCCTTTGTGATAGATGCAAATGGAAATGTAGGCGTTGGCACGATTGCTGGTTTAAGCTCAGCTAAACTGAGTGTTGCTGGGACGCTTACCGCAAGTAAATATTTAAATTCCGATAACTCAAACATAAATACTGTTGCAGGTGAGTATGACAAAATATTATACGACTTTGGTGAATATCGTGGCTGGGGGTATAACGCCTTAGACAATAGCACTTTTTACTATGACTCCTCCCGACCAACCTTCACGCTTGGCTTTGGTGGCAACATTGGGGTAGGTACAACCACACTTACTTCAGCTATATTTGATATTCAACCATCATCCGGGACGGGCACCATATTCCGTGTTGGTTCTGCAACCAGCCAGCCTAATGCTTTAGTGGTTGACTCAGATGGTGATGTTGGGATAGGGGTAGCAAACCCGACGCTTGGTAAATTGCAGATCGCTACAACCAATGCAACGCAAGGATTATACGTGGCTCCAACCATTACTTCTGGCAGTGGTCCTGGGAATGGCGGGCTTTTCAATGCCATAATAAATAGTGCAGGGGTGTCAGACTTTACCGGTGTCTCGTCCGGTTTTCAAGTGCAGAATAGTGCGGCAGGTGCACACGTGCAGAGCTTTGCAGCAAGAAGCCCTGCGTATAATGGAATTATAAACTCTACAGCTAATTTTGCCAGATATTCTGGCTACAGCATGACCACCGGGAACCAAAACAATGCCATGGCTGCCTGCACAGATATTGCTGCAACTTCCATTACTTGTAGCGCTACTTTAGTCTCTGGAGTTAACGTGCAGCCTTCAATAGTTTCTGGAACAGGAGACACGTTTAACGCAACAACTGTCGCGGGTATTGATATTTACCCTGAAGGCAATGCTTCGGTCGGTGCACCACTTGATGGCACTAACAATATTACTAACTGGTACGGAGTTCGTGTGAATGATGACGCAACGAATGCCAAGATGGTAGTTACCAATCAATATGGTGTATATGTAGGGCAGCAAAATTTGAATGCTACGAATGCTTGGGCATTCTACCAGGCAAACGCGACTGACAAAAATTATTTTGCTGGAAATCTAGGTGTAGGAACCACAGTCCCAGTCTCCAAATTTGCCGTCACAGGATCAACCACCTTCACTAATGTCTCAGACTGGTACGGCTTAAGTTCTACACCAGCAGTTGGTTCAGCAAATATTGGCCGCATCTACTACGACACTACGCTTGGCAAGTTCCGTGTCTCTCAGGCTGGTGCTGCATATGCTGATTTGGTTTCCAGTGGAGGCAGCAGTGGCGGTTCAGCCAACCTCTCTTCCATAGCCTCAGCTACAGCCAACAACACTATCTTCAACAACAACTTCATCCAAACCTGGAACTGGGAAGGGTTAACTACCGGTACAGGGCTAGCTTTAACTGGTACTGCCCTCACATCTGGCCAGCTCTTTAGCCTTATTGCCAATGGTGGTACTGCGCTAAACATTATTCAGAATAGTTCAGGCACAGGCACCCAAATCACTAACACAGGAACTGGTAACTCCTTTGCAGTATATGACCAGGCACTGGATGCAACTCCATTTCTTGTTGACGCTGTTGGGAATGTGGGTGTAGGCGTTAATACGCCAGCCTTCAAATTACAAGTCGCAGGAACCATTGCTCCAGATGTTGACTCTGTATATGACTTAGGCTCTTCTGCTTTACGCTGGCGTGATTTGTATCTCTCAGGCTCGTCTATTGATTTAGGTGGGCAGAAGATTACCAACGCCTCAGGCATCCTGACCTGGGCTGGCAGCGGTTTAAGTACAACAGGGTTATTATCCGTGGGATCAATTACGAGTTCAGGCACTGCCACCTTTGCTACGGGTGGAGGTAATATTGGTGTTGGTACTTCAGCTCCCGCACAAAAACTTGACGTTAACGGCAGTATCCAAATTGTTGCGACGGATGCCTCAAACAACGGAATGCTTTTCCAAAACGGCACCCGTACTTTCCATACCTATGGCACAGACAACCTGTTCCTAGGAAAGAACTCGGGTAATGTAACATTGACAAACTCACAAAACACCGCGCTCGGCATAGATGCATTAAGTAATTTAACCAGCGGCAGGCGTAATACTGCCCTTGGTTATCAGGCCATGTGGTTAAACACTACAGGTCAAGAAAATGTTGCCTTAGGAAGAATAGCTTTACAAAGTAATACCACTGGAAGTAATAATGTTGCCCTGGGTGTGCGTGCGTTAGTTTTTGCAACTACGGGCAGTAATAATACCGCTATTGGCGATACTGCAATGGGTGGTGTTGCAGTCACCGGTACCCATAATACTGCTGTTGGTGTGCAGGCTCTGCAAAATGTTACCGGAGGTAGTCGCAACGTTGCAATGGGAACTGGTGCCCTGCTGAGTGCAGGCAATGGAGTTGATAATGTAGCTATTGGTGGGACTCAGGCTGGCTACTATAACCAGGACGGCACAGATAATATTTTCATCGGTTCGTATGCGGGGGTAGGTAACGGTGTGACATACACCGGTGCAAGTGCCAACATCTTCATTGGCCGTGCAACCGGTCAGTTCATAAGCAACAACGTGGGCAGCAACACAGTCATTGGCTACATGGCAGGTAATCAGCTCAGCACCGGAAATAACAACATCCTCCTCGGTTTTAAAGCCGGAGAAGCTATTACAACTGGCTCTAACAACATAGTTATGGGGTACGACATTGATGCCCCTTCAGCTACTGGTTCTAACCAACTGACCATAGGTAACTTGCTTTTCGGTACTGGTATAGACGGTTCGGGTACAACACTTTCCACAGGCAACATTGGTGTTGGCACAACTGCTCCCATGTCAAAGTTTGCAGTCACTGGCACCACCACCTTCACCAACGTCTCAGACTGGTATGGTCTTTCTTCCACACCCGGAGTTTCTCCTTCTAGTGCTGGCCGCATCTACTACGACACTGCTTTAAACAAATTCCGTGTCTCTCAAAACGGTGCAGCCTATGCTGATTTGGTAGGTGGTGGGTCATCCCTTACCGGCTCAACTGGCCAAGTTGCCTACTTCTCCGGAGCTAACACTGCAGTGGGTACTTCCGCATTGTTCATAGCTACCTCAGGTAATCTTGGTATAGGTACAGCTTCTCCTCTTGCTTCACTAACCTTACAAGGTACCTCAACTTATGACGTGCTTCAAGTTGCAACAGCAGGAGGTGTACCGAAATTAGTAATGAACAGTAATGGTAATATTGGTATAGGTACGAGTACTGCAGATAGCGGTCCTCTGGTGGTGCAGGTGACAAATGCCACCGGGGTCATAGTCCAAAGAGCTGGTGGATCAGCTGGTATTACTTTCAAGACAACAGGTGGTTCCTTTGATGCTCCTAGTGCCGTTACTAGCGGGTTCCAATTAGGACAACTTAGGGTTTCACCCTATGATGGCAGCACTTTTGCTACTGGTATTGCTCCTTTTGCATACGTAGCTGATGAAAACTGGTCCTCAACTGCCCATGGCTCGCGCATAGATTTTGCTACGATATCCAATGGTAGTACAGCTGCACTAACCCGCATGCAAATTGCTTCTTCGGGCAATGTGGGTATAGGCCTAACTTCAGGAATAAGTGCGCTCTTGTCCGTAGCCAGTGCTACTCCGGGCTCAAACATGCTCTTTGGAGTAGGAGCAGCCACTCAAGGTAACCTGTTCAGTGTTTTAGGTGGCGGTAATATCGGCATAGGCACCACCACTCCAGGCATGCCGCTTGAAGTTTGGACAGGTACAAATAAATTTTTGCATTCAGGAAACGACCCTATTACGTCAATCTTTCTTGGCTATCAGGCAGGGAACTCTGCAAACCTTATTAGTAATACAGTGGCAATTGGTGCCGAAGCTCTCAAAAGTATAGTTTCAGGCAATGGAGATAACACCGTAGTTGGTTGGGAAGCAGCCATGAATCTAACCACCGGTATACAAAATTCATTTATTGGTCGTGCCGCGTATAGAGCTGCTACGTGGGGAAATCATAACGTCTACTTAGGCGCCCAAGCTGGGATCACTACAGGGGGAGGTGATAGAAACGTAGTCATTGGTTTTGGCAATAGCCCCGGCGCTAGCTTTGTAGGTACGAGCAATATTATGCTGGGAGATAACAGCGGAGCCTACAACATCACCTCAGGTTCTTACAATGTTATGCTCGGTAACTTCGCACTCACCGGACTCACCACAGGCACCGCAAACATAGCTATTGGCCGATACGCTGGGGGAAGTACTTCAGAAAATACCAGTTTGGTGAATCTGAGCACCGGAAACTATACTACAGCTCTTGGTCATGCTTCAGGTTTTGCCTCTGCTGCACTAACTAACGCTACTGCAATAGGTGCTTTCTCTTTGGTTGGTGCTTCAAATACTATTGCTTTAGGCGGTTCAGGGAGGTGGGCAGTGAATGTAGGAATAGGTACTAGTTCTCCTATGGCTAAATTCGCTGTTCATCCGGTTGCGGGGGATGTCTATTCTATGTATGTTGGTTCTTCTACTCCGCAGTTAGTTGTTAAAGATTTATTCGGTAATGCTTCGGTAGGAGTGGGTGAGACTAACCCAAATGGTAACTTCCATGTCAATATGACCAATGGCTCAATTGGTGACGTCAGATTCCAACGAGCCGGTGGTCCATCAGGCTTTGAAGGCAGATATTCCAATGGTTCCATTGCCAGTCCCACAGCAGTAGCTCAAAACAACCAGATGCTCATTGTCAGAAGTAGTGGTTACAATGGCTCAGCCTACAGCACGGGCGCGCAGTTTGGTGTAGTTGCATCCCAGGCGTGGACAGCAACTGCAAAAGGGAGTCAGTTTGAAGTTGGAGTCATCGCTGACAATTCAACCACAGTAAATACTAACCTGATTGTCCATGGTACTGGTACATGTATTGGCTACCAAGGTAGTTGTGGAGGGTCATACAACAAAAACCTTTCCGCGACTCTGGATGTACCAAGGTCGACGTCGACTTCAGATTTGGATATTTTCAGAGTATTAACTGATGTTGGTGGTGCTCAAAACACCAAGTTCCGCATAGACTCTGACGGTGATGTATTCTCAGACGGTGTAGACAACCTGGGTGGTGGTGCTGACTATGCTGAAAACTATTTCTCTGACACGGAGCTTACTCCTGGATCAGTGGTGGTAAAGAAGCTTACTGGTGGACTTAAAGATGTGACTGAGTCTAATTATGGATACCAGAAGAACGTAATGGGTGTTATCTCCACCAAGCCTGGCTCTATACTAGATAGCGGTGAAGCTAACCAGCCTGGACCTGGTCAGTATATAGCTACGGTTGCTCTGTCAGGTCGTGCACCTGTAAAAGTGACAAATGAAAACGGCAACATTCAAGTAGGTGACTATATCACTTCTTCCGCTAAGTTCCCTGGGTATGGTATGAAGGCAACGAGAAGCGGGGTGGTTATTGGTCAGGCGATTGAGGTGTTTGAGGCGAATGGTGAGTCTAGCGGTAAAGTAGAAGTGTTTATGGGGGTAGGATACCATAACGTAAACAACATTTTTGAGCTTGAACCGCAGGATGCAGTACTTACAGGTATGCAGAATGCTGACCCGCTATTGCAGAGCGGTAGTTCAACTTCCTTCATTATCAACCAAAAGGGAACTAGTGACATCTTGAAGCTTCAGAAAGACGGTGTGGACAAGTTTGTTGTGAAGAATGACGGAACCCTAGCTATTTTGACTGAGCTTGCAGACCAACAAGTCGAAGTGCTGGCGCTCTCAAACAACGGCCAGAAGATTTTGACAGTAAATGCTGCAGGTCATATATATGCTCAAAAAGACACAGTAGGTTCGGTCAGTATTGGAGTCGGACAAAACAAAGTTACAGTTACCTTCACCACTCCTTATAAAGTTGCACCTAAGGTTATGGTTACCTCTAACACGTTTGCACGGTACCGTGTCATTTCAAAGAGTACGACTGGCTTTACAGTAGAACTTGAAGAAACAGCGACAGAGCCTGTTTCCTTTGACTGGATAGCAATAGCGCCGCTGGATACCAGTGCAACAACCATAGAAAATGGCAACCTACCTTCTTCAGGGTATCAGGTTGGTCCACCTCCAGGAGCTTCAGCGCCTTCCCAACCCACTTCAGAGTCTGAGCCAGCTCAGGGTGACATACAATCAACAGAACAAACTGCCTCAGAGGTTGTAGAAGAACCTACTGCGCCTGTTGCTGAATCTGAGCCTGTGCCTGACCAAACTACCGGAACGCAAAATGATACTATTATCGAGTAATTAACTAACCGCTGGAGGGTAAGTGCTTACATATAATCACGGAGGCTTGTCTTTCGCCCAATCTTGCCCTCTTTTCTTCCGCGCGGCTCTCCACCGTACCAACGCGTACGCCTGCGAGCCGTACTCAGAAAAGATGTCAATCTTGGGCGAAATACAAGCCGTGTGGAAATTTTAAGGTGTGAGACTGTGAGCACTTACGCTGGAGGAAAGAGGGTAGGAAGTGTAGGTATATGAAAAAAATACTTGTAAGCTTGACAGTAATTTTAATTGCGGGTGGACTGGCATCTGGTGCTACATACGCTGCGTTCAGCGACCTAGAGGAGTCCCTTAACAATAGCTTTTCTACCGGTACGGTGGACTTGGAGATTAACGGAGAAAACCCATGGTCTAGTGCAGTGCCTGTTGTTTTTAGCAACTTAAAGCCTGGAGACGGTAATCCGACCTGGCTTGATCTTGGGCAATTTAACATAAAGAATGTGGGCTCCCTGCCAGTTCGTATGTTTACACTCATGGCGAGCGACATTCATAATTTTGAAAATGGTTGTGTGGAAGCTGAAAGTGAAGTTGATACCACATGTGCGAATACAGGGGACGGCGAAGGTGAGCTCGGGAGCTTTTTGCAGATTCGGCTAGGCATGACCGCGAATTGCGCTGCATTAGGAACGTTCCAAACCCTTGGCTTCTTGAATTCCATAACTGCCCCTGTAGATTTCTCTTCTCATCTTTCTGGTGCCATGCTAGACCCGGGTGAAACAGAGGCAGTTCACTTGTGTGCACGTCTGTCGAACGGTGTCGGAAACCAGATAATGAGCGATTCCGCTACCACCTCCTTCAGCTTTTTTGGCGGCCAGTAAAATATAATTTGCCTAATGAGTCTTTTCCAAAGACAACGTAACAGCCGGCCACTTAGTTTCTCTATGGCCGGCTTCGGCTATAATGGGGCTAGCGTCGCCCCCTCCAACGGGCGGAGCCCTTATGGAGCCACCCCCTCTCACGCCATTGGCGTTATTGAAATGAAGGGGTTCACGCTAATTGAAATCTTATTTACTATTGGGGTTGTTGGATTGCTTGCGAGTACAGTGTTTTTTACCTTGTCGAATACTCATACGAACTCAAAGAAGGCCAAGGCAAGGGCTGACTTGCGAGAGTTGCAAAAGGCTATTTTGCTTATGGAAGAGGATACAGGTTCGTGGCCTGCGGGGTGTCCTCCTGGAAGACAAGTGAACCCACCAAGTTCAAGTGCCGGACAGGAGATTTATTTAGATACTGACTGGGCAGGTCTTCTGCAAAAGCCACCATTGGGTGAAGCGCCCGTACCAATGGGTACATCAATTTCACAGCCGATTGGTAATGGCAACGTATCTTCTTTTGCTGGAGGTTGTGGATGGGTACAGGCTGATCTTGATGCGTGGAGAGGGCCGTATATTCAACAAGTGCCCACAGATCCTTGGGGGAAGCGGTATTACTATGACTCAGACCTGGAGCTGGTGCCAGGTAGCTACCTAGAGCAGGGGATAATGTCATTCGGGCCAAATGGAGTTAAAGAGTACCCGTCAGGTGATGACATTGTACTAATGCTTACGGACCAATCAAAGAATAAATAAATGACAACTCCATCTTACAAGCGCAACAAAGGTTTTACGCTTATAGAAATCCTATTTAGTATTTCCATCATAGGGCTTTTTTCTGCCATTGCTCTTTTGAGTGTTTATAATTCGCTAAAGGCTGCTAAAGTTAAAAAAGTTCAGGCTGAGCTTAGAAACATTCAAAAAGCTATGGAGGTGCTTAACACAGACGTCGGAAAGTGGGTTTTAGGTTGCCCATATATGAGTCGGATTTATGCTCCAAACCAGGGTGGAAGCCAGGAGATATATCTGGACAACGACTGGGCAGGCTTAGGCGTTAAGCCCCCTTTAGGTAACCCTCCTGCGTATGATGTGAGTAATAATCCACCCTTGTTAGAGGGAAATGTTTCGCTCCATACTGGAGGTTGTGGCTGGACCCAGAAAGACTTAGACGCATGGAGGGGTCCCTACATGCACGTCCCAAAAGACCCTTGGGGTAGTTCATATTACTTTGACTCGGACCTGTATATAAGCGGTACAGTGTTGGACCAGGCTATAATGTCTTTTGGGCCGGACAAGCTTAAAGGCGGGACAGATGACATCATTTTATATATGACAGATGAAACCAAAAACCAAAATATGAAGTAACTTTACCTATTGCCAGCTTGTCATCCCCGCGAAGGCGGGGATCCACGGGTTTGTTTCATCTTAAAAGCATGGATCCCCGCCTTCGCGGGGATGACACAGCTATAATAATATTTCGATTGTGTCACTTATCCACAAGCCCTGATAGGAAAAGGATGTTATAATAAATCTACCATGAATAAGAGAATCTTCAGAAAAGCTGTCGCTTCGGTGTTGGTACTGGCAACCAGTGGTGTCTTTTCCGCTTTTACAGCGGACTTTTTTGTGTTTGATGAGTACTCCTCTCCCTCCTCAGAGTCAGGAGTCTCTATAACAGTAATAAAGTTAGACACTAGCGCTAATATTATTGCATCAAACACAGGTGAAAACATGTCATGTGTACTCCGCGCAAAACAAGACGTTACTCCATTGCAGGGTACAGCAGTTGACTTAAACTCTACCTCTCACTGTTTAAGCTTGTCCGTAGTGAGTCTTCCTGTTCAGTCGAGTATTGCTGTTATACGCGTAGTTGACACGACAGATATAGTTTTTCATACAGCACTCAGTATACATGATACTCCTTCGTTAAAACCCTATAATCAGTCACCTAAAGCTGTTACAGTAGAGGAGTTCTTATTAATATCCAATTTTTCACCTAGGGCAAGCCAGAGTAAAGCCCTCTTAGCCTTCCGGGTTCTAGAGACGCGGGCAGGGAAAGAAGTCTCTCTTTCTCTCTTGCAAGTGTTCAGGTGTTGATATTGACTTAGGAGTCATCAGTAGCAACTTCTTAAGTTAATCATTCAACATTTTGTTTATGCTTATCTCTGTATAAGCTATAAGCTGTTAGCTATAAGCTAAAATATTATGGCAGAAATCAAAGCTATGGAATCTCATCACTCAGTCGGTTCATCTTCCAAGATGCCTTGGATAGTCCTTATTGTAGTAATAGTCATAATTGCCGCAGTTGCCTTCTTGTTCCGCGGTATGGGTGGTAGCGGTGGCTCCATGATGAGTCTTGGCACAGACAAGAACGCATCTGGTCTTCAGGCAGTCTTCTTGACCAATGGGCAGGTATACTTTGGTAAGATCAACCAGTCAGGGGACTGGATTACCTTAGATGACGTATTTTACCTCCAGGTAGGTCCTCAGCAGGGAGCAGGCACTCCGCAGCAACAGCAGCCACAGATCTCTCTGGTTGAGCTCGGAGGCGAGCTGCATGGCCCAACCAAGCTCATGCATATCAACAAGACCCAGGTTCTGTTCTGGGAAGACATGAAGAAAGATGCAAAGGTAGTAACCGCAATTAACGACTACAAGAAGAACCAGAAGAAATAAGGGATTAAAAATATACCCCCCAGAAATGGGGGGTATTTTGATGTGTTTCTTTTTTTGTGGTAGACTGTATATGCTGTTATTAACGAATCGATATGGCTAAAATTCCCGTTACCTTAGATAGCTTAGCAGATTCTGTAGGAACTTTAACAAATAAGGTAGATACACTAACTGACTCTATAGACTCGCTTGCGAGAATTACCTCGGAAGGTTTTGACAGTGTCAATCAACGTTTAGATAAAGTAGAAGGCAGGCTTGATAAAGTAGAAGGCAGGCTTGATAAAGTAGAAGCCGAAATGAAGGGTCTGCGTTTTTCCATTGAGCGTGCCATGGAGCTTTCTGACGCTCGTTATCTCGAGTTACGCCAGCAAAATAAAGAACTCTACAAATGTTTGATTCAGGTCATACAGGCAGCGAAGCTAAACATATCTACCGAAGAACTTGAAAAACGATTCGCTGTATTCTAAGTGATTACTACCAAAGCCTTTCCAATAAGGGTTTTTGTTTTATGGTGCCTGCAATTTCTGAAGACCTGTGGTTGTGTCAGTTGTGTGGATAATTCATTTGTAGTTTTCAAAAAAAAGTGGTTAAATTATAGTATCCATAAAAATAAATTAATTAGCTCACAATATATGGCGAAAAATAAAAAAACTAATATCTTACCAATAATTGGAGTGCTCGCTGGAATAGTCCTTGTTGCTGCTGGGTCAGTAGTGTTTGTGAAGTGGAAAGCGGGGAACAGTGAATTTGCATACAGTGGAGCAGCCGCAGCTTCTACTATAACAAATCAATTTAATAATCCTATAAGCTGTTTAAGTACATATTATTTGGAAAACGAACGGAATTCTATAAACCTTGAACCTGGTGCTGGTAAGTATGTTACCCTTGAATATATTAAAGACGAATCATGTTCACAGGAGCACATTTCAAGAGAGATTACGAAAGTGACGACACCTGCTGGATTTTCATATAGTGACCTTTCAAGCCGTGGTTGGGGCTTTACCCTAAAAGCTGCTCAAACAGTTGCTATTGGTGAATATGATGTTAAAGTAGAAGGGATAATGTATGTTTGTAATGAATATAGAGGGGTTTGTTCGTCTTACCCTGTAAACATGGTTTTGAAAGTTAGGCTTGACACAAGCTTTGTTACCATAGGGGCAGTCGTAAGTAGTGCGGGTTTTACCATTAATTTGGCACCAGGTCAACTTGCAACTATATTCGGTATTGATTTAACTACAGACCCCGCATGTGTATTTATGGCTTCAACTGTACCAGCCCCGACAAGTGCATGTAATAACACGAGACTGTTTGCAAAGAAAAATGCTACTGATTCCGGTACAGCACTTCCTTTGCTTTATGTCTCAAAAGACCAGATAAACTTCCAGGTGCCTCTGGATATGCCACTAGTCAGAGGATTTGAGGTTGTTAGAGGAGATGGAAAAAAGTATTATGCGGGAGATTATAATCCATTTTTCTTTGAGAAAGCGTTCTATCCAGATTTATTTAAGAAGCCATTCCATATTGCAGGTACAACAGGCAGCAGAAATTATGCTCATTTAGCAGTTGGCCAAGCTTTGAACGACGGTAAGTATGAAAATTACGTTGAGTACTGTCATACAAACACAGCAGTACCCTGCGCTAAGCCAGGCCAATATCTTATCTTATACCTAACAGGTTTAGGAAAGCCAGATTATACGGGCCAGAACCAGCCATTTACGCTCAATAGAGGAGCTGGGGATTGGAGAATAAACAACGACCGTTTAGCCCTTAAAGTAATGAAGGTTAATACTGTCGTTCCACCTACCTTAGCCAACAATGGCATAGACGTATCCTCGAAGTTTAAAATCACATACGCAGGGTATGTTGGAGGATCACTAGGATTAAATCAGTTAAATATCCAGCTTGACCCAACCTTAGAAACTGGAATTTATTATCTCACTGTAACCCCATCAGCGTTCAGCTTTAATACAGGACCTGCATATATATTTATAAGAAAGTAAAAATCAATCTTAAAAAATCCTCTGAAAGCTCAGAGGATTTTTTATTTATTCCCACTCTACTGTACCTGGAGGTTTAGGTGTTATATCGTAAACTACTCGTGTCACCTCTTTTATTTCATTTGTAATGCGAGAAACTATTTTTCTTAGAACCGAGTAAGGGATTTCTGGCACACTGAGGGTTAAGTAGTCAGTCGTGTATATCGCACGGATGCCGATCATTTGGCCATAGCTTCTGCCATCGCCTTTCACTCCGACAGTTTTGGTGTTGCTAAGAATGGCAAAGTACTGGCTAATCATTTTAGTGAGTTGTGCCGCCACAACTTCTTCTTCAACTATTTTGTCCGCTCGTCGTACAATTTCCAGCTTGTCTTTGGTGACTTCTCCAATCACTCGGACGCCCAGCCCCGGACCTGGGAAAGGTTGTTTATGGACGGTTGCAGCTGGGAGCCTGAGCTGGGCAGCTAAAAGCCTGACTTCAAACTTATACATGTCGCGCAAGGGCTCTAGCAGTTTAAAACCAAGCTTTTCAGGTAGTCCGCCAACGTTATGGTGAGACTTTATGACCGCTGTCGCTTTCCCCCTTCCTCTCCCAGAAGAAATAGCGTCGGTATACAACGTGCCTTGCACGAGCCACTTAATCCCCTTGAGTTTTTTAGCCTCACGTTCAAATATTTTAATAAATGTGTGGCCAATGGTTTTTCGCTTTGATTCAGGGTCAGTCAGCCCCTTAAGAGCAGTCAGGAATTCTTTTTCAGCGCGGATTATTTTTAAATTGAAGATGTTGCTATAGTTCTTCCTCAACAGCTCGGTCTCTCCCTCACGCATAAGCCCTGTATCTACGTAGATACACGTCAATTGCTTCCCTATAGCTTTGGAAACTAACGTAGCCGCAACTACGGAGTCAATACCACCAGAAAACGCGCAGAGCGCTTTATCTTTCCCCACTTGATTGCGTATTAGCTGGACCATATGTTTGATGTTGTTTTTGTTCGCGGAGGAGGGTAAGAGTCCGCAGGTGCGAGCAAAGTTTTTTAGAACCGTACGTCCATGAGGGGTGTGGTCAACTTCCGCATGGAACTGTATCCCATATAGTTTGCGTATGGAGTCTTCCATTGCTGCATGTGGGCAATCTGGTGTGGAGGCAATGTCACTAAAGCCTTTTGGTAGGGTTCTAACGCTGTCTCCATGTGACATCCATACCTCTTGCTCATTATACAAACTCAAAAAGAGGTCGCTGTCAGGGTTTAGCTGTATTTTTGCAGGCCCATATTCTCCGCTCTTCCCAGACTTTACTTTCCCTCCCAGCATATGTGCCATCAGCTGCATGCCGTAGCAAATGCCTAAGACCGGAACGCCTAAGGCAAAGATTTTCTTGTCCGCTTTTAATGATGTATTTTCAGACAGGTTCTGTGGTCCTCCGGAGAGGATAATACCTGCTGCTACTTTGAGTTTAGCGGTAGGGAAATCATGCTGTACTAGCTCCGCATCAATCCCCATTTCTTTCAGGCGTTTTTCAATGAGGTGCGAAAATTGTGACCCAAAATCTAGAATATAGATCAATTCAAGCAGGAATTTTGAATTATGAATTTTGAATTATGGGACAAAACCAAAATTCCAAATTCTAAATTCAAAATTCTATTTAATGAATGTACTTTCAAATGATACTTTCATAGCCCTTTCAACTTCTGCCTCGGTAAAGATGCCGTTGTCTATAAGCAGGTTTTGCTCTTTGAATATGTTTGTGCGGTACATTTCAGGACCGTCCGTATTTATGGTGAACTTCACTCCCGAGTCGGCAATAATGCGATAGAGAGCTTTTAGCTCCTGTAAATCTTTCACAGTCGAGTTTTTTATATTTGATGTAGGACAGAGCTCAAGGACTATTCCCAACTCTTTT
>DASPKA010000079.1:0-20020 GCA_035628335.1 Patescibacteria group bacterium | reverse complement strand
TGTTTTACATGAGCTTGGCCTCAGTCGAGACGATTTGAAGCCAGAGTTCATGGAAGTTTGGGGAGATAAATTTTCAATACACGGCGGAACAGACCGCCACATGAGCGAGGCGCTGCCAATGGCAGTGCGCTCTATAGACTTCAGGCAAGAAAATCCAAGCGAGTTTTTAGAAGGATATCACACCGTGCTGTGGGACGGAACTAAACACCTTCATGACGGTTTGCTGGAATTCCTGCATATGCGGCCGGAGTAGGTAGAAAACTCCAGAGGTCTAATGTTTCATGCTGTTTACGATTGTGATAAAATTTCTCTATGGAAACACTATTGGTTATTGTTCTGTTATATGTTCTGCTTTCAGTTAGTAATAAGGTTAATGCGCCTTCACATTCCGCTAAACCTAAGCATGGTGACAAGAAGGATGACAAGCACGGTGCGAAAAAACACTAATGAGAGAAATACAACGTACAATTGTAGTCGCTTTTGTTTTCAGTAAAGACGGGAAGTTACTCATGGGAAAAAAAGATCCAAGCAAGGGTGGGGTGTTTCCGAACACATGGCATTTCCCAGGTGGTGGTATAAATGAAGACGAAAGTTTTGAGCAAGCTCTTGCGCGCGAAGTGAAAGAAGAAGCTGGACTGGACATTCATGGACTTAGAATTGTCCCGATTGAGCTTAAGAATTATGCTTCATCTGAAAAAACGCTATGGAGTACACAGGAACGAGTTTTATGTCATATGGAGTTTAACTACTTTGAAATATTCTTAGAAGAAAATGCAGACATGATTAAGCTTACTCCAGGCGACGACTTGGTAGAACTTAAGTGGTTGACCCGAGAAGAGCTTGGTCACGTAGAGCACATACCAGGTGGAAGAGAGTTTTTGCAGAAGATAGGCTATATATAGAAAAGGCATTCCAATATAGGGATGCCTTTTGTTGTGCTATTTGCTGGCTATGACAGTAATAGCTACGAGGACAAGGATGTGAAAGATCTGGTCTACCACAATGGTCAGCCAAAAGTTTTTAGCTATAGAGGCTTCTGAGTTGCGCATGACATGCTTGCGCCACCAGATTATAGGCCACCGTCGGTCAAAGAACAGGTGGGATATAAATATTGGCAGTAGCCAGAGTAAGCTCAGTCCATGCAGGAAGAGAGGGGTGGCACAGACCGCCGTGTATTTGCTGACATGTCGCCACAATGGCCAATTAAAAATGCTTCCGTGCATTTTTTGGTTTGCTTCTGTATCAGTCTGCAGTAGAAAGTCGCCTATAACGTGAGCCACAAGAAACCAGTCGAATAGGGTCATGATACCTCCTACAAATTCCGGGGGAATTCCCGCATTATTAGGGTAAACTTTGTATTGCCAAACATAAATATTTTTTGTCGAAAAATTAGACACATTTTTTAGAAAATGTTAGAGTCCTCATATGGAAGACTATGTGAGCAAAATTAAACAGTTAGGGTTTTCTGACAAGTCTGCCCGTTTTTATGTAGCTGCTTGGGAACTTGGTCAGGCAAGTATTTTAGAGATCAGCAAGCGAGCACGTTTGCAGCGTACTACACTCTATTACACCCTGCGAGAGTTGCAAGAAGTTGGGGCTATTTACGAAGTGAAAGTTGGCAAGAAACTATTGTACAAAGCCGTTACCCCCACTGTGCTGGCTAAGCAAGCACGTGAACGTGTGATAGAGTTTGAAGACATGGCGGCAGGACTAACCGCGCTGCAAGGACAAGTATTTAAAAAGCCTAAAGTTTCGTACCTCTATGGCGTTGCTGGGTTCAAGGATCTCTGGGATAGAATCTTGTCCAGCCCTTCTAAAGAGTTCTCCATACTTACAGATGGTGAAAGTTTTTTGGACTATGTAAAAGAACGATACGTACTCGCAAACATTATAGGGCGTAAACAACGTGAGCAGGTATATAGTAGGCAGCTTATTCCTGACACACCATTTGCCCACAAAATAATAAAAAAAGACCGAAAAGAAAATCGTAGCTCGCGCTTGCTGCCGTCACAAACTAAGCTTAGTTTTACTGAAGTAATTTGTGATGACTTCGTTGCGCTGTTAGGGTCTCGGTCTGAGAATTTGATTATGGTTTTAGAAAACAAAAGCCTGGCAAAAACCAGGCGAGTTGTGTTTGACTTGTTGTGGAGTACGGCCACACAAGTTTAAAATCCAAGATACTCTTTGAGCTTACGTGGGTCTATTCGGTACGGCGTCTGCTTACCTTCTTGAAACTCATGTTCGCGCAGCAAATGAGGATGTAAATCAGACAGGATAATTGCCCAGTTGTTTTGGACAATCATTCTGTAATCCGCAGGTGTGAGTAACCCGTTTCTGAAGTGTGTTTGAAAAGCTTCAGGGGCCGTTTTATTGCACACAAGGATTTCGGTAACCTTAGGAGTGAGGTCAAATAAAGCTGTTGAACAAAAATCTCCCCAGGGACACATTTCACCGGTAAGATAGAGAATGCGTTGAATATGGTTACCATTGACTAAGAGCTCGTCAGTAGCAAAGAGCGTGTCAATCGCGCTTGCCATTTGTTCACAGGTAATTCTCAACCTATCCCTTTCTCTTTCGTCTGAGGTAAGTAGTCCAACCCAATCTTCCGTCTTGCCCATAAAGCCATACGGGTTCGTTTTGCTGGGTCTCATACGTTTGAAAAACTCCGTCTGGTTCTTAGGGGGTAAAGGTATTACAAGGTTATTTTGGATAATTCTGCCCATAGTTCCTCCTTTGGAGACTATTATACTAATATATCCCTAGTATGGTAAACTCTTTTTATATACATGTACGATATTCTTTTATTTTATAAATACACACATATACTAGACCCCCAAAGCTTTGCCAAAGCGCAACGTGAGCTCCAAGCGCGGCTTCGGCTCACTGGCCGAACTATTGTGGCAAGCGAGGGGTTGAATGTCACTCTTGAAGGTACTTCGGAAAATGTAGACGAGTACCTGAGGGTGTTTTTGGCTGATCCGAGATTTGCAAACACACACATTAAACGCAGTCCCGGTACTGGAAGTGCGTTTCCTAAACTCTCGGTGAAAGTAAGGTCTGAGATAGTTGCGCTCGGCCTTGGTGTATGTGACATAGACCCCAATGTTATGACAGGAACTCACCTCTCACCAGAGGAACTTCACGCGTGGTTTAGACAAGGGAGAGAGTTTTATATTGTAGATATGCGAAATGCGTACGAACACGAAGTCGGTAGATTTACGGGTTCTGTGTGTCCACCTATGGAAAACTTTCGCGATCTGCCTAAGTTTGTAAAAAGTCTGGAGCACTTAAAAAATAAGACAGTGCTTACAGTTTGCACGGGTGGGGTGCGCTGCGAAAAGGCTTCCGGTTACTTGCTTAGCCAGGGTTTTACTGACGTCTTCCAGTTGGATGGCGGGATAGTCTCATACATGGAAAAGTACCCAAACGAAGACTTTGAAGGAAAGCTTTATGTGTTTGATAACAGAATCCACATAGGCTTTTACACAGACGACCCCAAGCATAAGGTAATAGGCAGATGTGTCGGCTGTGGCAGCCTCTCTGAGCGCTTCACTAATTGCACATTAGATGTTTGCCACAGACAAATGATAGTCTGCGAGAGCTGCGAACAGGCAGAGCCTGTGCGGTGCAAGGTGCCTTGCAGAGACAGATTTTCTATAGCAGCAGGAGTGTGAGCGCCTAGTGAAGAAAAGTAGTAGAGTAAAAACTTTTTGAGGTCAACCCTGAATAACAAGTTTACTCAGGGTTTTGTGTTATAATGCACGTATGAAGTTAATCCGTGACCTTATTTTTTTGGAAGAGCTGGAGCGATTGGCAAGTGGTTCTCATTTTAGATATGGAGAAAAAATTTTGCGAGATGGAGAAGTTACCATTGCCGAGGACAACCGTATACACATAGTGGCACAGGTTAAACAAATCCCCGGAGAAAATCGCACAGTAGAAATGTGGGCAACTCCAAAAGGGCTCAAGTGGAAGTGTGCTTGTACTGCTCGTAAGGGCTTATTTTGCAAGCATTGTGTGGCACTTGGTTTGTATTTAATTAATCAAAAAATTAACAAGTAATATTTTTATGAAAATTTTTGAACGGTTTGGTATCAAGCCGGGTACGGTTCTCCGCTCGCTTTTGATTGGCGCAGCGGCGGTGGTAACCTTGGCTTTTATTTTACAGTTTCTTGATGGTGCGGTAACTCCACTCATGCGAAAGGGCGGGCTTAGCGTTAATTCTATCGGCATGGGTGACTCTGATGCTTACTCATATGCACCAACGTCGCCTTCTGGGAAGATGATGGCAGACATGTCTCCACGAAATGTAAAGCCACAAAGTGAGTCAGCACCCGGTGACCAGGCGGAAGAGATAGAAGTAACTGAGTATAATGCGCGCATAGAGTCTAGCGACAGCAAGGAAACCTGCAAGCAGGTGACTGACTTAAAAGCAAGAGACTATATAGTCTTTGAGAGCGCAACCACAGGAGAGCGCGACTGTTACCTGCGCTTCAAAGTAGAGAAGGGGAATGTAAGCGAGGTGCTGGAGTTTATAAAACGCCTTAACCCAAGGGAGCTTACTGACCGAACTTTTACTATAGAACAGCAAGTGAATGACTATACCGCAGAAGCAGAGATACTAGTCTCTAAGCGCAACTCAATAGACGAAACTTTGAAAAATGCAACTGAGGCATATAATGAAATCTCTGTACTTGCCACCAGAACTCAGAACGTAGATAGCCTGGCAAAAATAATAGACAGCAAAGTCCAGCTCATTGACCGTCTTACTCAGGAACGGGTCAAAATAAACAATGACCTAGATCGCCTGCAGCGCGAGAAGGAAAAGGAACTAGACCGCACGAAGTATACTACCTTTGAGGTTGCAGTATACGAGAACCCATTTGTCGACTGGCGCGGTATAAAAGACACCTGGAAAGAAGCCATAAGAGACTTTTTCTTTAACTTCAACAAATCTCTTCAGGCAGTGAGTATTGGGTTGTTGGTGTTCCTGCTCTATATATTGCAACTGGCTATATACTTACTATTGATTCTTGTCCTAGCAAAATTAGGCTGGAAACTAGCAAAGAAGATTTGGACAGTATAAGAAAAAGGCCGCGCGTTATGCGCGGCCTTTCCAAATATGGATGCTGAGACTCAAAGCAGCTGCCCAACTTCATGCATGAAGTTCGCTGATACCAGCATAGGCCTGACCTCAGCATATAAATTCCAAGGCCCAATCCAACTCTGTGAGTCATGGGAGACTTGCGTAAACCCAACTACTTCCAGTCGTTCCGCAGCTTCCTTAGGGCCACTGAGTACTAAAAATACTTTCAAGAGATTCCCAAAGGGGTGGTCGTAAATTGCTATAGCTACCATTGTTCCTTTTCTGATACCCATTACAATAGGATCATCCCATGGCATATGTTACATCCTCCTTTTTATGGTGTCTATTTTTTGCGAAAAAAGATAGAGAAGGGATTATAGTTTGTTTCGTGTGGGAAGTCGATTTTGTCTGTACCCTCCACCTTTTTAACATAATTAGCAAACCGTGTAGTGATGGGCAATAAGATAACCTCATACAGTGTCTTGGCTATCCAGATTCCGAGTATGGTTTTCATCATGTCTCCAGTTGCAAGTGTACCAGCAAAAGCAATCGTGATGAAGATCACTGAATCAACCAACTCACCGGCAATGGTGGAGGCAATAAATCGATAGCTCTGGTAGAGCCCGCGTTTGCCCTGATGCCAGTATTTCATTTTTGAAAGCACGAGACTGTTAGTGAATTCGCTAAAAAAATATGCAATTATGCTGGCTAAGACAATGCGAGGCGCAACTCCCAAGATGGTATCATAAGCCGCCTGGTTTTGCCAAAAGTCAGGCGCAGGCCATATGCCAACAAGGAAGAACAGAAAGGCTGAAAACAGTTGACATGCCATACCAATCCATATCACCCTGCGCGAGAGCTGAAAACCGTACACTTCAGTCAAGATATCGTTGAAAATAAAATTAATAGGGAATACAAGTGTGGCACCAGAAATAACAAATGGCCCCACAGCCAGGAACTTTGAAGCCAAAGGAGCAACCAGGATTAGGGAAGTGACAAAAATTGCCGTAAAGTAAATGAGTAGTTTGTGTTCATGTTGTTCTTGCATACAATAGGTTATTAATACTGCTAGTATAGCAAATAAATATATCCAATTTCCACATGACACACCTCTTCCAGAAGCTTTCATTACCCTAAAGGACCCTAATACTATATTCGAGGTTTATTTAACTTTTACCAATTGAAAAGGGTCAAGTTGGTGACCTTGCCCTTTGTAACCTAGCGACTTACTGACTTGTAGTGTAAAAAACAAAAACGGTGTTCGGCGCCTTTTCCACTTTTTCCTAACACAAAAAACGCATTACCAAGCAATGAGAAATAATTATTGAAAGCCTGAGAACCACTAGTAGTTCTCAGGCCTTTCGTTTACCAGGTCCGGTTTGGACGCAGGAGATCTTGCAGCCGCTCCCAGACAAGTTTGACAAACATGCTTAGGGAAATGATTCCGCAACAAAACGTGTGTTGCCATGCTATGTCGCGGGTCATTCGGTCACATACCTTTTGGCGTTTTGTGGCTATCAAGGTATGCAACTCATCCATTTCCGCTGTGAGTTCTTCATCGGTTAAAGGGTGGGTGCCGTTTGAGTCATAAAGATATATGTTAAGTGCGCGGTAAACTTTTCCGTTGTCCGCGCTTGAGTCCAGTATTAGATTTCTAAGCTTGTCAGCTTTTCTCATAAACTCCTCCTTGCCCCTAGTATAGCGCATCTATCATTTTCTTGGTGGAGTATCTTTATAAGTGGGAAGAAATACTGGAGAGTGTGTAGACGCTTTCGTGCCGTTGTATCAGCCGGTGCTCATGCCAGCTTGAGCTGGCAAAGTAATGGAAAAAAGGTGTCAGACATGCTCTGTAGAAACCCTACCCAACACGAACAATCATGATGTTGTGAGTTAGTACCCTAAGGAGTATTTCCCTACATTGGCTCCAATAGCTCCGTGCCCTCAAAAAGCTTTCTAAGTTTCTCTTAAGCATGCTGTTAACTGTTTCCACTTGCCATCTCTGTCCGTAGAGCTTCTTGGGGAAGTGTGTTGTCATTAATCTTCTGTACTTTCCTGTGGGTAGTTTCTGTGTTGGCCTGCCTTTCTTTGCAGGGATAATTGACCTGATATGGTAGCTATCTCTAGCTAGTCTATGATTTGGTTCGCTGTCATATCCAGCATCAGCCAGAAGGGTTTTAATCTTAACAACCGCGATCAGTCGTTGTAATGCAGGCACAAAGTGAGTGCTATCAAATCTTGGTCCTCGCTCTGGTACTGCTGAGAGAATGAGATGGGTGAGGCTAGTTATGATGCCCACCTTAGGAAACCTCGTATAGTGTGTGGTTTGAGCCCCAGTTACATGGGTTCTATGGACAAAATATCTGCTGATATGGTGAGACTCAAAGCCAGTACCATCCAAAGCTGCAATTGCTATGGTTGGGCTAAGGAGTTTCTGTTTTCGAGCTAGAGTCAAGATACCCCTGAGTATCTTTTTAAATCGAGAGGTGGAAAGAAGCTTATGAGCTGCTTTCTGTAAGGTAGTGAAATGAGGGATAGTCCGAAGCTCAAGCACTCTCTGAAGATCGCTACTATCAGAAAGAATAGCACTGATGCCTCGGTAATCTGTTTTAAAAAACTCTTTTAACACTAGACAGATCATTAATTGAGGCAAGGTAAAGGTATAACGAGAGAACTTGCTGTAATACAGAGGCAGTGTAGCTCGAGCAGAGGCATAGGACACTAAAGCAATAGCTAAGGGTGATTTAGAGGTAGTCATAGGAGTTGTGGTTAATACAAAACCTTAGACTACCATGCAGGATTTAAAGAAAGATTAGGGATTCTACGGAGCAAGTCGGACACCATCTCACCTCAGAAAACAGAGAGAAGACTCGGTGTTTAGTACGCTATGTAGAAATACAACTCACAATGCAAAGGGCTTAGCAGCTTGCATAAAAATATAGTTTTATATATACTTAACCTATTGGTTAAGTATTATGAAAAAAGAAAGTAAGCAACTTGATGCAGTTTTTACCGCTCTTGCGAATGAATATCGCAGGGCTATTGTGTATCGACTGAGTTTGCAGCCTTCTACCATTTCAAGTCTTGCCAACGAGTTACAGTTGTCGCTTCCAGCGATCCACAAACATATAAAAATTCTTGAGCAAGCCAAGCTCCTCAAGCGCAAGAAAAGTGGTCGATCAAATTTTCTTGCCTTGAACCGCGATGCACTGATTACTCTTCAGGAGTGGATAGCACAATACCATCCATACTGGGGAAGTAATACAGAGTCGCTCGAGAATTATATTTCGTGGATAGAAAAGTGAAGTCCGCCAGCTGGTGGAAAAAGGTCTAGCAGTAAAATTAACCCAACTAACTAACATATTTATGTCAACCAATATGTCCGCCAAAGGCGGATCCGCCACTGGCGGAAAAAAATTTGTTTTTGTGTATTATGGCCGCGTACGAGCCGAAGATTTTAATAATGAAGAAATGAAAGCTGTTATGGATAAGTGGATGGCGTGGTTTGGAACGTTTCAAGATAAAATGATTGATGGTGGAAATCCCTTCGGTCCATTGGTTAAAGCGGTTACTGCAAAAGGTGTAGAAACCATCGCTGTCGATACATTGCCAGCAAAAGGTTATACTATTATCAATGCCAAGGACATGGATGAAGCGGTTAGTATTGCCAAAGGGTGCCCGGCGGTCATCGATGAAGACGGTGGAGCAGTCCACGTCTACGAGGCATTACCAATGTAGTATGAAGACCAAAATATTTGCCTTATCATTTATCGCGTACGTAGTCATCACGTTTATTTTCGCTGCTGGTTGGCACTTGGTTTTGTTTAAAGAGACATATGACGCTTTAGGTATCTTTACCCGCAAAGAACCAATCATTCCACTTGGGCTTATTTCCATGGCAATACAAGGAGTTCTATTGCCTTACTTGTATTCTTATTTTTATACGGGTGGCACGCCTTGGAAAGTTGGGCTTTCTTTTGGTTTGATAGTTGGTGTTCTTTTGGCAAGTGTGGCGGTATTTGCCGAAGCTGGTAAGAACGAGGTGAGCTCGCTTACCACGTGGCTTGTGCTCGAAAGCATTTATTACCTAGTTCAGTTTGGTGTAGTTGGTATAGTTTTGGGTATGCTTTTTGGTCGCATACAATTACCAAATTCGGAGCAATATAAAAACATTAGAGCGTGATACAATACGTGCATAGATTTTTCCTACAATTTTTATACCAGAAACGGCTACTATAAGTGAATATTAGTGCATTTGAGGATAGCTGGTGATTTGATTAAAGAGTTGTTAGAAAATTGTCTTCATAATGTATATATAGCTAAAGTTAAGTTATACTATTTAAGAAGGGGGGAATATGACAAACAAGCTTCCGAACAACTACCCAGTCTCAGCACCAAGTGGTGCTGGAAAAGGCAATACTGATGATCAATCACTTTCGGATTTACAGGATAAGTATTGCCCTCAATGCAAAATAGCCCGATCCTCCATGCATGAATTTTGCACGAAGTGCGGGACATCTCTGGTACCGTTGCTCGACGGATTGATAGACGAAGAGTAACGCTTAAGTCAATTTTCTATGTAATCGCAATTCTCTCAATTACGAAATCTGGAAAATTGACTTCAGTTTTTTACCCGGTGAGTAAAAATGTCCTAGTAATGGGGTTGTTTGATATGCAAGACTCTGTTGACTAACTCTCAAAGTGGGAACATAACGAAAATATCTTAAGCATGAATATGCAAAACGTATTTATATTTCATGGCACAGAAGGGCATCCGAAGGAAAATTGGTTCCCGTGGTTAAAGGGTGAGTTAGAAGCTAAAGGTTGTAAAGTATTTGTGCCACAATTTCCCTCACCGCCTTTTGTTCCTGCAAAGATTACAGAATGGTTTGAAGTACTAAAGGAGTACGAAATGTTCGTTGATGAAAATACAATTTTTGTTGGGCACAGTTTAGGTGGATTGTTTCTACTTCGTGTGCTTGAACGACTCAATCAGCCGTGCAAAGCAGCTGTATTTGTTGGTACACCCATTGGTATACAGCCTTTAGTCAACTATGATCGTGACAATGCGTTTAGCGAATTTACATTTAACTGGGCAGCTATAAGGCCAAAGTCTAAATATTTTGCAGTGTTCCATTCAGATAATGATCCATACGTAGGGTTAGAAAATGGCGAACAATTAGCAAAGCATCTGGGTACAGGCCTGCACTTTATACCCAACGCCGGGCACTTTAACTCCAAAGCCGGTTACACTACTTTTTTTCAACTTTTGGAAAAGTTAGAGAAATATTTAAGTTTCTAATTACCACTTTTATTAAGCTACACCTTGTATGGACAAAAAAACAAGACCAACAACCGTTACCGCGTACATTAACACTGCGCCAAAAGAAGCGCAGAAGCACTTGCGTGAAATCCGTGCACTTTTAAAAAAAATTGCGCCGAAAGCATCTGAAGCTATAAAGTGGGGGTCGCCGGTTCTTGTGGAAAAGCGGATATTATTTGCATATTCAGCTTACAAAACCCACCTTAATTTCATGCCTACACACTCGTCTTTAAAGCCGTTTGAGAAAGAGTTGGAGAAGTATAAGGCTGGTAAAGATACGGTTCAGTTTCCTTATGACAAGCCTTTACCTAAAACTCTTATTCGCAAGATTGCTCTTTTCCGTGCTAAGGAAGTAAGAGAGAGGGGCGCGCTGTGGATGCATGCTAAGCGGTCAAAGTAATATCGGTAGACGTTTACATCTACCGACTTTGTTTATCCAATGAGGTCCCAGCGAGTAAAGCCACGCTTTAACATTGCCACATTAATTCGCCAGGCAATTTCGCAGACTTCTTTTACTTGTTCTACCATTTGCAATTAGATCAGAGTTTTCTCAAATAAAAACAGCGGCTTCATGGGGGTCATGAAGGCGCTGTTTCACTTTGCTACGTGCGGGCGAGAACACGAGAAGTATAGCGCCAATACAGTCGACGAAAATTTTAACCTTCTCAACAGTAAATTTTGCTATAGTCTCACCGTTTTCACCATTATAAGCCCTCTTTAGCGGTTGTGTTGAACTAAGAGGATCAATTCCCAACTCGCTGTTTTGCTACCTATGCTTCATCTGTTCCCAGGCTAAATTGCCTAAAACAAGAATGAGAGCAAGAACCATTAATGCAACCATTAACGGGTGAGGTTTTTTAACGTCAGGATCCAAACCGGTTATCCGGTAATCCTTAGCTTTTTCTCTGCAAGTAACGCAGTCTCTGTCATTAACACTAAGACCGCCTCATTTGCAATAAGTTATCATGCATAACCTCCTGATACGTGTGGAAAATATTGATTCATAACATTAGTCGCTTATTTATACAATAGTTATAACTTGCTAGAGGTGTAAATTAGATATATACTGCAAGACACGAAAGGGGGTTGATATGCAATATACAGTTGTGAGAGATGGTAAAGGGTTTGGACTACAGGATCAAGCCGGGGTTTTATATAAGCTTTTGGCCTTTAATTTACCACAGCACTTTAGAATTGTGGGGCAAGGTTTTGAGGTAACTTTGACCAATCAGGTCACTGGAGAACAAAGGGTGATTTCTGTAAACGATCAAACAGATTTTTATATCACGTCGCATCGGAGAACTTCTCGCCCTAACGGAAAGGTGCGAAATACATTCCGCCATAGGATGCGGATGTTCAATGGAGACGGGTCTGAGTTTATTTCATTGGCTCACCTGCTTGGGAGGAATCTTCAGGCTGTGTAAAATGAAAAATGGTCCGCCATGGCATGTGTCAAAACGGATCATTTTTTAGTGAAAGGTTGTTTGGCTGGACTTGTATATAGATATGAGGGATAATTTATATACCAGGGGTTTGGTATTAAAAAACTCAATATATGAAATTAAATCTATCTTTCCAGGCGTTTCTGCATACCATGTTAGAGGTAGGCAGGAGATTTCCGGTTACAAGTGTACTTGCGGTTTTGGGTACGATATTTGGAGTATGGGTGGCTGAGAAGGACCATAACGCCTGGGCGCTGCGTATATTATTAACTGCTATTTTGTTTTTCCCGGTATCCATAGCCGTTAGACAAATAGAAAAACAAAATTACCCGCAGTGGTTTAAGATTGCGTCTAACGTTTTCGGGCTGTTGCTTTTGGTAGTCTTTTTTGTGTTTTATAGCAATGGACACCAATATTTCGAGAAAGATATTATCCGTTACATTATGTGGTTTGGGCTGGCAGTTGCCAGTATGTCGGTTGCGCCGTTTTTGAAGTATTCCAGGGCCCCCATAGAATATTGGGAATACAATAAACATATTGTGTATGCTATTGTGTTTTCCTTTGCTTACTCCGCTGTGGTGTTTATTGGATTAGCTATTGCGCTTGCTGCGGTAAATGAGCTCTTTTCGCTTAATTTAAATCCAGAACTTTGGTTGCAGTTATGGGCTATTATTGTCGGGCTCTTTAGTACGACAATCTTTTTAAGCAAATACCCTACTGAGCTTCAAACCTCGGGAGATGATTTTCCAAAAGAAATTAGGCTCTTAGGTGGGGCAGTGGGGTTAAGTCTGGTATGTATTTATTTTCTTATTCTGTATAGTTATACACTGAAAATTGTAATTTCCAACGAATGGCCAAAAGGAGTAATTTCAACATTAATCGTTGGTTTTTCAACTGTAGGCTTAATCACGTTTGCATTGCTCTATCCACTGTTTTTGAAAGAAAAAAAGTATAAGAAGATTTTCACCATTCTGTTTGCTTCATTCATACCACAAACTTTTGTACTTTTTTATGCTGTGTATATACGCTATAGAGAGTACGGTCTAACTGAGAACAGGTACTTACTTATAGCCTTTGGAGTATGGCTGTGTTTGGTCTCAGTCTACTTTTTGGTCAGCAAGTTTAAAGACCTTAAGGTAATTCCATATAGTTTGATAGTCGCCTTACTGATAGCCTCGGTCAGTCCACTAAGCGCATTTAACTTGTCAGAAAGAGACCAGTTTACAAGACTGAAAAATCTGTTGGTTGCGAACAACATTTTAATTGGCAACCAGATTGCTCCGGGGCCGCATAATATTCCCTATGAGGTAAAAAGTAAAATTTTCAGCATCCTTAATTATTTAGACAGGTACCATGGGCTGGCTGCGGTTTCCAAACTTCTGCCAGAAGGTACGCAGATGGCAGATAGTAAGGTCTGTCGTGAGCAAGGGCGTGGCTGTTTCTCATATGTAGCTAAGTATATTGGCATTTCAAATGCACCTATGGACATTAGGTCGGACTACTTTTACTTTAACATTTTTAAACCAAGTCCAATGGCTTATGACATACGTGAGTATGACTACATGGTTGAAGATTCTTCAGAAATTAAGGTAGGACAGGACAGGTATACCTTTTACTTAGACCGAGAAAAGTATAGATATGATGTGCTGAAAAATAGCCAGGTGATCAGCCAAGTAGACCTAACAGGGTTTATTGAAAACCTTAAGAGTAAATACTTTGACATGTCAGAAAAAGGTTTTAGTCAGGAAGAAATGAGTGTAACCCACAGCGACAATAAGGTGGATATAAAAATATACTTTGAGTACATCACCCTTATAGATCAAAAGGTTGAGTCTCACGACTGGAAACTGGTTAAGTTTAAATAAGAGAAAAAGCACACTGGCTGGTGTGCTTTTTTGGTTTCTAGCTGTAGCTGAGTCTGCGAAGCCGCCTGGTGATACTTTGGGGAGGGGTCCCGTCTGGCGAGGTATGTGGCTTGAAGCTTGAAAGGTATACTTCCCTCTCACCAACTACCTTGATCACCCCTTGGCCAATGATCTTACGGCCAGGGCCGGTGTAGTTGAAAATTGCTACAATTACGCCGACTTGGTTAATGACGTCGCCGCCACCAGTAAAACCGACGTGCCTTCCATTGTATATCGCTTTCATATATCTCCTTTAGATGTCTGTTATCCTTGCTATTACTATTGTAATCAAGAAAGTTACTTAAGTCCAAGCCTGCAAGAGAATGGACAAGCTATTTCTTTTTCTCATTCTCTTTCCTACACTTCTCATCAAGAATTCCATGTACGCGGTAAACGTACTCGGAAAGCTTGAATTGCTCACCATTACAGTTTGAGAGAGTCTTCTCCAGAGCAGCCTGCACTTTATTGCCTTGCAGTCTGCCTGTAAAATCTCCTCTGTCGCTCAGTAAGTCTTTGTAGCGAATTTTCCACTTGCCAGCTACAATAAACTTGGTGTTGGCGAAATTGTAGGCAGGTACGGTAAGTGTCTCTGCAACACCTATGAATACCAGATCGCCCGAGGTAAAGACAATCTCTGCCACTTGGCCGTGGATGGTAAGCACACCATTGAGGTTCAATGCTTTATTGTGAGTGACAACCAAGTTGGATCCCACTGCAAAAGCAAAAGCTTCTCTGGTCAGGACTCTGAGGGGCGTTCTAGGTCTAGCAACGAACCAGAGTACGGTACCGGCCGAACTTTCTTCTTGGATGATCGTAGAGCGGACGATCACCCATTCCTGAGCATTTGCGAGGTTTGTAAAGACTAGGGCTAATAACCCAGCAATAACTAGTTTCATATTTATCTCCTTGTTGAAATGTGTGGGGGCAGCTTCGGAATTGTCTATAATAGAATTTTTCTAAATAAAATACAAGGCGTCAAATTTTGTGGTATAATATATGCAATATAATAAAACATAAATATATGGTACAAACTCCCTATAAGCTAGTATCTGTCGCTGTTGTGCTTAGCCTGCTTGTTTTTGGGTCTAACTCAGTATTTGCAGCTACGTCAAAAAAAGTAGTACAGCAGAAGACTACTAAAGGACAGCCCAAAGTACTTTCTGAAACTGACAACATGTTAGAGACCGGTTCAGACACCGTTCAAAAACCTAAGCCCAAACCAAAATTAAAACCTAAGAAACCAGCAGCTCAAGGAGAAAATCTTGAAAAAACAGGCACAGGTACACCGAAGGCACTAAAACCTAAAAAATCTCGAGCAAAAGATGACGTCCAAGCAACAGATAAGGAAAAAGCTGCAGTTACGACAGATACAGAATCTGCAAAAAAAGAAGCGGCCATTTGTAGAAAAAAAGCTGAAGATGCTTATAAGTCTGCCGTTAAAGAAATAACCGTTACATATAAAAAGGCTTTAAAGGAAGCGAATACAAAAGAACAACGACAGACAGCGTTTAAAAACAGAGCTAACTCATTGAAACAAGCTTCAAAAACTCGAGATACAGCTAAAGATGGGTGCTCAAGTGCAACAAATCCAAATTAAAATAATCCCGTCCCGATGCTGCAACTAAGCAGAATGGGTCGGGATTTGTTTTTGCTGTATACTGCACTAGAAATTTAATTTCCTGTCATCTATGAGGAAAATTGGCAACATATGATATACTTACGGTATATAAAAATTAAATAAACCTTTTTCCATGCATACATTCGCAGAGTATATTTGGGTAGACGGGAGGAAGCCAATGGCTAAATTAAGATCCAAGACCAAAGTTTTGCAGCAGCAGATAACCCACATAACAGAAGTACCATGGTGGGGCTTTGACGGGTCGTCAACAGAACAGGCTGAAGGGCATTTTTCCGACTGTATGCTCAAGCCTGTTTATTTTTTAAAGGACCCAATTCGCGGCGAACATCACATCTTAGTTATGTGTGAGGTAATGAACGCTGATGGTTCACCACACCCATCTAACACACGCCACATACTCGCGCACGTCGCTGATCGTTACAAAAACGACGAACCATGGTTTGGAATAGAACAGGAATATACGCTTTATCACAAAGACTGGCCGTTGGGCTGGCCAAAGCACGGATTCCCTGACCCGCAAGGTAAGTACTATTGCGGAGTAGGGTATGACGAAGTGCACGGCCGCGAACTTTCAGAAGCGCATATGCAGGCCTGTTCAGAAGCTGGTATTTCTATTTCCGGCATAAACGCAGAAGTGATGCCAGCACAGTGGGAGTTTCAGATAGGAGCACTGCCTCCGCTTGAGGTTTCAGACCAGATGTGGATAGCGCGCTGGCTTTTATACCGTTTAGGCGAAGACTTTGAAATTTACGCAAAGTTAGACCCAAAGCCAATGCCAGGGGACTGGAATGGTGCAGGGGGTCATACAAACTTTTCCACGATAGCAATGCGTGAACCAGGTGGTATAGAAGCTGTGAGAATAGCATGCGAGCGGTTGGGACGCTTCCATCGCGAGCACATGTCTGTCTATGGTGTGGGGAATGATCAGCGACTTACGGGTAAGCACGAGACGTGTAGCTACAAAGAGTTTCGTTACGGAATTTCAGATCGCGGGGCATCTATACGAATACCCATGACTACTGCAAACGACGGTCGCGGATACCTTGAAGACAGAAGACCGGCCGCCAACTTAGACCCGTATCAGATATGCACTGCACTTATAGAAACCGTTTGCGGAGATGGTTTTAGTCCAAATAAGTACAACTGGAAAAACTTTGATATAGCATTTTAGCTTGTTGCTATGAAAAAGTATCTACTGAAGGCCAAAGAAGGGGTTAAGCGGCTACGGATTACAAAACGCCAGCTTTTTGCTTTGCTAATATTGTTTCTTGTATATTTCCTGACTGCCTACTTTAGTAGTGTGATATTTCGGTCCTTAAATACAAGACCATTTTTGCTTTGGCCTCCTGCCGGTATTGCTATGGCGGGGTTGTTTTTAGAAGGATATGTGCTTTGGCCCGCAGTTGCGCTAGGGGCGTTTGTGAACTCAGTGGTACTGGACTTTCCGCCTATTGGAATATTTGCCTCTGTCGTCGGCAGTACCACACAAGCGCTGATTGGTGCGTACTTGCTTCGGCGGTTTAGACTTGATCGCCGTTTGCTTAAGTTGCGTGACATAGCTGCGATTATGGTGGTCGCGTGTACTGTCACCGCTATTCAACCGACGCTTGTGTTGACTATAAACAAATATCTAGGTACGCTCGCCACCGATGTAACATTCCTCAACAGATGGTTGACTGTGTGGCTTGGTGGAGTGCTTAGCGTCATGATCCTAACTCCCTTCATTGTGTCGCTGACTGCAGACCAGCCAGAGAATACCGGAGCGAGGAATCGCTTTGAGCTCGTATCGGTGGTTCTGCTTTTTTTGGTTATAAACTTTTTTGTTTTTTGGACTCCGTATGTTTCGTTTGCAGGGGTTTCGCTGGTATATGTCATGCTTATACCGTTGTTTTGGATTGCCCTTAGGTTTGGTCCACGTTGGATGTCGCTTGCTATGTTGCTTATGGCCATCGTTGGTATAACCGCACCTTTTTTTGGGTTTGTAGATATACCGCAGGATGCACTAGGAAGACGCCTGTTGGCAACTGAGCTCTTCATTATTATCATTGGCATTATTTATTTTGTCCTCGCTGGTGTATCTGAGGAACGAAAAAACGCTAATATAACATTGACTCAGTATATTGGCCAGCTTGAGAACGCACTTCAGGCGATTAAACACTATGCATTACATGATTCACTTACAGGACTTGCTAACCGTAATGCTCTTGAGGAACACTTTGTGGCAACGAGGGTTCAAGCGGAGCGAGAGGGTGTTAAGTTTGCTGTGTTGTTTTTGGATTTGGACAATTTTAAACACATCAATGACACGTTGGGCCACACGATAGGTGATTGTATCTTAAAAGAAGTCGCCTCTCGCTTACGCTCCGTGGTGCGTTCGTATGATTTAGTGGCGCGACTTGGTGGGGATGAGTTTATTATGGTCCTCAATCAAGTTAATTCCCGTATGGAGATAGAGCCAGTACTTAAAAGGATTGCTGGGGTTCTTCAAGAAGTCATTCACGTACAGCAGCATACGCTGCAGCTCACCGCAAGTATTGGTGTGGCTATGTTTCCAGAGAGTGGAGATAACATAGACGCTATGCTGAAGAGTGCTGACATTGCACTTTACCGTGCAAAAGATAAAGGCAAGGATACATATGTGTTTTATGAGAAAGATATGCAGTTGGAGCTTCATACAAAGCTTGCACTGCAGCAGGATTTACGACAAGCAGTAGACAAGTCTCAGTTTGAGCTTTTGTTCCAGCCGTATTTTGACCTCACTACCAAAAAGCTGAAGGGGCTTGAAGCTTTGATTCGCTGGAACCACCCTCAACTCGGTACGCTTTCTCCTCACAACTTCATTCCGCTAGCAGAAGAAACAGGTCTTATAATACCTATGGGATTGTGGATTTTACAAGAAGCAGCGAGCCAAGCTCAATTATGGCTCAAACAGGGCTTCCAAATCCCTGTGTCGGTTAATCTCTCCCCACGCCAGTTTGTAGATTCGGAAATGATACAGAAATTTAAGACAGTTTTGCGTGACACTGGTCTTGATCCTAAGTTTTTGGAGTTCGGGATAACTGAAAGTGTAGCGATGCACAACCAGGCAAATGCAGTACAGAAGCTCAGAGAGCTGCGTGACTTAGGAGCGTTAATTACTCTGGATGACTTTGGTACGGGCTACTCGTCCTTAAGCTACTTAAAGAACATGCCTATAGAAAAGGTTAAAATAGACCAGTCGTTTGTGCGCAACATAATCACTGACCCGCAGGACTCTATTATCATTAGCACCATAATTTCCCTAGGACACTCGTTGGGTTTCCAGGTTTGCGCGGAAGGGATAGAGACAGAAGGGCAACGCGACTTACTTGAATCACTGGGGTCAGACATGGGTCAAGGGTACTTAATGTGCCGCCCTTTGGCTGCAGATGACATGCGGTCATGGCTGCAAAACTATTACCATACACCTGTTACAACGTAACAGCTCCAATGCATCGGGGCTGTTTTCATTTGTCATTAATCTTTAACATGTAGTATATGAGTATTATGACACAGGGTACTCACAACGCTAGTTTGGCTCGCGTTATTTTGGATACCATGTACCAGTTTGTAGCCCTGCTGGACGTGAAGGGTAGGGTTTTGGAAGTGAACAAGACAGCTTTAGACGCTGCGGGCATTTCGATTGCTGAGATATCGGGAATGTATTTTTGGGACGTTGATGCCTGGAAAACTTCCCCTAACAACCCAGCTAAAGTACGGGCAGCGTATGATTTGTGTGTGAAAGAGGGATTTGTTCGAGATGAGTTGAAAGTCTTTACAGGGGACGGCGGGCAATCAATAGTGACTCTAGACTTCACGCTTAAAGCCTTGCGATCAGAGTCAGGCGACGTGCAATATTTTCTTGCTGAGGGAAGGAATATTACTGAAAAGAAAACGGCAGAACGCGAGCTGGCAGCACGCAATATGCAACTCCAACAGCTAAACGAAAAACTCTGTGAGTATGACAGGCTAAAAGCCAAGTATATACAGACATTAACAGAGCAGAACCAGACCAGCAAACATGAGCTTAAGGAAGCGCTTAAGGAGCTGCGAAAACAACAGGCACGAGTACAGTATCAAGCGTTGCATGATGAACTGACCGGGCTCCTTAACCGTACTGGCTTTAACCTGCGTTTTCAAGAAGAGAAAAACGGCCCTCATGGACCGCATTTTCGTTGCGCGTTACTGTTTTTAGACATAGATAGGTTTAAAAAAATTAATGACAGTTTAGGTCACGGCATTGGTGACGCTATTTTGCGCCGGGTGGGCAAGCGGCTGGTTCATGCGGTGAGACAAACAGATCTTGTCGCACGTTACGGCGGCGATGAGTTTATAATCCTTCTCACTAATATTTCTACTATCAAAGACGTAGTCGCGGCGAGCGACAAAATTTTACGTTCATTCGAATCCGCTCTGCAAATAGAAGGGCACTCCCTACACATTACGGTGAGCATGGGGATTGCAGTGTTTCCCACAGACGGGGAAGACCTATACATGCTGCTGAAGAACTCTGATACCGCTTTATACCGTGCAAAAGACATGGGGCGCAGTCAATACCAGTTCTACAATTGCAGCATGAACCTGCAGTCCCAAGCCCGCTTAAGTTTAGAG
>DASPKA010000078.1:0-4154 GCA_035628335.1 Patescibacteria group bacterium | reverse complement strand
CCAGTACGCAAAAAAGGGCCGACCAAACTCACTGCCTTGGAACACACCTTTAATACTACTTGAAATATATGATTCGTTCCAGCTTTGAATCACTTCTGGGGTTTGCCTACTTTCAACACCCTTTTGCAATACTGGGGGTTGGTCAAAACCATTCGCCTCTTTTAGTACAGCTCCCACAGGCACATATACGCGGATAAAAGACAAGTTTGCAGGAGCTTGTATAGTCGCAGGTACAGTGTTTTCACGTCGGATACGAAGCGCCAGTACGTACCTCCCCTCTTTCTTAAGAGTATAGTCAGCTTTAAGCGAGTTCTGCACACTATTGTCACTTTTTGAGCCTGAAAAGTTGCTCATGTTTATGTGTATAAAATTACCACTTTGAGGGAGTCTACCTGCGACACCAAATCTCTCAAAGAGCTCCTGGACTTTAGAAAAACGACTGTAAAACATCAAGTCCTTTTCACCTATCGCATACAAAGACTGCGCTAGCAATTCTGGAAGGCGGGCTGGGCTAACCTTCAACGTGTCAACAAGCACAACAGCTAAATCAGCAAGAAATTGCTTTGGTGTGTTGCTTAATATGTTATACTCCACAGAAGTTAGTCGCTCAATGGTTTCAGAGTAGTTTTTGGAATCAACTGTTACACCGTATGTAGGCATAGCAATGGGCCCCGTTACGGTCAAAAGCTTTCCTAACACACGACTGTTAGCTGCTACTATCAGGTCAGGCGTTTCACCCCCCTCTTTTTCGTACATACTTGCCAAAAGCTCTGCGCTCTTAGGGAATTCCGCAAAGAAATTGCTATCCCGTAAATAGAGTCGGTTATTAACACTTTGTATTGGTATGAAGGGTGTAATCTGCGCTTTTAGTTGACCATCTAAATCGTAAATACTTGAAATTTTAAGTGTTGAAACCTTTCCAGAATCTAATTTTATATGCCCATATGTACCAAAGAAACCTCCTGTTGCACGAATCTCATTATTGTTCTGCAAAACTAACAAAACAGTCCTATGGCCAGTAAGCAAAAGGTTTAATAAATCTTTAGACTCCGTAAGGGTGCTACACAATGTTTTCATTTGAGTAGCCAAGGTTTTAAGTGCTGCAAGTCGTTCTCCGACATTGCCACTAAAGGAGCTAGGGTCAACAGAAACAAGCTCGTCTTCTGCGTTCTCGAAGTGCAATTTGCAACGCTCTCCCAGACGACTAAGTTCGTGAGGCAGCTTGCTCGTACTGTCACTCGCAAGTCCTCCGAGCCCCACACTTGTTCCTTTAAACTTTTCATTTGTAGCTAGAATGTCATTGCCAGCAAGTGTTATCTCCTTTAGAGCAGCAGTAATATGCTCCACAGCGCGGAATTTACCTGATAACAAAACAGCGCCTAGCGTGCGTTGCCTGAAAGCTACTTGCAGGTCTTCGACAGTTGCTAATTGTCTTGAAATACTCTCAAGCTGGCTCCGCGCATCACTGTCCAAACCTTGGTCTGCAAGTGCATACAAGTTTGCACTTACAACAGAGACACGGTTTAGCAGGTTATAATACGAAAAACCAGCGTATACGATCACTAATATCGTACCGGAGAGGACGAAAAACAGGATAGAAGGATGGAATAATTTTCTCATAAATGTCTAATGCCTAAACCCTAATTTCTAATGAATTGTATACATTTCCAGGTATTAGGCATTGAGTCATTTCATTAGAAATTAGAAAATAGAAATTAATCATTTTCTTATTTCGTTTTTTTTCTACTCGAATAAATATTAAAGATTACTCCCATCATCAAAAATGAAACCAACATACTGGACCCACCTTGGCTGAAAAATGGTAACGGCACCCCAGTGAGAGGTACGAGCTTAATCATGGCGGAAATGTTTATAATAAACTGAAGTGCAAATAGTGTAGTTATACCAAGACCAAAGATTTTTGCAGTTGGGTCATCATGCTTAAGACTAATAAAGCACATACGTATCAGCAGCAACATGAAAAGTACGATTATGCCTGAAGTCACCACAAACCCAAGCTCTTCACTCATAACTGCAAAAATAGAGTCACCCATACTCTCTGGTAAATAACCATATTTCTGTCTACTCAAACCATACCCCACGCCCCACAGCCCGCCAGAGCCAACGGCTATGAGCGCCTGGTTTATGTGATAGTTCGCTCCATGCGGGTCTGAAGTTGTACCTAAAAACGTCATAAGCCGAGCCAGGCGGTAAGCGGAAAAGCGTATGAGGAGGAAAAAAATACCAGAACCAACTGCAAGCAAGGTGGTTAGGTAGAGCATAGGTACTCCACCTAAGAAAAACATAATAAAGCTGGTAGCAACCATAATGCCCATTGTTCCAATATCAGGCTGGCGAATAATAAGCACGGCAAACGCACATGTTACCAGAAGTAATGGCAGGAGACCTAAAAAAAAGTCTTTGAGCGAACGATGCTTTTTAGAAAGCCATGCTGCGGTATAGGTAATGAGTGCAAACTTAGCGAGTTCGCTCGGCTGAAAAAAAACAGGGCCTATGCTTATCCAGCGGTTAGCACCGTTTAAGTTTTGACCAATACCAGGAACCTCTACCAAAGCGAGTAATGCTAAAGAACCTAGCACTATAAGGGGAGAATACCGAGCCCAAAAGGTGTATGGAGTACGCGCGGCAATGATGCACAATACTATGCCCGGCAAAAGCCCACTATAAATCTGCCTAATAAAATAGTGTGTGGTACTTCCTTGTTTTTGCAGGCTGACTACTGCTTGCGCGGAAAACAGCATGGCAAGCCCAGCTCCAAGGACAAGTAAAAACAAGACCAACAAAAAATAGTCCAGCTTAAACTTTGTAGTTTTTTGCAAGTTGTGTGAAGTGTTCGCCTCTTTTTTCATAGTTTGGATACTGGTCGTAAGACGTGGCTGCTGGAGAAAGAAGCACAGTGATCCCAGGTTTAGCCAGGCGCTTCAGCAATCCAAAAACCTGTGGAAGTGTGTGGACCGTGTAGAAGTTTTGTACTCGAGCAGCATCAAGTGCCTTTACGATGGTCTTGCCTTCTTGACCATAGACTATTACTCCTAGTATGTTTTTGTGTTTTGCAATTGCTTTAGCAAGCCCCGTGTACGGTAGTCCTTTACCTTGTCCCCCTAAAATTATGATGAGTGGCTCAGAAAACACAGAAAGGGCTGCCCGGGCTGTGTCAGGAATTGTAGAAATAGAATCATTGACAAAACGAACACCAGCGCGCACCGCAACAGTCTCTAATCGGTGACGCACTGGCTTAAACAACCGCAAAGTTCGCTCCATAGCTTTGACATTTCTGCCACCAACAGAAATACACGCAGTAACGGCTGCCGCAGCGTTTAGTTTGTTATGCGTTCCAAGCGGTTTAAACTTTGAAAGATCAACTAAAAATTTCTGTTTTCCAAAGGACACAACCGCTCTTGAATTTTCTACCTTCACAGGCATTCTTCGCCCAGCACTTACGCGAGCAAAATTTGCCGAAGAAGGCAGGTACACTACTGTGTCACGTTTAGTTTGATAACGCACAATATTTCGTTTGGCTCGCAAGTAGCTTCTGCGAGTCTTATGGTAATCAATATGGTCAGAACTCAACATTAGCACTACGGCAACAGTAGGGCTCACTGTCATGTCCTCAAGTTGAAAGCTGGAGAGTTCGCATATTACAACATCAGTCTTTTTAAGAGATGTAAGTAACTTAAGGGGGTCATCTGCGGCTAGATTACCAGTGAGGTATGCGTTTATGCCTTGCGATTTAAGTAACTTGAGCAATAAGTTCGCTGTAGTAGTTTTTCCTTTGGTGCCAGTAATACCAATAATCTTAGCAGGACAGAACTCAAAAAATAGACGCATTTGTGATGAAATTTTGCTCCCTTGCTTTCGCGCGGCTATAAACAAAGGGTGCACGAGTGGAATTCCAGGACTTCTAAAATAGCAGTCAAATCCCGTTGCTTTGGCAAGGCTTCCGGGACCACACTTGAAAGTAACACCTTTGGCCTTAAGGCGAGCAACCTTACGAGGATCAAACTTAGCGAGCGATTTGTCATCCACTATAGTAATGTTAAGTCTTTTCGATGCCAAAAACTCAGCCACTCGCTGCCCAGTAAGTCCAAACCCTACTACAGCGTACTTGTCTTTTTTTGATAATTCCATGAGGT
>DASPKA010000077.1:0-2102 GCA_035628335.1 Patescibacteria group bacterium | reverse complement strand
CGATTACCTTTTTACCCAAACTCAGATTATGCCCGTAACTTCCGGCGTAAGGGCAGGAAGGAAAGGCGCGCTCTTTGGAAGGGATATGAATAGAATAATGTCAGACCAGGCTATAGCAATGGACTCTAACATTTATGAATTATTACTGGGAAGAGCGTTTACTAAATCTGAGATTCCAAATATCTTAGCACAACAAGAGTACCTGGATGAGCTTCATTCGATGTTTCTGCAAAGAAGGGAAGATTGGTTTGATGTTTCCAAGCGAGTATATAGTAAAAGTGGCAATGGAATGCATTATGAATTGGTAGGAAAGAATGAGCAGGACATCAAAGATGCCAATAAACTGTTCGCACTTAATCAAGGTTTCTATAATCTGTCGAGACTATACCAAGACCTCCATGCTGAGTTTATTTCGAAAAAAACTATGACAGAAGCGGAGAAGCGTTTTTTGCGAGAATTCCCTATAACATACTCACGCGTTGGAGCTTTAATCGGAGCTGCCCGTACAGTGTTCCAAGCTAGGACACTAGTTGCGGAAGCATGGAAGGCTTGTAAGGCGCTGCATCCAGACATAGTGACTTCTGAGAAATTTCTCAAAATTCTTGAATCTGACTTGCAGGATCGATTTGTCGATGGCAAGCCCTTTTACACTCGTTCGCTAAAGTTGCTTCAAGATTATGCAATGAAAGCATAATATTTCCATATTACTGGAAATGCTGTAAAATAATATATACGGGATTTCCGTTGAAAGCGGATCTATCATCATAGCTAAAAATTAAACTAGATGGTGGAAAAATACGTACTATGAAATTACAAAAATTTGGATATTTTGTGGTTGCAACAGCAACTTTAACTGCTACACTTGGTGTGCAGGCATACTCTGCTGCGACCAAGAAGCCAGCAGCAATTAAGCCGGTGGCAGCAACAGCTTACCAGTCTGACGAGCAGCAGGCTATAGGTGCTGTGCGTAAAGCAAAGACTGCAGTGGTAAGTATTTTGGGTAGTGTGCAAAATGCAGCTGACCCGAACCTAGGGTTAGACAAAAATGCCGGAACAGGTTTCCTGGTAGACGGCGAAGGTTATATAATTTCAAACAGGCATGTTATTGACGACGGAAGCCTTGCGTATACTGTTGTATTTGGAGAGGGTCAGACGTACCCAGCGCGCGTAGTTGGGCTAGACAAGCTCAATGACATCGCGCTGCTAAAGATAGAGAGCAGGGGTCTGCCAACCCTTAAGTTGGGTGACTCGAACTCGCTAGAAACTGGCCAGACTGTATTTGCAATAGGTAACTCCTTGGGTCGCTACCAGAATACAGTCACCCGTGGAGTGGTTTCAGGTTTAGGTAGAAATGTTTCAGTTGCTCCAAATGGTGTTTCCATGCCTCGCTACCAAAACCTTATTCAAACAGACGCTTCTATAAACCCAGGTAACAGCGGTGGGCCGCTTATAAACCTAAACGGTGAAGTGATTGGCATGAATACCCTCATAGACACTGGCGGACAGGGGCTAGGTTTCGCTGTTCCTTCCAGCACCATACAGGACTCAATAAACAAAATGAAAGCTTCGGGTGGATTAGTTGCCCGACCTTACCTGGGGGTTAATTTTCTAACCATAACTAAGAACCTGGCGGCAGCAAAGAAGCTAGGTAGCCAAACTGGCGCGCTCGTGACCATGGTAGTCGGTGGAGCACCAGCGTCCAAGGCAGGCGTTGTGGCAGGGGACATAGTTACTCACATAAACAACGACGTAGTAACAGAACGCCAAGAATTAGATACAATCATTCAAAAATATTCTCCTGGAACAAAAGTTAAGCTTCAAATAGTTCGCGAAGGTGCAACCGTTACCATAGAAGTTACCTTGGGCGAGTACAAGTAGAAATATTGCAAGAATAAAAAAATAGCGCCAAGGGCGCGAGAAGGGGTGGCTTCATAAGGGCTTTGCCCGTTGGAGGGGGCGACGCAAGCCCCATCAAAAGAGCTCAGAACATAGTGTTCTGGGCTCTTCCCTGCTTTTTAAGCAGGCTTGCCTTAACTGTCACATTCAGTTAAAGTTGTATTCAGGAGCAAATTACCAGCGTTCATCTGTTGCTCCTGATTTGG
>DASPKA010000076.1:0-16023 GCA_035628335.1 Patescibacteria group bacterium | reverse complement strand
ATACAGCCTAAGAAGGCGTCGACCAGCACCTTACGAACTGGACGAGTGGGTGAAGGAATTACTTAAGCAAATTCCAAAAAACGCGGCAAGGGGAGTGAAGACCACTGCCCAGACACAAGACTTCGGGGCAATGGCCGAAGAGAGGGGTTCGATGGAACCCTAAGCGACTTTGTCTGGGAGTAGCACTTACACGTGGCGAGAACCTAAGGAAACGGTTGTTTCCTTAGGTTCTTTATTTTTATCCACAAGCCCGAAAAATTGTGGTATAATATTTAAAAGTGTGAAACTACTCGTGAAACTACAATAATGCCTTTCAAAACAAAGAACATAGACTTGTCTCCCAAGCTTAAACTTGGCATTGGGCGGAAGCCTTCTCAGTTCAAAATTTTAAAATTCACGTGCCTGCTCCTGCTCTTCCTAACGGTACTCATTGGCTTACAAGCTTTTGTTATTTTTATTAACAAAGCCCCCCTCACGAAAGCAGAGGATGCCGGCAAAGTCCTCGGAACTTCTGAACTTGAAGACCGCTTCATTGAAGTGACAGTTACCAAGCTAGATACACTCTATGGTCTTAGCCAAACCTACGATGTCCCCTGGACAACAATCGCCGAGATCAACAACCTCACCGCCCCCTTCATGCTCAAAGAAAACCAGAAACTTCTGGTTCCAAAAAAATAACTTCTAAAAAACGGCCAGTTGCCGTTTTTATTTTGGAATTATCGCCTGGTAAGTTCTATATACGCCTTTTGCGGTTGCGTTTATAAGTACTCTGACTGAACCAACCAACGGCAATCCTTTTATAGTCCCAGTACCAAACGTGCATGTACTGCCTGTGTAAGCTTTTATAAGAACTCGCGCCTGCCGATTAGCCGCAGACTTGCGCAAGTACAAACTGTATCTGCCAGCGGGCAATGCACAAAATGTTATAGGAGTATTCGCCCCACTTACACCTTGAGCCGTTCGCAAATCCCGTGTGCCTGCTGGGGCAATAAAAGCTGTGTCTGTACATTCTGCCATTAAAATATCTGAGGTCTTACAGAGCAGAGCATCGATCTGGTCTGGTCCCTGGTTATATACTTCTATTTTGTTATACCCGCTGTCATACTTTGTCGGATTTGTAGAATCATAAATCTCATAGGCGTTTATGTCTGCGCAGTAAGTAGTAGTATAACAAATGATAGTGTCGTAAATAATATCATCGTTATTTAAAGACTTTACCACAGACTCAGTTTGAACGTTGTTGAATTTGCTCGATTGAGACACATCTGCGGGGTTGTCGTGCGGTGCAGCTTTGCAAATTATGGTATTAGGGTCGCAGGCTGGAGTCCCGAAAGTAAACTGAGTTGCCGGGTCAAGAGAGAGTGCGTCGCGTGAGTTAGAACTGCCGGGAAGATTTTGTGTTTCCGGGAGAGCATTTGATACTTTAAAAAGTGCCAGCTCCAGGAAAGACTGGGTAGTATACAAAACAGGCTCAGTTGATGAAAGGTCATTTGCCGTTCTCACCTCGCTTAATATAATTCCCGCAATGGAAAAAGTAATAGCCGTTATAGTTGCCAGAACTATAACTGCGAGGAGTAGCGTTATACCTTTTTGTTTTTGAGTTACTACCATAACTAAATGATCAAAAGCTGTTAAAAGCTACTTATAGCTGGAAGGTCATAGACATCTCCAGATACCGTGGTCTGATACGGGATGGTTATTGCATCTGCTTCGTTCATTCCGGGTAACTTTACCTTAAATGTTGCTACTATTGTCACAAAAGATTCGATTCCAGGTACTTTTGTGGTGCCTGTGGAGCGCGACAAATACGGAGAGCTTGTAGGACCAACGTAAAACTTTAAATACTCCACTGTGAAATTATCCGAAGACTTATTCAGCAACTCACGAATAGCAGAGCCAGTATTTCCATTTATAACTTTATATAATGCCAAATACTTATAGTCATCATCAGTCGAGCTGGATGCATTTGCAGTATTAACCGCAGCTTGGCTTGCAGGCATATTGTAGTTCTTATCTGAAAAATAGTAACAGTTTAACTCATAAATACCATCATCTCTGTGTTTAGAAAGCCCAAGCATGTACCCACCAGCAGGCCTGTAAATATCTACCCCTGTACCACCAGAAGAACCGGATGTCACTCCACATGGAGCCCCTGAGCCTGTCATGGTGTAGTTTCCATTGAAGGTGGTAGCGTAGTTATAGTCTATGGAAGAGTTACGGATTTCTTTCACCAGGGCTTCTATAAAGTTACGCATGCCTTGGCTGGCAGTAACCAGTGCCTCTGCGCGGCGATTCACTCGCATAGTGGTTGAGAACACATCCAAAATAACCACGAAAGTGCTAACAAACACTGTCATAGCTACTAACATTTCAACGATTGTGAACCCTGCAAGTTGTTTTTTTTGCTCTTTCATCATATATAGTTTTTGTGTAGCAGGGTCTCCCTGCGGAACAAAATTCAGTACGGAAAGGGTGGTATTGGAGGGAAAACCGCTTCTTGGGGTTTTCCCTCCAAAGCGTTAGCTGTTATTCTTCCAGTTAGTGAGGTACATTTTTAATTCTATTCTGCAGTGTGAGGCAGCATTTCCAAAATAGTAAGAAGCTGGGTTTGAGGCTTTACAGCGGTAGCCGTCAAACCACCAGACACGCGAGACCACAAGTAGTAGCGGCCCATGGTAGGTGCTAGAAGTTCCGTCAGAGGTCTGACTAAATGGTCGTCTATTGTTAAGTTGATAAACACACACCGCTCTATAAAAATTACTTGACCTGGACGTATTGGCTGGGTAAGAAGCTAATGAAACGTAGTAGCCGCGCGGAGAAGCAGCTTCATTTGTGTTCAATCCTGGATCGTATAACAAACGCAAGTCAGCAAGTGTAGTAGCAGTTCTTATATTCGCATAAGGCGAGGTTGTATTGCGGTTCCAAAACCTTGCATTTGCTGCCTGCGAAGAAGCACCTGAGTAACCATTAAAGTTTTCATTGTATGCTAAGACAGCAATGTTAGTCAGGCTTGTGCTGTCATCTGCGCATTTTTCTGTGGTGTCTTTGTTGTCAAAATTTTTCAGAATACCTTGTATATTGTAAAAACCGTAATCTTCACTTACACCCGGCCTGAGCCAATCCTGGTGACAACGCGGAGCTGCGTGGGTAGTTGAATAGTTGTAACAATCAGAGACTTGTGAGTTCAGCCAGTTTGTGTCACGCATGTTTTTTACCACCTCTATTCCTTCCCGTACAAGCCCAGTGGCTATAATCTGGTTTTTTATGTTTGAGGTCGAAGCAAAGGAGTCCGTAGCCAGTGCGAGCACAGCAAAAATCCCAGTGACTAAAATAAATATTGCCACCATAGTTTCAATTATCGTTTGCCCATTTTGACCACGTCGCATCATTCCTTAGAGATCCTCCCTGTTACTCCGTTGACTACTACCTTAATTGTTTTAGTAGAATCTTTCACGTCAATCAAGTTAAGCTCCACTATTCTATTGGAGTACGTTGCTCTGCTTTGAAGCTGGTTTGGGTGTGTAACTGTGTTAAAAATGTTACAGCTTTCATCTGCATATATAGAACCAAATGGCAATTCAAAGGCAATATCAATGCAATCTCGATTGCAGGTCGTGGTGCAAGTTCCAGTGGCCATCTTATCGGTTACCGTTACCGCATTTTGCCCTATTGCTTTAAACTGAATACCGTTTGCTAGAGTCGTAGTGCCGTAGTCCAGCTGTACGTTAGTTTTGTCATACTTCGAAAACACATAACTATCGCGGTAGTTACTTTTTAAACGTAGAACATAAAAAGCCGGTGCACCCCCTGCGGTTGCCAGGTTTCGTCCTGTTAGACTTGCTGTTTGTAAATTACGTAAATTCTCCACTAGCTCATTTGCCGCTATATTTAGGTTTCTGCTTGACTTAGATGCGTTAAAGTTGAGCACCACAATCGAAAAAAGCGTCGTAATTACGACCAACACCACTATCAATTCAATAACCGTAAACCCTTTTTGTGTATTTTGGTTTTTCACGTAAGCTTATTATACGATAACTCTTTTACTATTGCAAAAATTTGCTTAAAATGGTATGGTGACTCGGTCGCAAGAAGGCCGCTTTAGCGGTAAACCATGTAACAAAAAGGAGAAAAATAGAATGTCTCGAAACGGCAGTAAAGCCATAACCAATGAACCGGCCCGGACTGACGGCAGAACTATTGTCCTCTCAAGAAACTATCTTGATCATGACAATAAGCGCTTCCCTTGGCTCTGGCGATGCTACGGGCAAACTCGGACCTACCCGACTACCGAAATGCAAATATTCGACGTCGAGATCGCAAACTCGACCATAGAAAGCGGCTTCGGGTGCACAAGGGTGGCCTTAGCGGCTAGTGGTGAGAACTCCATCACCGTCACCGAGGGATTGAGACCCCTGCACTTCGATGGGTGGGATTTCCGTGACGAATCCACCCAAAAGGTGGTCAACGCTTGCTACTCAATCGCGGTGTACGCCGACGGTAAAATGGCGTACATCCCCTAAACGAGCTTTTCGTTCCTCAACAACAAAAGCCGCACACAGATCATCCGGATTTGGTGCGGTTTTATTAATTGCAAAAAAACTGGAGATATGGTAGTATTTCACTACTATCAAACAATGTAATTCATAGATTCCCACATGCGTGGGAATGACAAGACATTTAAATGCCTAATACTAAATCTGCGGCTAAAGCTATGCGTAAATCTGCTCGCCGCCGTGAATACAACCAAATTACTAAGACTAAGTACCGCTCTGCTGTTAAGGAACTAAAGAAAGCAATTGAAGAAGCAGAGAAAGCCACTTCAGTTACGGCCCTTAGCAAGGCATTTGCCCAGCTAGATAAAGCGGCTAAGAAAGGCGTAATTCACAAAAACACTGCCTCTAGAAAAAAGTCTCGTCTTTCTAAAACTGTAAACAAGCTTAAATAACCAACCAAAAAAACAACCGTTGCACGGTTGTTTTTTTGGTTGCTGCTATTGTATGTCCTTGTCGTAGTCTCTCACGTCTAGTTTATATTTCTTAAGTGTATATACATACTTAATTCCTTTATAAAGCACCCAACTAACGGCAAGCATACCAAGCACGTACACAAAGCCGAGCATGTTCACTTTTGGCAATGCGTCTCTATATAACAAGCCGACTATACCCGATATAATACCAATAGTTGTTATAATTTGCAGAATTGAAATTGCATCTGTAGTCGAACGCTCACTCACTTGCTGGAACATGGTTAGAGCAGAAGCCAGATACGTCTTTGTCATACCCCAAAGCTTTTGAATATAACTATGAGTGTCGAGCAAGGTTTCATACTTAAACTGAAACAAAGTTTTTAGGTACTCATCTAAGTTGGCATTACTACTAAGCTTTTGTCTTGTCTTAGCATACGAGTCCATTTGTCCTATACGTCCATCTATAAGCAACACTGTTTTTTCTATCAACCGTAATTCGTTTAGGTGCCCTTGCACTTCAGACGCGCGTACCTCATCACGTTCTTTGACTCTACGAATTTTTTCCCAGATGTTTCGGTGCAACACTAGGTAACGGTGCAGTTGGTTTTTAAATTCTCTAAAAAAAATATTTGCTTCAATCAATTCCCTACTAAAATTCTCATCCTCTACGTCATTAATTATCATGTACTTCTGACAGCGGTAGACGGAAATTTTACCAGCTTCAACCTTTGAGTATGCCTGTTCTTTAAACTTTGCAAACAGGCTTTTGACCTCATCTCCTCCCGCACCGGTTGTGGTAATAATAAACGGAAAGACAGTCTTTATACCAGCCAACTCTTTTGGCACTGGCGCACCACGGGAAAAAATATAACTCAGCGCACGGCCCAAGTTAGACTCAAAATACATTTGCAAGTGTTTCATGTCAGAAACAATATTTCCCGCATCACGCTTAAGGACTATGAGTCCGTCTTCGTAAATTCTACATGTAATACCGCTTCCAGTTTTAAATTTTATATACTCAAGCGAGTCCGTAAGCCGTTCAAGAGAAGCAATCTGTAAATTCTGTCGGAGATGATTTAGCTTCTGCGGAGAAAGATATGGGTCACTATGCTGGTACTGCAAAAAATCCCACACCTCAGAAAGGTGCAGCGTTGTCCTCTGATACCATCCACCAATGTAAATCTTTTTTATTTCCAAGATACACTAAGTATACTATATTTTTTTCATTTTCCCCCAGTTTTTTCCTACCTTAGCTTCTACAACTATTGGAACTGAAAGTTGTATGGCTTCTTCCATGATAGGTTTTATAAGCTTTGTGTAGTGCTCTACTTTGTCCTCACGCACTTCAAAGACAAGTTCGTCATGAACCTGGAGGAGCATTTGTATTTCATCTTTTTTGTCTTTAAGTTCAGGGTGGATATTAATCATTGCTACTTTTATAACGTCTGCAGCAAGTGACTGAATTGGAAAGTTCATTGCAGCACGTTCTGCGGCAGCACGCAGAGCAAAGATACGAGACTTAATATCAGGAAACTTTCTTACACGCCCAGTCTGCGAACGCACGCGGCCAGTCCTTGCTTCCAGCTTTATTTTCTCCATATACTCTTTCACACCTGGGTATGCAAGGAAGTAGTTGCTTATAAAATCCTTGGCGCTGTCAAAGTCCAAGTTAGTTACCCGACTTGCGAGACCAAATGCTTGCAAGCCATAGAGAATACCAAAGTTTACTGTCTTAGCATATCTTCTGTGTTCTTCCGTTATCTTACTTGCAGGCAAGCCAAAAATCGCGCGGGCGGTATTAGTGTGAATGTCTTCGCCCTGGTTAAACACGCGCATCATATTCTCGTCTTGGGCTAAGTGTGCTACCACTCGTAGTTCGATTTGCGAGTAGTCTAGAGATAAAAGCTCATACCCATCTTTTGCTACAAAAGCCTCGCGAATCCTTCCCCCTATGCCATCACCACGCACTGGGATGTTTTGCAAATTTGGGTCAACTGAAGACAGGCGTCCAGTTGCGGCTATGGTTTGGTTGTAGCTTGTGTGCAGCCTGTTAGTTTTTGGATTAACCAAATCTGGCAATACGGTAAGGTAGGTATTTTGGAGTTTCGCGAGTTCGCGGTACTCTAAAATACATTCTATGATCTTATGCTGGCCACGCATCTTTTCCAGCTCAGAGGCAGCGGTAGAAAGACCAGTTTTTACTTTTTTATTATCCACTGGCTCTAAGCCCATTTTCTCAAACAAAATTTCTTTTAATTGCTTTGGCGAGGCAATGTTAAACTCGCTCCCAGCAAGCTTGTAGATTTCTTGCTCCACATCTTTTAAACTTATCTCTGCCTCTGCAGACAACTTTTTCAAGTGCTTGGTGTCCAGCTGTATACCCCTTGCTTCCATGTCAGCCAATACTGGAATCAAAGGCATTTCAATATCACGAAACACTTCCCATAGCCCTTCTTCTTTTAAGCGGTCTTCAAAGATCTCTCTAAGGCGCATGGTGAAGTCTGCGTCTTCACACGCGTAGTTGGCCACTTTTTCCGCAGGAACCTGGTCCATAGTAATTTGCTTTGCACCTTTGCCGATCAGGGATTCAGTCGAGATTTTCTTATGCCCAAACTCTATGAGGGAAAGGTCGTCCAGACTATGCCTACGCGTGCCCGCATCAAGCAAGTAGGAAGCAATCATGGTATCGAAAACCACACCACTGACTTCTATTCCTGACTGGCGTAGAGCCAAAATGTCATACTTGGCATTATGTCCCACCTTTTTTAATGACCTTTTTTCCAAAAGTTTAATTAAGTTCTTGCTTACAAGCTTGCTTTCTACATAGTAAGCTGTTCCACCTGCAGGAGAAATAGACACACCCACAAGATTGCTTCTCAAAGGGTCAATGTTTGTAGTTTCAGTATCAAACGCTATCTCAGTAGCTTTGCCAATTTTTTCCACTGCTTTCTCAACTTTGCTCTCGGTATCTAAAAAGTAATAGTGGGACTTTATATCTTTATGCTGTTTTGTTTCCACTTCTTCCTGTACTTCTTCCCCTGTTTCTGCTTCGCCTACGTTCGGCAGCTGTGCTACTAAACTCTTAAACCCAAGTTTACCGAACTGTTCGAGAACCGCCCTGAGATTAGCAGGCGAAAAGACAAACTCGGGAACTTCAGTCTTTAATTCTACTAATGTATCTATCTTTGAAAGCTCATATGAAAGCTCAGCGCTTTCCTTTTGCTCCAAAAGCAAATTGCGAATACGTTCTTTTATTTTCCCATCACTTGACCCGTCTTCAATTGCCTCATAAATACCTTTTAAAGATCCAAACTCACGTATGAGTTCAGTAGCACCCTTTTCGCCAATTCCCTTAACACCTTTAATATTGTCGGACGAGTCACCTCGTAGCGCGCGAAAATCCACCATCTGCCCTGGATGTAAGCCGTACCGTTCAAAAACCTGACGGGGTCCATAGCTAATGACATCAGAAATTCCCTTACGCAGTGTATGTACAGACACACACTCATTCACGAGTTGGAGCGTATCCATATCCCCGGTGACTATCATCACTTTACACTTGTTGTTGTACTGCTCGCAGCAAGTCCGAGAGAGCGTACCAAGTAAGTCGTCGGCCTCAAAACCCTTTTTCTCGAATACCGGAATACCCATCGCACGGACCAGCTCTTTACACGCAGGAATTTGGTCGTACAACTCTTGGGGAGCCTTAGTTCTCGTAGCCTTGTAATCCTTATACTTCTCATGCCGGAAAGTCGGCCCAGCTAAGTCAAAACAGCAGGCGATGTGGGTAGGTTTAAGGTCTTTGATGGCCCGTAAGAGAATCATAGTAAACCCATAAATAGCCCCAGTAGGTTCACCGCTCGGCCCAGATAACTCAGGCAACGCATGAAAACCACGGTGGACCAGGGCGTTCCCGTCTATAAGCATTATTTTCTTAAATTTTTCTGCCATAGTGAATACGCCATCAATTATGGAAGTGTCATGCCAAAGGCAGATCCGCTTTTGGCGGAAATTCTCCCTATTTGTGGCTATTCTACTTCTTATGAGTATTATATATGAGAAAAAGATCGCTGTCCTCATGCCTCACAAAATATAAATTTCTGTAAACATGAGGAATCATTGAATAAAAGGACGTCCTGTCGAGCGTCGGGACGTCCTTTTTAGGTTTTATGCAAGCTCCTTAAGAGCATTTTCCGCTGCGGAAATTTCCGCTTCTTGTTTGCTCGGGCCAGAACCCTCACCTATTTTTTCTTTACCTACCATTGCGCCAACAATAAAGTGCTTGTTGTGGTCAGGTCCACTTTCGTGTAACACAGAGTATGTAGGAGTAATGCCGCGTTTTTCCTGAATAATTTCCTGAAGCTTGCTCTTTGGGTCTACGTAGCTGCCACCAGAAATGATAGCAGGAAGCTCTTTAAGAATATGCTTTTCTATAAACTGAGCAGACTCGTTATAGCCTTTGTCGAGGTATATAGCTCCAATGAGCGCTTCGATAGCATTTGCCAAAATAACTTGACGAGCTCGGCCGGTGTCTTTACTTTCACCTTTGCTCATGAGCAAGTACTGTTCAAGCCCGAGTGCCTTTGCAATTTCAGAAAGTTTTTTATAGTTTACTAAAGCTGAGCGAAAGTTGGTCAACTCCCCTTCTGAGTGTGGGTAGTTGCGGTACAGATGCTCAGTAGCTACCAACTCTAAAACTGCGTCGCCTAAAAACTCCAACCGCTCATTATGTGGTAAACCATACCCACGGTTCTCGTTTAAGTATGACCGGTGAGTAAAAGCAGATTTATATAAATCAAAATTTTGTATATTTGTTTCTAGTATCCCCTCTAAATCTGACTGGTTCATTGTTGATCAGAATTAGGAATTAGGAATTAGGAATTAAGGGGCAAACCATAATTCATAATTCGTAATTCATAATTCAATTTAATATGGTGGGCAGTGAAGGAATCGGACCTTCGACCCTTTCTACGTCAAAGAAATGCTCTACCACTGAGCTAACTGCCCTATAATAGGAGCTCACGCCGCCTTGCGGCTATATACCTAATTATTTCTAAATAATAATACAAAAATTTCACGTAAATTTCAAGTGCCCCACGTTTTGTGCAATTGCACAAAACGTGGGGAAAAAAACTCCACAATTTAAAAGGTTATGGAGTCGTAGGCCTATCTTCTAGATTTTCTCGCTTTCTTTTTGCGTGCGGGCCATTCGGCGGTGTGGTAGCAGATGAGGAGGTAGAGGAGAGATGCGATGACAAAGTGAGGAGCAAACCCGAACAGCGTCTCCCTTGACGACATGGAGTTGGAGGCTATTTTAAGAAAGGCAAAGGCGAGAAAAGTTACGTAGAGCATGCTTACCAACCAGCCCTCAAAGCTGACCGGGTGCCACCAGGCAAAGGGAATGTGTTTAAACCAAGTTTTTTCGTTTGATTTTGTTTTAGAAGCCATAAGAATAGATGTAAGTTACTTATTATGAGTCGCAGCTCCAGCGATGTCGCCGGAGATGAGCGGTGCCGCGAGTGGTGATACCGCATATACTCTCTTAAAGAATCTAGCGGTGAGCGGAAGTGGGAGCGATGGATCAACTTCTCCGGTCAAATCTTTAGCATTTTTGGGAGGAGAGATTTTCTTCCGCTTATTTACGTCAACTGTAGTTGACTTAACTGACAAGGTAGCAGAGAAAACCAATTTACTAATAAAGTCCTTTGCCGCCTGCACGCTCTCATCGGTAGTGATGCCGTAATCTTCTTGAGGCGGTGTGGTAGGTGAGAAACCCTGCTCAGGTGAGTAATTCCCTACTCCGGCTGGAAGCGAACCTGCAGATTCCGCGAGACAGTATTGCAGCGTATAACTCGGGTATACTTTTTTTCCGTTGAGTGTCTGAGGTGTACCTTGCGGCGTGTAAACGTACACTAACTCTGTGGATTTACACTGCCCTGGGTAAGTTGTCTGGTGTACCGGCATATTTTGAGCAGTAATATACGGTGGGTTTGTTGTGCTCAGACCCGACAGAGTCTCTGGGTACCCACCATGGTCTCCGTTGTACATTTCAAGATACGTCACGACTTGCCTGGTTTCTGCTAGTGTTCTTGCTGCACCCGCTTTGGCACCTACTGGCTGTAGGCTTTCTTGCAGGAAGGGTACCAAGTTTTGTACCGTATTTATAACTGAGATAAAGTTGCTATTGAAATCCACTTTTTCAACTCTGAATGGAGATAGATTTCCTGAGATTGTGAAATTTTTTGTCTGCCATTTGTCCAGCAACATATTAAAGACTTCTTTTCCAGCCGGGTCTCCATCAAACATGCCCATTTCATTTTCAACATAGCTTAAAATTTTTGCTTTGTTTATTTCTGCAGTAACCTTAAACTTACCTTTAGCTGCTGGAAATGTTTCTTTCACGTCTATCATGCGGTACTTCTTAAGTGTGTTGAGCTGTTGATCGAGCTCTGAACCCTTGCCTGTGTCTTCTGTCAAGTGGAATTTAGTTTTATACCACTTGTTAAAATCCGCTGCGGTTAAGTCTGGCAAAAGTTTTTGCAACATAAGCCGCACCACATAGTTCACCCGAGGCTTAAAATACAAGTAGTTACCTGAAATCATAAAGTCAAACCCCACTTGGTATGTTATATTGTTATTCTTAAGTTTAAAGGTCACACCACCTGTAGATTCAAAGACCTTCTTGGCCTTGTATACATACCCGTTACTAGTTACGTTAAGGCGAATGTCATTTAAAATGATATCCTTTTGTTCCAGACTACCGAAGTCAGACGGATGAATAACAACTTCACCAGGGTCAAAATAACTCAGTTCCCCGGTTGAAGTTTTTTTTAGCGTACTGCCAGTTTCCAGCCATGCTGCCCACAGCTTGTTTTGATTGGCTTCAGTTTTAAGGTTAACCGTGGCGGCACTAGCAAAAAAGGGAAAAGTCGCCAGGAGGCTCCCCGCAAGCACAATGAAAGATAAGAGCTTTTTCATAGATTTTTATTTATATTTTCAACTCACATATATTATACCACAATTTATAACTGAATATCTATAAAATAAGATTCTATTGGGAAAACTCCAGTCCCGATGCGGCTTCGGGACTGGAGTTTTCCAACCACTAGAACGCTGATATACTTATAGCATGGCTACACAAACACAAAAGATTTGTCTGCAGTGCGGGCCGGACACTGTAAATCACCCACTCGAATACATGGCTGTGCTCATGGACCAGTCAGTCACGCCTATGGAGCGCCTGGTGCTGCCAAGTATGAAGGTTGCTCGCATGTTTAAACTCTACAAAATAACCCCCTACTTTTTAGAAGCTTTAGCAAAAGTAAAAATCGCCACTGTCCTGTCTCACCCAGAAAAAGACGAACCTCATAGAAGCGAAGTTATGTGGGAAGAAGCACTCAAACGCGGGATTAATGTAAAAAAATACAGAATCTTCAATTTACCAACCCAAACCTTTACTGCAAAATACAAAAACCACTACTTTGCCTTCGATGCACTCCCCAGGCCACATCATTTGCCCAGGGAAGGTATGCTGTGGATGGACGACAAATACCGACTAAAACTCTTGCTGCAAAAATCTGGTCTCCCGACTGCTAGGGGCGGAATGGCGTTTTCACTGCGCACAGCAAAAAAAATGTTCGACTCGCTCAGCAAGCCGGTGATTTGTAAACCTCGCCTGGGCTCACGAAGCCGTCATACTACGCTTAACATCACAGACAAGCAAAAATTCATAGAAGCATTTAAGTCTGCCAAACAAATCTGTCCGTGGGTTATGATTGAAGAAAGTCTCACCGGCCCTGTTCATCGCGCAACAGTTATTGCGGGCAAGTGTGCTGGAGTAGTGCGGAGGGAAGTGGCTGGTGCAGTTGCAGACGGTGTACATACTGTGCGCGAATTGCTAGAAATAGAAAACAAAAACCCAAAGCGCATTATCCCTATCCATGTTACAGAAATTACGCCTGAAATACTTGCAGAGCAGGGGCTAACCTGGGAGTCGGTACCGGAACAAGGACGCTTTGTGAACTACAGTCGCAAAACTTCCAGAGGACAGGGTGGAAGGGTTATCACAGTAACCCCTCAAACACATCCTGACAACATAAAACTTTTTGAAGACATCGCAGATGCTGTTAAAGACAGCCTGGTAGGTATAGACTTCATGATAGATAACATTTCAAAATCCTGGAAAGAACAACCAACCTGCGGCACGTTAGAAATAAACGCCCTTCCGTTTATTGACTTACACCATTTTCCAACTGAGGGCGAAATAGAAAACGTAGCCGGCGCCCTATGGGACGCGGTAATTCCGGAGAGCGTAAGGATTCAGGATTAAGGATTTAAGATTAGAATAGAGGCACTCTGCTGCCAGAGCGCCTCTATTGTTTCATTTTTGCCAGACCACCTGCTCCCATTCCTGCCAGTTTGTATCTTGAACATACAGACCTGAGCGGAGTGCTTCAATTATCAGGTGCCTGGTGGGGTAATGCCGCCTGTTTTGGAGTTCGGCAAAAAAACCCAACAGAACTGGCGAAACACCTATGGCTTTACCCAGGAGGTCATATTGCATGATACCCGGAACCAGTCTGTATGTCTCGGCTACATCACCGCCAGCGAGAACATAAGCGGCTGTTCCACACACATTACCACAATATGCTTCCTGCGCTTTCGGCAACCACCGACGAAACCGCTCAGTAGGAGCAAAGTTGGTTGATTTAATCTCGGCCACAAAGTGGATTCCGGCCTCAATTAACATTGCTAATTCTTCGCAGGACTTGAGCGTAACAGGTTCAACTCGATACATAACTCTCCTTTTAGATTTCAAAAAATCGGAAATAGTAGAGAAATTATTCGGCTACCTCGCTATTACTTTGGTGCTCGGATTCGCTCGGTTCGGAATTCTTGGAAGCTTTGCCTTTTTTCTTAGCTGGCATTATGTCTGCGACTATATTATTAAACTCTTCCTGCTCAAGTGTTTCAACTGTAATCAGCCGCTCAGCAATTTCATCCAAATATTGTTTATGTTCAGTAATAACGGCAGTAGCGCGCTCAACACCCTCTTCCATAATCCGTTTCACTTCCTCGTCAATTCTACGAGCAATCTCAGGGGAGTAGTTTTTGTGCTCAGAAATGTCACGTCCAAGAAACACCATTTCGCTGTCTTCACCCCATGACACCGGTCCTAAGGCGTCGCTCATACCAAAACGACTAACCAGACGGCGAGCCATTCCGGTTGCTACTTTCAAGTCATTAGAGGCTCCAGTAGTTACGTCACCAAACATAAGTTTTTCAGCAGCATAGCCTCCGCACAGAGCGGCTATTTCGTCATAGAAGTGTTGGCGATTTTGTAAACGGCGTTCATCTTGCGGAAGCTTCATAGTGTAACCAGCAGCACGACCTCGGGAGAGTATAGTGACTTTGTGAACAGGGTCAGCTTCAGGCAGTACCGTACCAACCAGTGCGTGACCGCCTTCATGGTATGCGGTGACTTTCTTTTCTTCAGTAGAAAGAATGTGGCTCTTACGCTGCGGGCCAACCATTACCTTGTCCACTGCTTCTTTTACTACATCCATATCTATCTGTTTCTTGTTCACCCGAGCAGCGAGCAACGCTGCTTCATTCAAGAGGTTTGCTAAATCCGCTCCAGAAAAACCAGGAGTTCGTTCTGCAATAGTGCGGAGCTTCACATCCTTTGCCAACGGTTTATTCTTTGCATGCACGTGTAGGATCTCTTCACGGTCTCGAATGTCCGGTAGGTCTATAACAACTTGACGGTCAAAGCGCCCTGGCCTGAGGAGCGCCGGGTCAAGTACGTCTGGTCTGTTGGTTGCTGCAACCACTATGACGTTAGTGTCGTTGTCAAACCCGTCCATTTCTACCAAGATCTGATTTAAGGTCTGTTCACGCTCGTCATGTCCACCACCAAGACCAGTTCCACGCTGGCGACCTACAGCATCTATTTCGTCAATAAAAATCAAACACGGTGCGTTCTTTTTTGCGCGTTTAAACAAATCGCGCACACGGCTCGCACCTACACCCACAAACATTTCAACGAACTCTGAACCTGAGATATGGAAAAACGGAACATTTGCTTCACCAGCTACTGCACGCGCAAGCAGAGTCTTACCAACACCAGGTGACCCGAGCAACAAAACACCGCGAGGAATTTTAGCACCAAGCTCAAGGTACTTTTGCGGCATGCGCAAAAAGTCTACCACTTCCGTCAGTTCTTCTTTGGCCTCCCGCGCACCTGCAACGTCTGTGAACTTTACCGGTACTTTGGTTTCGTCCGGCAACTTTGCACCTGCCTGCCCAAATGAAAGTGCGCGGTTGTTCTGACCTTGAATCTGCCTGGTAAAAAGGAAAATTGCGAAACCAGCCAAGATAAAGAAGAAGACATATGGCCCTAAAATATAGAGCGCTTTCTTAGCGCCTGACGGTTCTTTGTAGTCTATTTGAACTCTACGCATTTTTTCACCATCAACACCATTGTTCTTCAAAAACTCAGTAACTTTTTCATCTGGTGAAAGTGTAGCTGTATATACCTGTCCTTTCCCGTCCAAGGTCTCATACGCTACAGCTCGACTACCTTCTTCTACGTCAATCTTTGCAATCTTACCATCAATCACTAACTGAGCTATTTCACTTAAGGTTATATGCTTAGCGGTATCCTTGGGAACAAAGCTATTTGCAATAATTCCCAAAAAGACCACCCCAGCAATCACCAACACTATATTTTGAATAATTTTTTTCATAGTGAATTCGCCATTCAATCATGGAAGTGTCATGCCATAGGCAGATCCGCCTTTGGCGGAAATTCTCCCTGTTTGTGGCTATTCTACTTCTTATATTAACAGCCTATGTGACCTATATTAAAAAGTAATTATTAATAAATTTTTCAAGGGCTCCCGAAACCACTTAACTTCTTATACCAACGGAACGGAGTGGAGTCAATAGGAATGAAAGGGTTTTTGGGATAAGGGGCACACGACGGAACGTAGTTGAATTTCATTCGAAGAATGGAATTCAACGTAGTGCAGTCGTGATGACCTGTGGTGCCGAGG
>DASPKA010000075.1:0-7989 GCA_035628335.1 Patescibacteria group bacterium | reverse complement strand
CAAACGGTATCACGCTGCTGTAGCGCGACCCAATGTAGTCTACGGGCAGCTCCCTTTAAGGGCAAGCGATATTCCCGGTCTTATAGCCCAAGCAAACACCAGACCACCTGACCCGCTCGCGGTGGATCTCGTGTACGCCGAAGTGGAAAGTAATGCCTTGAGTATTCTGAAACACAACCTTCCTTATCTCGAAGCAAAGGACGAGGCTTTTAGAGCCGAATGGCTGAGTCTGGCGAAAAGCATGTTTGGCAACTTGCTGCTCGATGAACTTACTAAGTCAGTTCAGCAAGCAGACCTGACTCCAAAGCCCGGAATCTTTGCGGGAAGATTTTATGAAGATGTCTGTGTGGATGTGGAAGGTACTCTGGTAGACAAAAACGGCAAGCTTCAACCTGAGGTTGTAAATCTTGTCATTCAACTTGCGGAGACATACCCCATTACCCTGTGGACTGGAGGCAATGTTGCCAATGCTGAAAGACAAATCCGCGAGCTTGGGATATCGCGCAAAATAACTGCAAAACAGCTTATGCGCGGCGCCACCGTGAGCATGGTTATAGATGACATGCCGCAAGCAGAGTTTGATAGTGAGTATGGTGTACTATACACCCACTACAAACGCATTTAAGCATCTTAATACCCTTACTGTCAGTGGTAGTAAGGGTTTTCTGTTTTTCACCTATAAATACTTTTTCAATTTTCTATCGTTTTGGACGATATGTATTATTTCTTTCACCTTCTCGCTCTCGTGCTTAGCTGCAACCAACACCACATCATCTGTTACCAAAATAACTGAGTTATGTACTCCAGCAAGTGCAACAAGTTGTTTCTTAGAAAAATTATAAATTAAATTACCGCTTGAAGTCACATGCACCTGGAGACCATGAGTCAAATTATCGTTTGGTTTCGAAAGGACATCTTTAATAGCTTTAAAGCTGCCAATATCAGCCCACTTTACAGAAAGCTCAGCTACAACCATACCATGCTCTATCTTCTCCAGTAAGGTTTTCTCTATATCAACTTTGGGCATGAACCTATAGTATTTTTTCACTGCCCACATTTGTTTCTTTGTCCCGATATATGGACGGATCTTCTCCAACACTGAGTAAATTTCAGGTACATACTTTTGAAACAGTGACAAAAGGTAAGCAGAATTCCAGACAAAAATTCCTGCATTCCACAGGTACTCATTTGAAGCAATCATGGTCTCACAAGTAGCTAAATCAGGTTTTTCTTTAAATGAATCTAATTGATATAACCCCATACTTGTGTCTAAAATGTTGCCTTTATGCATGTAGCCGAGGCCAGTATGAGCAAATTGCGGCGTAACTCCAATACCAAAAACTGTTGTTGGGTTCTTTTTCACATACTTCTCTGCTTTTTTTAGCAATGCTATTAATTTGCCTTCCGGTTCAAAGAGGTGATCTGCCCACGCGAACATCACTGGCTGGTTTGGAGCCTGTTGCTCTACTGCAAGCGCTGCTAAGCCAATTGCTGGACCAAGAAATTTTGCGGCGGTTTCAATAGAATAGTTCGATTCCGGAACCCCAGGCAACTGAAGGCGTACTGAAGATTGATACTCTTGCGTAGTTGCAATATAGATATCTTTTTTAGCAGAAAGTTTCAAAAAACGCTCGTAAGTATTCTGCAAAAGCGTTTTATTATCTATTAATTTCAACAACTGTTTTGGTTGTGAGCTGCGGGAAAGTGGCCATAAACGCGTACCGTTACCGCCGGCCATGATTACAATTTTCATACTATTCTTTGTGTACGTTACTTCTTTGCTCGTACAAGTCTAATATTATTTTTACCAGAGCGCCAGGGTCGGGGACGTTCTCAAAATCAAAATGCTCAGTATTACCTGCAGTCTGAATATATACATCTCCATAATTGAATAATGTGCCTAGCACTCCTTTTACTTCACTCGTCGCGTCTTCCATTTTTTCAATGTGTAGCTCAGAAATCCTATGATGAAATAATCCTTTTTGGTCTATATCCACTATTCGCTCACTCGTAATAATGTGGATGTTTAAGTAATACATTACAAACACTAAAAACAAATACACTGCAAGAAACAACACGTACACCTGCGAAATCAAACTGACTATAATAGCAGGAGTACCGCTCTGAAGCTCCACAAACTGCGCAGGGACATAGTACCAAAATAAAAGTCCTATAACTACCAACAGGACCCACACCAAAACCTTAAGCAACAAGAGCACCCAGTGCTCTCGTACTACTATGTATATTTTTTCTTCAGGTCGTAGACCCGGAAACAATTCCTTAGCCATGTATTATGACAGACTATTTAAGGTTTGGAAGGCACTAGCGAAAATTGTAATGAATATTACTACAAAAACAATACTTACAGGGATGGTAATAATGGTAGTTCTCCCATACCGAACAAAAATATATACCCCAAAAAGTGAGAGAAAAAACAAAATTCCAGTTACCCCAAGGAAGATAGTGGACGTGACTATATATATAATATGATCAAAATTCATGACCTGTAGTTTTTAATATGCTGCACTCCAGCATCAGTAAGCTCTCTACCCTTTGGGGTACGTGCTATGAGACCAAGACGCAGCAAGAACGGTTCGTACACGTCCTCCACCGTAGAAACCTCTTCACTTGCTGAAGCGGCAATTGTGCTTAATCCTACCGGACCACCTTGGAATTTGTCCAAGAGAATTTCCAGGATCCTGCGATCGTTACGGTCCAGCCCGAGTGAGTCTATTTGCAACATGTGTAGTGCATCGTAAACATGTTGTTCTTCTATTGTATCATGCCCCGAAACCTGCATGAAATCACGCACACGGCGTAGTAAGCGGTTTGCGATACGTGGAGTAAATCGTGAGCGGCGAGCAATCTCCTCTGCTGCTCCTTCGCTGATAGTTACATTTAAAATGTTACTAGAACGCTGGATGATTTTTGCAAGCTCCTGTGGGTCGTAGTACTCTAAACGGTACACTGCACCAAATCGGTCACGGAGCGGGGCAGATATAGAACCAAATCTGGTAGTTGCGCCAATTAAGGTAAATTTAGGTAGCTCCATACGGATACTTCGTGCACCAGGCCCCTTGCCTATAACAATATCTAACACGCCATCTTCTAAGGCTGGATAAAGTATCTCCTCAACAGTCCGGTTGAGGCGGTGGATTTCGTCTATAAATAAAATGTCGTTTTCCGAAAGATTAGTAAGGAGACTTGCCAAGTCACCTGCACGCTCAATAGCAGGCCCTGAAGTAGTCCGTACATTCACTCCCATTTCTCGGCCCAATATATGTGCTAGGGTTGTCTTACCTAAACCAGGAGGCCCATGAAGTAAAATATGCTCCAAAATTTCTCCACGAGCCTGAGTGGCACCCATAAGTACACGCAAATTACTTTTTAACTGTTCCTGGCCGATATATTCTTCTAACTTGCGCGGTCGCAAAGAAAACTCAAGCTCTTGCTCTCGAGAGTCTTGAGTTTTAATTTCTTCATTTTTCTCTGGATTTACTGAATTTATCATGTATAGGTATTATAGCCGTTTAAGGAAATTCCATACAGTAAGCAGAGTTTCTCCGGTTGGAGCTTCGTCCTTCCAAGCTACGCCGGCCATATCTAAGTGGAGCCAGGGAATGTCCCCCGTAAACTGCTTGAGAAAAAGCGCAGCAAATATACCATCACACCGTTGCTTGCCTACATTTCGCAAATCTGCAACTTTGCTTTTGAGTTCGTCTTGGTATCCACTGTGAAGGGGCATACGCCACACGTACTCGCTGCTTAGCTTTGCTGCATCTTCAAACTGTTTAGCCAGGTTTTCATCAGAAGAGAAATACCCAGCTATCTTGCTTCCGAGTGCGTTGAAAATACTTGATGTAAGCGTTGCTATACTCACTACAATGTCCGGTTTATATTCCGCGATACCATACGCCAATGCGTCTGCTAATATAAGTCTGCCTTCGGCATCGGTATTCAACACTTCAATAGTCTTCCCAGCATATGAGGTTATGACATCTCCTGGCTTAAACGCGGTACCAGAAGGTAAATTTTCGCAAGCTGGCACAACAGCGGTGACTGTAAGTGGTAATTTCATACGCGCACAGAGCAGTACTACCGACAATGCTTCCGCACCACCTACCATATCAAACTTCATCTCATGCATGCGGTCAGACCTCTTTAAGCTTAATCCACCGCTATCGAACGTAACCCCTTTCCCCGCAACAAGCACTTTGATTTTTGGGTCACCAGCATAATGGAGTGTAAGCAGGCGCGGTTCATTACTTGAACCCGCTGAAACTGCCAGTACCCCGCCCATGCTCAAGACTTCCAGATCTTTTTTATTATGAACAGTAAGCGTAACTGCATCATCTTTTATTAAAGATGCAAATGTTTCCGCAAAAATCTGCGGTGTCATGAGGTTGGGAGGTGAAACAGAAAGAGTTTTGAGAATCTGCTTACAGTTAAACAACTGTAAAACTTCTTCTGACCACTGTCCGACGCACCTTACACTAACTGCTTTACTATAACGGCTAAAGCGATCATCAATAACTTTAAGTGTGTCTATACTGCAGAGCAAGTCTGGCGCCACAACAACCAGTGTTCGCACAGTACCGAGATGGGAAAATCCAGCTTGCGCATCTTGTATGTTTTTTGCAAGCAGGACTGGGTACGCGCCCCCTTTCACTATAAAAAACTTTTGGTACTCATTTAGAACACCAAAATGAGGTGTTGTCCACTCCAAATCAGGATGCATTGCGTTTTCCAAAAAAATAACCGCATCCGGCGCCAAAGAAGAAAGCGATGAGCTATGTAGTGAATATGTGATCATAGTATTGATTTATATGACGCCAAAAGCGATTGCATTGTATTACTTACGTAGAACTCCTTGGGAAGTGTGAAGGTCTCTCGAGCAGGGTTTTCAAAGTGTTTAGCAATGGCATTTGCGAGGACGTGTGGGTCTCGTGGGGCTACCAAATACGCTTCATGTCCTTCAAGCGCTTCAGGTATTCCGCCAACTTGAGTGGCAACTATGGGCATGCCTACTGCTAAAGCCTCAAGCACAAAATACGGAAAACCCTCCTTTACAGAAGGCAATACTAGCAAGTCAAAACCTTTTAAATACTTATACGCATCAGGGATGCTGCCCGGAAGATGGAAAGAATTTTTCAAACCCGCGTGCTCCACTTGAGCTTCCAGCTGTGGGCGTAATTCTCCTTCCCCTATAACTATATACCGTATACCCTGACTATTTTTCTTTGCAGCTTGTATTAGAAAAAACAGACCCTTAGTCTCATACAAGTTTGCCACTGTTCCAACAAGTTTTTCTCCAGTGTCCGGAACTCCTAGTATGGAAAACAAAACACGCCTTGCTTCCGCAGCTGAAAGTACCGCTGTTAGCTTTGCTGGGTCTATTCCATTATGCAGTACTTTTGACTTTGACTTTCTTAGTACATGGAACTTTTGCCCCATAATGAGATCATACTCGGATACAGTCAGCGTAAGATCTCTTGCAAAGGACGCTAAGTATTCAGCAGCTATGTAGAAAGCTTTTTTTAACTTACTCAACGGTTCTAAAAACACAAAGCCATGAGCGGTGTAGACTGACTTTACCCCAGCTAACTTCGCTCCCCAGGCTGCAAGCACTCCGGCCTTTGAGCTATGGGCATGAACAATATCTACCCTGAGCTTTTTAATTAGGCGGTAAATTTGAAAAAAAGCTTTAATGTCATGCCATGGGTTAATGCTTCGACGCAGTGATGATAATACGTGTGTGTCACTTAGTTCGAACTTATTTTCTAAAAGCTCTCGATCCAACCATTCATCACCTACTTTTTGTAACTTGCCATGGGCAACATATACGGTAAGTCCAGCGCCTTTCATAAACATGGCTGAGTCAAAAACATTTTTTTGCGCTCCGCCCTGTTCTCCTTGTGTAATAATATAAAGAATCTTCATGCGTTTATGGAGTAGTAGGTGCTGAGTTTGTTGGAGTAGAGTCTAGGGGAGTTGGGGTAGAGGTAGCAGGAGTCGTTGGAGCGGGCTTTATTGTGCTGGTGTTTTCCACCGGAGTTAACAAAAGACCGTTCGGACCAACCTTACCCTCTTCTTCATGTTTATGGAACAAGTTTGGAGACAAATATACTGACTTAAATACATCTTCACGAGTCTTACCATTTAAAGTCACTGTACGGGACCACTCCGCTTTAAGCGATCCGTCTGGTTTTTTGTCATAGGAAATGGGTGTATTTACCTTTACCACACGATCATCCTTTGTGCCGTAAAACTTGAAGACAAGCGTACTCTTGGTTGGATACTCTGCCCAGATTAACAGACTTCCCGGAGTGTCGTTTACAAACTTAAAGTCTTGAGTTGGGTTGTATGTAGTCGCGTCTGTCCCAGGTGGATTGTAGTACTGCACGGAGTATGCATGGTTCCTGCGAGTAGTAACTTTCATGCCCCCATTCATAACACCACGGAAAACTGTAGAAGAAACTTGGCACATACCACCCCCGGCTTCTGGCACCGTCCCTGTTCTCTTAATCACTAACGCCTCTTTATATCCAGTGGTAGCTGAAATCTCTCCCACGTTGTCATTAAAGGAAAAAGTAGCACCTGGTGGAACAATGACTCCGGAAATGTGCGAAACACCTAACTTTACATTATGAATTCTGTTTGCTGGACTCCCAGCAAAACTTGAAGTACCAACAGAAACCAGTTCTCTTATACCGAGATTGTTGGTCTGTGCTAGGGTCTTTTCTGGCTGTGTGGTCCTGACCACGAGCACTGCTTCTGTTCCACCCTTTTCCAAAGCTGCTGCTGTTTTCAATGTTGAGTCCAAAACATCTACTTCAACACCCGTAGAAGAGTTTACAAACTTCACTGCTTTGCCGTCTTTAATCTCAAGTTCTGCACTCACCGGTTTTTGGTTTATGTCAGCAGCCTGTCGCTTTACCCATTCATAGATCCTTGAAAGATCGAAGGGGTAAGTCTCTTTTTTTCTTGCTTCGCCTGGCAAACCAAATGCGTAATTCTGATATGCAGCATATGAACTTTCCTGACGCAGCAGGTTGCTCCTGTCCACAGAAAAAGTCGCTCGCCAGGCTTCTATGGTTTCTGGCGGCAGACTCGCAGACCGTGTCTGAACCTGTGGCTCACGAGGCGTAAGACGTTCTTCGAGTGAATCAAACTGAGCCAAAGCTAAGTCCGGCAACAGACTGGTCGATATGAAAATAAATAAGACTATTTTTTTCATTTAAAAAATATATACCTCGCTTCCTTTGGCAAAACCTTTTCTACCTTATCTGCCCATGGCTATTATAGGGGCTAGCGTCGCCCCCTCCATTGAGGAGACCTCTATGGAGCCTCCCCTTCTCGTGCCCTTGGCACTAGAGGTATATTACTTAAAAAATATATACCTCGCTTCCTTTGGCAAAACCTTTTCTACCTTATCTGCCCATTCTATTACAGTTAGGGTGGTGGGTTTCTGCCAAAATTCGGTTATTCCAAGATCTAGGAATTCCTGGGGGGAGTTAAGGCGGTAAACGTCTAGGTGGTAGAAATCTAAAGGTTTTTTGTTTAAACGAGCAGTGTACTTGTTCATTAACAAGTACGTTGGACTGGGCATAATCTGCTTAATACCAAGCAATTTCCCGAGTTCCTTAGTAAAAGTTGTCTTTCCAGCGCCTAGGGTTCCTACAAGACCCAGGACTTCTCCCCCTTTGAGCTCTTTTGCAATTTTCTTAGCAAATTCCGGAATTTCTTCTAAAGAAACTTTACTGGATTTTCTCATAAATAAAGGCTTTTTGACGTTGACAATACACACTCTTACCTATAAAATAATAACACAAATTTAAATCTTTCTCATGGAACTATCTATCTTTCAACAAATTTTGGAGAGCATAAAGAATGCTAAAAGAGTTTCTGTTGTTTTGCCCGTCGGAGCTCATTTAGACCATGTGTCGGCAGCCTTGGCTTTAACCTCTGCTCTTGAGCAGACCGAGCGGA
>DASPKA010000074.1:0-2015 GCA_035628335.1 Patescibacteria group bacterium | reverse complement strand
GCGGACTAAGTGCTCATCTAAGTTGACGATTAGATGGCGGATGATGTTGTTACTCTGTGAGCGAACTTTTGCCTCGAAGGCGTTAATGTTCGAGCCTGTCATGTCAAAGGTAACCACAACATAGTAGCCATTTCTGGTTTTCTTGATAGGGTAAGCAAGTTTCTTCTTACCAATCTGGTTTTCCTCAACATTTTCGGCGCCAAATTCGCCTAAAAACTTTTTAACTGATTCAGTTATGCCTGGTATCTGGTCGTCGCTAATATGGCTTCCGAGCAGGTACATGAGTTCATATTTTGGCATTAAAGGGTGTTCCTTCTCCGCTTCATTGGCGGACCCACTTAATTAAATAAGCAGGAATCCCTGCGCTCAATGGCGCAAGGAATATGATTAATGATTTACTAAATTATATTAAATATTGCTGAATTTGTCCAGTCGGGGGTTTACAAGCCGGATTCATTGTTTTATAGTTATAAGACCACATTCTACGTATATGGAGGACCCAATGGCTAGACATTTTTTCATCCCTTCTGCGGTAATGACCAAGCAAAACCGTGGTATGAAGGGCGGAGTTCCAAAAAGCCGACGAATCAATGTTACGGTAGCATTGCCATCACTGGAAAGACAACAGATATGGTTTTCTTCTGCACCTCTCCAATTTCGGTTGGATGTCGGAAAGATAGCACAAAATGTTGTCGCCCGACAAACCAGTGTAATGCCGCCACTGACGGCATTCACGCTTGCAATCTCTAACCGCTATCCAGGCACACGTAATATCGCCCGTGGCTACTTGGCAATTCCGATACCTAACTGCTTGGAAGAAGCCGTGGTGTCACTGGATGAGCTTACCGCTTTGGGACATAACGTCTAAAATTTCTGAGCCTTGTTGCTATCGCGACAAGGCTTTCATTATTTAATTTGCAAACCTGAAATGTACTACGTCCCCGTCCTGAACTACATACTCTTTACCTTCCACCCTCAGCCAGCCTTTGTCGCGGGCACCACCGTAGCCTCCAGCTTCTAAAAGCTTGTCCCACTGAATTACCTCAGCGCGAATAAAGCCTTTTTCGAAGTCGGTATGTATTTTGCCGGCTGCTTGAGGGGCGAGGCTACCAGCTTTACAGGTCCAGGCTTTACTTTCTTTTGGTCCTGCAGTAATAAAAGTGATCAGACCTAAAGTTTTGTAAGCTGCTTTTATAATTTTGTCTAACCCAGACTCATCCAGCCCAAGCTCAGTTAGATACTCAGCTTTTTCTGCATCTTCAAGCTGTGCAAGCTCACTTTCAATTTTTGCATCAATGGGGATTAAGTCGTAAGTCGGCAGTCGTAAGTCGTAAGTCTTGTATTTTTTTAAACTTAAATCATATTCAGAGTTTGCGGCATACAGAAAGGGCTTGGTGGTGAGCAATTGCACGTCCTTGCTGCATTCTTGTTCGTCTGGTGTCAGGGTAACCGTGCTTGCCATTTCACCCTTCTCAAGCGCTGCTTTATACCTCTCCAGAACTTGCTTTTTAACCGTGGCTTCCCGGTCGCCCGCTTTTACGAGTTTACCAACAGTTTCTAGTCGTTTTTCAACATTGGCCAGGTCTGCCAGCATAAGTTCTGTTGCTATAGTTTCAACATCTCGGCTAGGGTCAACAGAGCCATTTACATGAATGATGTCAGAGTTTTCAAAGCAGCGAACAACTTCTAAAATCGCATCAACCTCACGAATATGTGATAAAAATTGATTCCCAAGACCTTCACCTTTGTGTGCGCCTGCTACCAGTCCAGCTATATCAACAAACTCTATATGAGTAGGCACAACTTTTTCACTGTTTTCTAACTCCGCAAGCTTTGCTAGCCTTTCGTCAGGAACCTGTACCACTCCAACGTTTGGGTCAATAGTTGCAAAGGGGTAGTTAGCTGCAAGTGCTTGAGATTTTGTAATCGCGTTAAATAGGGTAGACTTACCTACATTTGGCAAGCCAACAATTCCAACTTTAAATGACATAGTCTACTAATTATATGGTTTTCTA
>DASPKA010000073.1:0-19220 GCA_035628335.1 Patescibacteria group bacterium | reverse complement strand
TCCATGTGACAGGCTTGGTAGAAACTTCTGGCTCTGCGCTTTCAAGCGTAAACCCAGGTGGCAAAGCTAAACTTAACCGCGCACCGTGTACCACTTTATCTGAGTTGTTCTTGTACTTGAGATTATATATCACTAACTGACTCTGGGTGGTTTCCGTAGGCCCTACTATTTCAAGCTCAACTCCTGACTGTGTTAAGAACACTGAAGTTTGAGTATTCTTTTTGAACTCAAGGTTTGAACTGGCAAACTGATAAGACAAAATAGCCTTAATGTCCTGAGAAGAACCTGAGTTGCCTGACAACTTAATCTTTACAAAGAACTGGTAGTCTTGCCCAGACTTTAAATCAGGCAACTTAAAGAGCGTCATTTCCGCATTCTCTGCTTTGTTTATAGACTCAGTCACTTTAGCATCTGTGGGAAGGATGAGCTCAAGCCTAAGACCTTTTAAATTTTCCTTGTCATTGTTTTTAAGGCTGATTTGGTACACCCCATCTTCTGAAGTCTTTATTTCCGACGGAGCTACCACACGTAAGTCGATCACCGCTTCAGCGGTACGAATAACTGCTTTTGGCCTAAACGCTATGTACGCTAGTGAACCTATGACTAAAAACGCGATTACCGTGAGTACGATAAACCACTTGTTACGTTTAAAAAAGCTGTCTTCCACCATAGCATTGCTACCCAATGTAGTCTGTGTCTGTAAATCAAACACTGTTTGCACAGCCGGTTTAGTTACGAAATTGTTTTCCCCTGACTGTGCAGGAGGTTGTGTTGGATCTGGATCTAACATAATGTATTTTCAGTTTTTATAAATAGCTGTTTCCTAGAAGAATCTCTCTTTTTTCAGACTAAAGGCGGAGTACACAACGCTTGAGCAGAGCCCAAGCTGTGCTACTGTCAAATGCAGTCTTGCGTAGCTGCTTCTTACAAGACGTAATGGTCTGAAAAAAGAGAGATTCTTCTAGGAAACCTACCTCAAGAATTCTGAACCAGGTCAATAGATTCCCGCCTTCGCGGGAATGACAGTTGGGCTATATAGTATCTAAAGTGAGTAGTTTTCTTTCAAAGTTGTACTCGAAGGCGTGTAGGACGTCTGAGAAGCTTAAGCGTTCGTGCGGTTCTGGCATACCATAACCTAGTATCTCGCACTGCTGATACAGAAAAACTTTTACCAGATTTTCGTCTGCTTCTTGAGCCCCATCTAAATTCTCCAAAAACCGCAGCAGTAAATCAAACAACACTGGTTCAGGTCTGGCTTCAACTGTAGAACGAAGTACAGCCTCCAGCGCGGTCCACGCTAAACGAGCTTTCTCCGGGCTTTCCATAAGTGCTCCGAACACTCGGACTGGAGCTGCTGAAGTTACGGTGGGAATAGTTCCTTCTGTAAGACGCAAACGACTATGAGCTGCGGTTAGTAGTCCACCAGACAGTTTAGACAAGGGCTTTAACACCCCCCTGCCCTTAACCAAAAGCCTGCCCTGCTCACGGGTTAGAATGGTAAAAAGACAGTCGGCCTCGAACACCGGCTGCCTTTTCAACATTATAGCATTGACCTCAAAAATCTTACTCATGGTTATAGAGTAATTATCTCAAATTTAGCCGAGATTAACTAACCATGCCTGACCAATAACAAACCCTATTACCATAAGACCAAAAGCAATGACCCACCATATGGACACACGAGTGCGGGCAACTAAGGTAAAACGAGATCGCAAGTCTTTGTAACTTGTGCTCACCTGCCGGTCTACTAAACGAGTTTGGTGTTCACGGGTTGCCTTCACGGTTTTGTGTGTAAAGAGTTCTATTAAGTCACTACGGGAGATAACCCCAACCACGTGGTGAGAGCCGTCTATAACCGGAATGGGGTTAACGCGCTTGGTGGCAAACAGCTCGGCTGCTTCCTCTATGGTTGCGTCCTCGCTCACTGTTACAATGTATGTGTTCATAACATCCTTTGCTTTGAGCTTCATAATGGCGTTTGCATCTTCGTTCATAAAACGCTTATCGCCATTGACCACGTCTATGTCCTTAAGCATTTTGATATACGTGGGCAGGTATATTTTGCTGTCTGCAGTTATGAAATCGCGCTCCATAATAACGCCCAAAAGAACGCCGTTGTCATCCACTACTGGGACGCCCGTAAAATGGAATTTATGGAGTATGTCTGCGACTTCTGAGATGGGGGTGTCCGGGTTTACCGTCACCACCTTACTGGTCATTAGATCTTTTACTTTCATAAAACTTTTTATTTATATTTCACAATGAATTACTTTGATTAAATATATCATACCACATTTTTTTATATTTGAAAATAAACGCATGTTGAAAATCTAGGATATAAGTACTAGAATAAAAATAAAGGAGGACACTATGAGAACTAATAGACCGAGAAAGTCTGACATTAATGCATTCGGCAGCACTCACCTCATACTTCCGCGAGTGGATTTTGACCAAATGACTAAAGACGATCACATAGATCTTGTGCCTACGACGAAAGAGATTCATGAATGGGTAGATCCGTTCTTTGATCAGCCTGAAAAACACCCAAATGCGAGGGAAATTAAGGCTATAATCATAAAGAATCACCCAGAAGTATTTTGGAGTAAAAAATGGCAAGCTCAGTTGTATCACTACATCCTGCAACAGTGCAGAAAATACTGGCGTAAACTCAAACCGCAACCAACCCTGAAAGACAAGCTTGAAGCTTGGAGAGCTAAACAAAAAAAGAAAGGACGAAGGAGATGAGTGACGACAATGAACGGCTCGTAGGCTACCGCAGTAGACTGAAAGGTTACACAGAGTACCTGTTCTGCTTGCCTTATGATGGAAAATGGGTGCATCTGCACTACAGGAAACCCCTGCATGCACTGAAAGGCACAGAGGCGTACAAGTCCGAATGGTGCCCAAACACAAAGGGTTGCCCGCATATCCCAAGAAAGCACGGTCTAAGAAACGGGAGCATGAAAAAGCATACGCTCGAAGAAAAACTCGTCCGCTTAGGACTTATACAACCCAGGGATATACGAATCCTTGAACTGCTCAAAGCTAAGTGGCTTGCCAGCTTTTGGCCGCGTATCTAAACCCCTACAACTGTAGTACAGTGTGGGGTTTAATTGACAAACAAATCCTAGTATACTTGACAAATGGTGAAAGTAATTGCAGAGTATATAAATCAAACAAGCATTTTCCGCATCACCAAAAAGGAGACTCTATGAATCTGAAATTCCGTTTGTTAGGCTACCATTTGCTATTGCTCGGCTACGCCGCTCTGGGTACTTATGTGTGTATTGTAGCACCGCCTAAGTACCTGGGAGATGCATGGCTTTTCCCCTTCATAGTGGGGAATGTCACCCTACAGCTAAGTCTGCCGCTCATTGCTCAATACAGGATTGAGTCTCGCACTGGTCGTCGTATTGACCTTAACGACGTCATGCGACGCTCGCTTAGTTGCTTTTATTCGCTTCGAGTGATATTCATAAGTATTTTTGCACCTCCTGTTCTTGGAATGGTGCTTTCCATGTTTCAGGTAACAGGATCGCCTAAGGACTACATTACCGGTGCTCTATACGTCCTGTTAATCGCGGCCAATATTGTGATTGCCATGTTCCAAATCTATGAATGTATCTTCGTGACGTTTAAAAAGCTCAAAGTAGACGCTAACCACGAATAGTAAAAGCCGTCTCAGTATAACCCTCTGAGGCGGCTTTTTCAGTTAGCCAGCAGACTTGTGTTTCCGAAACACTGCCATTACCAGCGGACCACACAGGCCGGCTACTACTGTAGAAGCGAAAAGATAGCATGACAGCTCAAGCTTATGAGGGCTATCAGCTGGCGTCTTCAAGATAAGTATGGCAAGTACCGTTGCAAAGTGCACCCCAGCGTAGAGCAACGCATTACCAATGCTTGCAGTGGAAAATGCGAACGAAAGCATCCCAGGCAGAACAAAAAACGCAAATAGCGCAGCCGGGTACCCTGGTGCCAACACACTGTGAACTTCCCACAACAGCATAAAAGTGGGAAAAACGATTGCCACAGCGCCAAACACCGCTGTTAGAACAGCAACCATAAATAACCTTGCCGTGCGTTGCGCTTCAGTTTCAGGCCGCTCCCTGAAATTTGCGGGTGCCTTATGTGTGGAACAAACTACCCGGGCAACTATACCTACTAACACCCCAAACAGAACATACTCAAAGCCCATACAACCACTCCTTTGTTATATTGTTACACTTTAACCAAGCCGAACCACACAGTAGTTCCGTGTATGTCGACTTGAGCTTCAAAGTCAGATTCAACTTCTATGTCTGACTTCATATGCCGAATAAACGTTTTTTTCTGGTCTACGAGCATCAACAGAACTTCCGTAAACACAGGGTCTTTACTGTTGTAGTATAGGTCAATACTTTCACCAACTTGCAATCCAGCTTTTTTACGCATTGCCTGTATCTCACGTTCAATATCACGTGCCAAGCCTTCCTTTTTTAGCTCATCGGTTATTTCTATATTCAGCGCTACATGCGCCTCAATCTTTTCCTTCCAAAACTCCCCAGTGGGAAGACTAATTGCGTGAGCAGCTTTCTTCACGTTCAACTCTTCGGCAATAATCGCCTCTACATCTATAGGTAAAGCTGAAATACTTGTGTAATTGAGTTCAAGCAACGATTGGCGAACTTTCAAATTATAGTCCTTGCGTAACGACAAACCTGCTTCAACAATCTTTCGCGCTGCTTCCATGTTCTGAATTGTAGTAGCATCTCCTGGTGTAACTTCGCCCCACTGTTCCAAGTGGACTGACTCTTTACCAGTCAAGTCACGAAAAACAGTCTCAGACAAGTACGGCATAAATGGAGCCAGAAGCTTGCATGTTTCAGTGATGGCAAAAAACAAATTATCGAGCGCAATCTGCCCGTTACTTCCGCCAAGTTTAATACGGTCGCGTGAACGCCTTACATACCACGTCGAAAGGTCAGTGACCCAACCCATAAGCTCTTTTCCAGCCTTCATAGTGTTATAGCTTTCCATGTGAGCCGTCACATCAGCCTTGACCTGCTTAAGCTTTTCTATCATCCACACATCTAGCGCATGGGCGGTGTTTGGCACAACACTTGAACGCACGGACTTGTCATACAAACGGTAAAATGTCCACACATTGTAGAAAATTACCGAAACCTTACGCACGGTTTCCGAAACCTGTTTCTCAGAAAAACTTACATCTTCTCCGCTCGTTACCGGAGAGGTTAACATGTACATACGCAGCGCATCCGCGCCATACTTCTCAATCACTATGTTCGGGTCAGGGTAGTTGCCTTTTGACTTGCTCATCTTGGTGCCATCCTCCCCCAAAATAGTTCCCGTGGTCATGACATTCTTGAACGGGGACTTGCCAAATATGATAGAAGAGATAACGTGCATAACATAAAACCACGCACGCGTCTGAGGTATGTATTCAACAACAAAATCTGAAGGAAAACGGTTATCAAACTCCTGGAGGTTGGCAAATGGGTAGTGCAGCTCTGCAAATGGCATAGAACCAGACTCTACCCAACAATCTACTACTTCTGGAATCCTACGACCCTCGCTTCCGCATTTCTCACACGCAATAACAACACGGTCTATAAACGGCTTATGTAGGTCAATAACTGAAATGTCGTTTAGGTCCTTTTCTGGAGCATAATTTGGGTACACTTCAGCAAAGTTACTCGCTCGAGCACGGATGTCTTCAATGCTACCTAAACAACTTACATGCTTGCAATTAACACACTTCCAAAACGGCAAGGGTGTTGCCCAGTATCGATTGCGGGAAATGTTCCAGTCAGGAGCGTTTTGAATTCCCTGTGCAAACCGGCCGTGTTTTAAGTGGCTCGGGTACCAGTTCACTGCTTCGTTGTTTTCCAAAAGCTTGCCTTTTACAGACTGTATATTTATAAACCACGCTGAAATAGCGCTATAAAACAATGGGGTTGCACAACGGTAACAATGAGGGTAGGAATGAGTATATGGCTCGACTTTATACGCGAGCGAACGATTATATAAATCAGCAAGCACGAAGTGGTCTGCGTCTTTAAAAAATTTCCCACGTAAGTGTTCCGGCATAAACTCTTCATACACTCCTTTATGGTTGAGAATATGCTTACGAGGTAAGTGACGTCGCTTTCCAGCAAGGTAGTCTTCTTCTCCATACATAACAGCATTGTGAACTATACCCGTTCCATCGGTAGTGGTAACGTAAGGCTCTATATAAATTTTATGCGCGGTATTGTCTGGGTTTTCAATTACACCTTCAAACAAGGGAAGATACTCAAGACCTTCAAGCTCATGAGCTGTGATGTCTCTGACAAATTTGCCACCCTCGCCTAAAACCTCAATTCGGTCCTTTGCTACAATATAATTCTCTCCATTTTGCTCAACTAAAACATATACAATGTCACCGCCAATATTTAAAGCGGTATTCCCCGGCAATGTCCATGGTGTTGTAGTCCACGCCAAAGCATAGGTCTTATGATCAACGTCAAAACTTCCAATTTTCTGCCCTGCTTTCAAACGAAATTTCGCAATCACAGAGTTCTCCGTTACCTCGCGGTAAGAGTTGTCCATGGCAACCTCAAAGTTTGAAATAGGCGTTTCGCAGCGTGAGCAGTACAACAACACTTTCCTGTCTTCATAAATCAAATTCTTGTCCCAAATTTGCTTCAGTCCCCACCAGACTGACTCCATATATGTGTTGTCTAAAGTTTTATAGGAGTTTTCAAAGTCAACCCACCGCGCAATGCGACTTACTGTCTTTCCCCACTCGCGTGCATAAGTAAATAAGTTCTCACGGCAGGTAGCATTAAACTTCTCCACCCCGATTTCCTCAATCTGCTTTTTACCAGAAATCTTTAACTGTTTCTCAACTATATTCTCAATAGGGAGTCCATGGCAATCCCACCCCCACCGCCTGCGAACAAAATGCCCACGCATAGTCCAAAAGCGGGGTATGACGTCTTTAATTACCGAAGGCAATATACTGCCATAGTGCGGTAAGCCAGTTGCGAACGGCGGTCCATCATAAAAAATGTATGGAGTGCCTGCATGGGTTTGTTCTAAAGTTTTTTCAAAAATGTGTTCCTTACTCCAATATTCCAATGCCTCTAATTCTAATTTGTTGAAGTCTGGAGCTGAAAATTTCACTTGTTCTTGGTTTTCACTCATAAACCATATTTTACATTAAATGCAGCCCTTTGACAAAACAAAGCTCCCATTCCGACGCAACTTCGGAATGGGAGCATCAGCTAAACTGCTTTAAATTTTTCAATCGCAAAATCGCCAAGCAATCTTTTGAAGCGCCGCACCACTATCGTAAATAGTGTCGCGGAAACAATCACCGCGCACCCCACCCAGACATATTGGTGGCTAACTTGTGCCAATGCAGCAAACACAAGCAGCGCCTCAATGAGGAAGCCGAAATAGATGTACCGTGCCGTCTTAAAAAGCATTGCTTCCCAGTGGTCACCGAAACCACTGAGCACAATATCCCTAGCGCTTATCGCTCCTTCTTTCACCAGCAACTCCATGACATTGAGCCTGCGACGTTCCATTTCACGGAGCGCATGCGACCTTGCAAGTGTCACGCCAACTGCAGCCATCACGAGAAGTGCTGTTTCCATTGTTGGGCTTTTGACCAGAGCAGTCACAATGAATACCCACTTAATGCATGCGAAGCATGCCTGCAGACGGTCCAGCTTAATCTCCGCTCGTCGGTAATTGAGAGTCCTTCTTACAGCTTCATCAAAATTCACAGTTTCGTTTGCCATTACTCCCCTTTCTCACTTGTCTTCCGTAATCGTACCATCTTCACACTTGCTCGCGTGAGCAAGCATCGCAATTTCACCTACCCCGGACTCACCACATGAACATGTCCAAGAGAAACCGTTGGTCGGCATATAACCCCCTTTTTTTTAGGAATGTATTTACTATACTATATTAAAATACCCGGGTTTGTCACGGTCAGGTGCAAGGCGAATTTTGTTGAGCGGGCGCGCGTCTTTTGAGCCGTCAGGCAACAGCTTCCACGCAAGAACTTCAAATTCACCAGAAGCATCTTGCTGGGTTATTTCCAAAGTCGCCGCTCTATTGTTTGGAATGCCAGTATTAAATGTAAGAATCTGTATACCGCCACGCGTATCTGTTTGCAGTGCAATGTGTGCTTTTTTATTTCCTGAGCGACTAACTGGAGTAAACTCTACACTCAGCACTCTTGCACGAATAGTTTCCGCTGGAATTTCTGCTAGAGGCTTACTAGACTGCTTTTTTAAATACTCCTCTCTGTCCAGCTCTTTCTTACGTCCGTACGCAGTAGCTGCGTCCAATGCATCGCCCAGTGCGCCCGTTTGTAACGCCTTTTCAGGCGAAGCTCCCGACGCCAAAATAACCGGCAACGCTGCAATCGTCACCACATCCTGCACTTTGTCTGCCAAACTCTTCTTTTTGCTTTCACCTTGCTCCTCCTCAGGAATAAATCCAAGTGTTTCTGTCATAAATCGATCAGCGCCAAGCTAATTTTAAGTGCCGAATCAACCTTAACCATAGTGCTTGGAGATACTTTTGCCAAGCGCTTAACCAACCGAGACTTGTCTATGGTCCTAATCTGATTCAGTAACACAATAGAAGTCTTTGGTAGTTCTGTGAGCTTTACTTCTGTAGGATATATCTTATCTGCATTCCGTGAGGTAATAGCCGCGACTATAACAACTGGACTATAAGCGTTTGAAATATCGTTCTGGATAACTAAAGCCGGACGCGTTTTTTTTATTTCTGAGCCTATTGTTGGGTCAAAATTTACTAAAAATATCTCACCTCGCTTAGGATTTTGCTTTCTTTTTCTCATACATAGTTACTTGCTCCAATTCAAACCATTCCTGAACTATCTTCAGGTCTTCGCTTGCATTCTTCTGTGCCTGTTCTTTGAGAAGCTCTGTAATGCGCTTTGAGCTATTTTGAGCGATCACACGTCGGACAGCAGTATCAATGAAACGACTCCTGCCCCCTTTGCGCGCGAACTTATCAATCAGTTTTACCGTGGTTTTCGGTAGTGAAATATTTATTCTTTCAAATGTTGTTGCTGCATGCTTCATATACTCATGATACACAACAAAGTTGTGTAAGTCAAATTACATTTTCTCCGGAAGGCTGATACCTAAAAGTTTAAGCCCATTGTTAAGAGTTATATAAAAGGCGTGTGTCAGTGCGAGCTTGTAAGGTGCGGCGAGATTAGCTGCATCGACTATTTGTCCCGCACCATAGAACTGGTTGAATGCTGCGGAGAGGTCTGTTAAAAACGTTACAATGTGGTGGGGCTCATACTCCTTGCCTGCTCTGAAAACTACATCTTCAAAACGAAATAATTCTCGCTCGAGAGGTGTTACCTCATGGCCTTTGCGGGAATCAGCGGACGGTGCCAGGCCCGCTTCCGCTGCTTTATTTAAAATAGAACGAGCACGGATTGCAGCATACTGTAGGTACGGGCCACTGTCTCCTTCAAAAGAAATAGACCTTTCAAAATCAAACGTAATGTCACCGCCCATGGCTGGTTTTAAGATTGAATACTTGAGCGCGGCTACGCTCACAGTTGTTGCTATGCTCTCCTTAAGCTCTTGCGAGTAGTCGCGTTCTAAGACCTTCTCATACACTTCCTCATATGAGTCTTTAAGAAGCGATTCACCTGTTACCACATTTCCTTTGCGTGAACTCATTTTCCCTGCTTCAAGCCGCATCATACCGTGACAGATATGATGCATGCGTGGAGCTATGGAAGGCTCTAATTGTTCCACGGCTTTAGTCACAACCCTCATATACTCCGCTTGTTCGTTTGCGGTGACGGTAATAGAAACATCCGGGTTTTCTTTTTCAAACTTTGTCATGACAAGTCCAAGTTCCTTGCCTTCATACGTTGGCAGGCCTTGGGAGCTTATGAACACGCGAGTATGAAGTTTCGGGTCATAGTTTTCGCCATGGAAGACTATAGCACCGTTGGACTCTGTAAATACCTTTCCTATATTTGCGCGGACTATTTTCTCGCCTATTATAGCCATCTCGGACTCAAAAAAGTAGTAATTGAAGTGAGTGCCAAGTTTTTTGTATATAGCTTCAAAGGCTTCTAATGTTATCTCCCTACCCCAATCATAGATTTCGTTAATTACTTCGTCTTCGCGTGTGTAGACTTTTTTATTTATTACATCAATTTCAGCTTTAGCTTCTAAATTGTCTTCATACGCACGTGAGCCTAACACATAACAGCGGCCTATGTACTCAGCTTGCTCCTGCACCGGTAGACTTTTGTCAGGCAAGCCTTCGCCCCCAAGTGCCCAAATTGCTTTTGCAACATGGAGCCCAACATCTCCTTGGTAATTTGCGCGGACCAGGTGAGCGCCAGACGCTTCAACAATTCGAGAAAGGGACTCCCCAATTGCATTAGTCATTAAGTGACCTATGTGAAATGGCTTAAAAGGGTTTGGGTCTGTATACTCAATCATAATCTTCTTACCTGTTAGCTCCTGGTTACTTCCCCACGTGTCACCTGCGCCTAAAATACGAGCAGTGATGTCAGTATAAAAACTTTCTGCAAGGAAAAAATTTATAAATCCTGGTCCTGCTATTTCTATTCGGTCGATAGCTGAAGGCGTGTGCTTGGTTATAGCTTCCAACAAAGCGTCTGCCATCTCTCGCGGACTTGTGCCCTGCTGCTTTGCTAAAATTAAAGCAGCGTTAGAAGAAAAATCTCCAAAGCCGGGCTTGGGTGTCAATATTTCAAAATTTGTATCTGAAGGGAATCCTAAGGCCTTTATGCTATCCAATACCAGCGCACGAATCTTTTGCTTAATCATACCTGTACACTAACTTTACTTTTTATTATAATATCAAAATTCCACGGATATGTCTTTGGAGGATCTATGAACACAGATTTAATTCAGCAAGTTATGTACTACGTACTTAACCATGGTGTTCCGCATATCATTGCTGCGGCGGCAGCAATTGAACTTGCCCTGATATGGGTGCTGGCGGTAGCCGGAGTCACTACACCGGTGACTACCCAGCTCGTGCTAAGTGAACGAATCTTGTTTAGCATTCCAAGTCTGGCACGAATTTTGGGCATAGCAAAGTACGAGGCCTATGCACTGCTGTCTCATGTAACGCCAACCCACTGGTTTATGTTCTTGGGTTGGTGCATCCTGCTCCTTTGGCGCTAGTTTTAACCTAGCGCCTTTATTTTTACCTTTATTTTAGATATGCTATGTAAAAGGCTAATCTGCTGAGAAAGGAGGAGCTATGCCTAAGAAGTCTGAGCGAAAAACTCTTGGAAATTCCCGCGTTCGCAGGGTCCGGGCTATTTCAACGCCACATAAAGCTAAGCTCTCTGAGCTTACACCCGAATTATTCGAAAAAGTTAAAGACTGGGTCACTGCACACAAGCAGGCTTGTGCTGCAAACGGAATCCCGCCCGACCCAGACGGCATCCTTTACCCCCAAGCGATGACCGTCATATTACTTGAAGCAAACGAACCGGAACAAGGGAAGCGAGACCCTATTGACCCGTCGAGCAGGAATTATAAAGACAGATACCGCGAGCGTTAGCATTTGAAAACGGTTGCTGAAAAAGATATTCAGCAACCGTTTACTTTTTTGGTGAAATAAGCCTATTTTGGCCAGTCGTAACTGCAGAGAATGTACCCTGCGTACACGTGCCTGAAGTGTTTGCGAATTAGCTCCGCTTCACTTGTTGGCAGGTACGAATACACCTCGCTAGTTGCGCATGGCCTTTTGTCGTCAGATTTTTTGTCACGCGACATGTATTCGCGCATAGGGCTGTAATGGTCACCGCCATGCGCCATGCCTAGCACATGGCCGAGCTCGTGGTAGACAATGCGTGAGACCTGCAGTGGGTCATAAGTCCCTGCATCTTCCGCGAGCCATACCTGGGCTGTGCCGCTGATGTCACGGTATGCTTTGCCACAGGTGCCTTTCATGCTAGATGCAGGCTTTCCCATAATCCAGACATCGGGCTTCTCGCTTGTTTGCACAACCTTGACAGTAACAGGAGCGCCACCCAACATCCGATTAAAGCGCTGGGCAATACGCTGCGTTTCCTCTAAAATAACTTCCTCATTATTCAGAGAATGCTTGTTGCTGTCCTTCCAGTACACCGCCACCTTGACCACCCCGAAGTGGACCAAGTTGCCGGTATTACTATAGTGCGGCGGGTCTTGGAGCTTAATGCCCGAAGCTAAACAGCTCTCCCGCGTGACCTCCTGAGGTAGCGCGTTATAAGCCATAAACCCAAGTACCACAAGTGGTAACATAACGAACTCAACGATTAAGTCGAGTAAACAAAGAAAAGCGCATACTTTAGCGCAAAACTTCAAAAATCTTTTCACCATACATTCACCCATCCTTTTTTCGTGGATTAACTGCTTTCGCAATTTCTATATTATATCATAAAACATCTAAAATTACAATAGTATGAATTTATGCATAAAACCCTTGACGAAAAGTTACTTAATTATGTAATGCATAATCTTACGCTGTTTCTTTCTGAAATTTTTGGTCGAAACAACAACACAATAAAGGAGAGCTACTGTGAAAAAACTTACGTTTACCTGCGTGTTTTCAGTGATGCTTCTAGCATCAACCCTTGTCCCAAGACAGAGCCACGCACAATTTCAAGAGCCTCTAGCTATGATTTCCGCAAACCAGCAGTTTTATAACTCTGGTGACGCACTCGCTATCACGCTGTGGGCTATGAAGTTTGAGGAGACGTTGGATTTCAAAGTGCGCTTTACACGCACATACATTCCGCGATACGCTTCGAACAGTGGGGAAACGGAGTCCTGGTTTTTAGGTGGCCAAGACCCGAAGATCTTAAAGCTCCGAACCTATGAGCGACGTGTGGTTTATAACATCCTCATCAGCGACGACTTCAAGCAAGGTGAGCATGACTACAAAGTTGAGCTCATCAGCGCGATTACTGGTCAGGTTTTGCAAACGGCGAAAGTAATAACCTTTGTAGATTACTCGCCCGAGCACGGCCCGACCCTACCGATTGAAATCTTCGATGCTCACATAGTCCGAAGCCCAATATTCCGCGGTCCGACTGGCGGAATAGGGCTCAAATTTCTGGTAATTGGAAAGTTCCCGACCGATGGCCTGTATGGGTTTATAGGTGCTGGTACTGCAGGGATAGGTACGTTTGCAAACGAACCATACCTAATTTCCCCGGAGGGAGCCACGCTTGTAATGGAATGCCCTTGCAACCAGCTCGCTCCCAATTCCAAATACCAAGTGAAGATTGTTCTAATGGACAAACGAGGAAACTCTATCACCGTCCCTATCACCATAAAAGCAGGAAGTGTTGAGCGGTGAGCCTTACAAACACGTGTGAAGACCCGTCCCGGTTCTGAATGGGACGGGTCTTTTATTGCCAACTCTCGTTTTTTAATATAAAGTCGTATGAAGGAGGAACTATGGATAACTTTCGACCTGTTACACATTTTCTGACAATAATGAGCTATTGTCTTGACCACCCAGGCAAATTTTTGATTGCACCTGGTTATGCCCTACGTCCATTCCAAGTTGAGGAATGGCAGTATTACGCAGAGACTGTGGCTGCGACGCTTGCTAATAAAACAATCCCAGACGACCTACTTGACCCGCCTAAGCATCGGCGACCTTTTACACTTATTACTCTTCGTCAAGACCACGAAAGAGATCATATTGCCGGGATGGTTAATACACCAAGACGGCATGACTTCAAGAACGAAGAGGAAATGATGGCCCAGATGCTAGAATATGCAGGTGCTAGAGATGTTGCTGAACTCCAGGGAGTACTGCGTCATGAACAAATGCATTCAGCAACCTTTGGAAAACTGGCGATCATCTCTGAAGAATATGCTAAGGTATCTGGAGAGGATATCAGCAAGATCTACCGCTTCCTTAGAAATGAACTGGGGATCTAGGAGGAAACAAGATGCTAACTTACACAGAACTTGGATTCAGCTCTGAGCAGTCGTTACAGGCCGCTCTCCAAATAGCTCGAGGAAACGAAGGTTTTATCTTTTACAGCAAAGCGCAGATCGTTGCAGGGTCGTACCTTATTACTCAGGCGAACAGGAAGTTTACAACGAACCTGTATCTCGTCAAAGGGTATGGGTCCGTCGCTGAACAAATTGCCCTTTCCTTAGCGAAGGATAGACACAGGGTCCGCCATGCCCTGAAAGAACCTCACTCAGAGAATGGAAGATGGCTAAGTGCTTGGCTTGAGCAAAGGGTGGTTGACGTCCTTGCTACTGAGGAGTACCTGCTGAAATCGGAGAATATCGCTGAGATCAACGCCCTGCGTGAAATGAGTTGTGCGATTATCATCCGAGTGTTTGATCTTTCAGATGCCACCCGGCAGACATTTGGCCGAGATCAAGAACTATAGACTTATGAGCCGTTGCGTCTAAGCAGCGGCTTTTTGTATATTATATTTGCAATTACTATAAAATTACACAAATTTAATAGTAAGTAGTTAGTATGGTAAGATGTAGGCATGGCTATTTTAGCAAAGAACCAACGTGCCTATTTTGACTATACTGTGGAAGAGACTTTCACGGCTGGCTTGGTATTGGAGGGACGCGAAGTAAAGAGCGCAAAGAGCGGTAATGTGAGCATGCAAGGAGCGTTTGTTTCTGTAAATGCTGATGGAGCCAGAATATTGGGTATGCACATTGGCCCGTACAAATTTGCACCAAATGACAACTACAACCCCACTCGAACTCGTGAATTATTGTTAAATAAGAGTGAGATAAAAAAATTCCTAGGTAAAGAAAAAGGGTTGACTATTATTCCACTTGAGCTCTATTCCACTGCGAAAGGTTTGGTAAAGCTTAAAATTGGCCTTGCTAAAGCAAAGAAAAAAGTAGACAAGCGGGAGCATATAAAGAAGAGAGAAATTGAGAGGGAGATGAGAAACATTAGCTGATGAATAAAATAGCAAGTTAGCAGGCGAGCAGGCGAGCTAGCGAGCAAAGGAACAATTTGTCTTTTGTTCTTGCTCGCCTGTTAGATTGCTAGAATGCTCGCCTGCTTAATCAATTGCTCGCCTGCTTACTCAAATGAAATTTCAACGAGATATTGTTTATATATTAGTCATTGGCATTCTTGCTGCGTTTTGCGTACAGCTTTCGTACATAAAAGTTGTCGAGCCTAAACTACGAGCTGAGCCAGTCGGAGCAGAGGTGATATATAACCAGGAAGCACGAGCTGATCAAAAGATTATCGAAACCATAGAAGCAGCGGACAAATTTGTTTACTTCGCTGTCTATACGTTTACTAAAGACAACATTCGAGATGCCCTGCTTGCAGCAAAAATACGCGGGCTTGAGGTACGTGGTGTAACCGATGAAGAACAAATAGATAGGATAAAGGAACAAGAAGCGCTTATTAAAGAACTCAGAACTGCAGGAATACCAGTTGTAGAAGATAATCACTCCGGGATAATGCACTTAAAAGTTGTTGTTACCGACAAAAGCTTTATCTCCGGGTCTTTTAACTGGACAGCCGCTGCAACTGAGCGTAATGACGAAGTGCTAGAATATGGAACTGACGAAAAACTTCGAAAAGCATACCAAAACATTTTAGAAAAACTCTTTAAGAAATATGAAAACAGCCTCGCGCATTAGCACGAGACTGTTTTTCGTTTACTTCACCCACCTCGTTTGCTTGAGCCACTTTTGTAACTCACCCACACGGGATTTATGAACAACCATGACCTCAAAGTCCCAGAGCACCGGCTCCTTAAAGAAGCCGGGATTAAATTGCTCCGCTGTCTGACGCTTTTTGTCGATCTTAAGAAAGACAAAGCCTAGCCGTAACGCAAGAGCACGAAAGGTCCAACGTCCCATGGAGTCACAACCCGAGGTAGCATAAGTACCGCCCCTGCTTCACCGCGGAATAACCTCACAAACGTGAGGCCAATTGAACCACGCTCTGTGTTGTACCCGCTAAACAATCCACCTTTCTCTCTGGTGAAAAACATGGATTGACATATGAGCGAGTACTCGTCGAGGCGGTCTCTGAGGTAGATGTATGACTCTGACAGAGGCTTAGGTTCATACCGAACTTCCTGGGGATTGTCCTCTTGATCTGGCACAATCCAGTGAACCTTGCTGCCATCCGGTCTGTAGTAGACCAACTCGCCGTTAATAACGTCTAATATGAACCCAGCGACATAGACGCCATTATAGCTCATTGAAATCATACACGCGATCCCGCCTGATTCCTTGCGCCTGAACGCGCCTGTGCCGTCCATTCCATCCACGGTTATCCAAACATCGGCTCCCTTAAGCGTGCAGGGGATCAAAATGTGTTTCGTTCTCTTGGGCTTACGGGAACCAGCCTTTACTTCTTCCACAACTACACCAACGCCGGGAAGGGTTTTTCTGATTAGGTCAACGATCGCGTCTTGCGCGGCATTGTCAGCATCAGTAAAAGCATCGGCTTTACCATTAAGCCCAGCCTTCTCAGTAACTGTAAAATTCAGCCTGCGCGTTCGTATGGCTAGCATGCCTCTACGCAAAGCTTCTTTAAGTAGAATCCCCACCGCATCTGGTGTCATAGGAATCATGGTCACATCAAGTGCTTGTTTTCGTCTTTTCATGTGTATCTCCTTTATACTGTGAGGATATATTATTGCGATAAAAAAATAAATGATGTACCATGCTAAGTAGAGTACAAGCCGAGCCCTGCTCGGTTGATAAAGCGCATTCACTCAAATCATGGAACAATCACTATTAAAATCTGACGTATTCTTTTTTGTTACCACCATTGTGGTAGTGGTAATTGGCGTCGTTTGGCTTATAGCGGGAGTCTATATTATTCGCATTCTTCATATTTTCAGAAAGATCTCTCAAATGATCCACGATGAAAGTACTGAAGTCAGAAAAGACCTAGACGACATTCGCCAGACGGTACGAACTAAAGGAGCTGGATTCAGCGTGCTAAAAAAAATATTTACAACAATTAATAAGAGACGAAAATAGCCCTAAGTCATTTGCCCTTAGCCATTAGCCTGAAAGGGTTTAGCTAAAGGCCAATGGCTAAAGGCCAATGGCTAATTCATGACCAAAAAAAACCTTACGGGAAAAATTTCAGCCGGGGTACTCGCTGCAGCTGCAGCTGCTGCAGGGACATACTTGTTTACAGGTAAAGATGCAGAAAAGCGCCGCGCTGCCATTGCTAAAATGGCATCCGATGCAAAAAAAGACTTAATCAAAGGTGCGAAAAAAGCAGAGAAGCTTTCTTCTGCTGCGTATACGCAAATCGAAAAGCAAATTCTGGACCAGTATAAAGAACTTGAAAAAGCAGACTTTAAGACTATAAAGAATGAAGTAATGAGCGAGTGGAAAAAATTTGTAAAAGCAGCCAAGCAAAAAGCTGCACCTAAGAAGAAAGTCAAACCAACAAAAAAAGCTATTCGGAAAACGCCCAAGAAAACTCCTAAGAAAAAGACTAAAAAGTAAAAATTACAGACAGCCTGCTTGGGCTGTCTTTTATTGCCGTGCGAAGAAACTAACTGAAAATCGCACTTAACCTTCTCACACCCTGACACTGAGTGTTAGAGTTTTCTTATTTCAAGAAAAATGGTATAGTAATGCCGCTTAAAAACTGTGAAACTTAAAAGGAGAAACCATATGAAAGTATATAACACTGCCAGTATCCTGGCAGGCTGCAACGGTTTGCTTGTTATTGGACTTGCCTCGTTAACATGGGGAATTACAAACCCGCGCTTGCTTGTTTGCGGGCTTATTACCATGGGGTCTGCGGGTTTCATTCGGCTAAGCGACTGGATAGCAGCGCATAGTCCACGACCAAAGGACGTACGCATTTTTCTACGATTCGGCTTACCCTTCTTTGCCTTGATTGTCCTCAGCATACTGGACTACTCTTTGGGAAGTCCGGGCAAATTGTGGGTGAGGCAATTCTGGGGACCTATCCCCACCTTCATGACCTTGCTATGCATGGTCACTATGGCCCTCCACCCTCCTATCTTCAGAAAACTGCGGGGAGCAAGGTCAAGGTAATGAATAGAGCGTCTTGGCTTATAAGGTCCAGACGCTCTTGCTTTTTTTAGCATTAATGGCATAATATATAAAGTTGCTTTGCCAAACAGTATCGATATTGTTACTATTCCCATGCGCTTAAAAACTATAGTATCTTCACGATCTGGCCGTGTGGGTAATATACTACACGGCCAAGTTATTTTTAAAAAATCCCAAATGGCAGGCAAACATTTAAACGTTTTAAATTGATTCGTAGCGAAGCGAAGAGTCTATTTTAAAACACATTGTTCGGGCATTTGGGAAAAGGAATAGTGTGCGGAGACTAGCGGAGAAGCTGCTGCCTTGAGCAGGTTATCCGCTGGTCGTAGAACACTCTGACGCGAGGGGATGACGGATTTTGACGGTTCTTGATAGCTTTTATATATACAGGACGAGTCTGTACAGGTATCTCGTTAAAACAGCTTGTACAATCACAAATGCAAAGTCATTTGACAAAGTAGCTGCTGCACTGCGCAACGCATTTGCTCCAGCTGCTGTTGCTGTAGCTTAATTAAGTTATAGCACCTAAGCCTTGAGGTCTCCCTGCCCCAAGAACCGCTTAGTTTAACTCTTGGGATATGGTATTGCGTTTGGTTTATGCGTAGTACCAGAAACAAATAAACCAACTCGAGCTAAAATGTGCTTGTGCAACTTAGCCCGAGCCCCTCTACACAAGCTAATCCTGTGACCAATATAAAAGCTTGAACGAATCGGACGAGGGTTTAACTCCCTCCATCTCCACCATACAAAAACACCGCAAATATGTGGTGTTTTTGTATGGTGGGAAATCCTGGACGAAGTTAAAACTTATGTTAGAGACAATTTTTAAGGTTGAAAATGGTAGACCATGTGATTGAATCTTTAGCCAACCATATTGAATAAAGCAATTATTACTCATGACTAACAGTAGGCACGCAATGTCCAATGTCTAGACTTGACCCGCTTTTTCGCTTTTTTCGCGCTTTTTGGTCGGAAGATTAGAAAGTTTGTTTGAAGATAAAAACAAGTACAAAATTTTCGATAATCTGCTTTGGGAATTTTACGTACGCAGGAAACAATTAGTTAACGATCCTGGAAATCATATTGTCAAAACTACAGAAAGTACAGAAG
>DASPKA010000072.1:0-5725 GCA_035628335.1 Patescibacteria group bacterium | reverse complement strand
CTCTTCAAAAGACCAAACGCAAACTGACCCTTTATTTCAAGCGTTACAGACTTCACACCAGCTTCGGGGTTTTTACTTATATCTAACACTTCCACTTCAAAGCCTTTCTTTTCGCTATACCGGGTAATCATACGCAGCAGCATTTCTGTCCAGTCCATAGCGTCCACGCCGCCTGCTCCCGCATGGAGCGCAACGATGGCATTATAAGAGTCATATTTGCCAGACAAGACAGCCAAAATTTTGTTTTTCTCGAACTCTCTAAGCAATATTTCGTATTCCTTTGAAATTTCATCAACGTCTGGACTCGACACTTCCGTATGCTCAGCAAGTTCAAGCAAGCCTACACAGTTCTTTTCCAAGTTACGCCAAAACTCTACAAAACTTCGTATAGACGCAGCTTTCTTAGTATGTTGGCCCGCTGCCTGAGGGTCGCTCCAAAAATTTGGGTCATTGGCCTTCTCTTCCATTTCCAAAAGCAATTGCTCCTTTTGAGGCAGATTTAAATGAGAGATAATGTCAGTTATCTCAGCATAAAGTTGTTCTAGTTTAGACTTTAGCTCGTTCATTATAAGGTGTCTTCCCTCTTTTCAATGTCCTGGGTGCCTCGCTTTACGTCAAAGTTGTCATAATCTTCAACTAAATGAACGGCTAGTCCAAGGTGGCTGAACCGCTCTTCTAGCATCTTACCCATAGCATACGCAATTTTTGACAATGTAGGGTGAACAGTCTTGTTTGCCCTGAGCTCAGAGACATATAGCAGCTTACCGAGTACACCGCTTAAGCGGTGAGACACGCGTAAGCCCATAGGAAGGTAGTACTGACGGAGGTTAACGTCTGGCGTAAGTGCAGAAATTTTCTTTACTTGCTTTTCAAGCAACTCTTTTGCTTCTTGCTGTACGTCAGCTGGAAGTGCGTTCATATACCATTCTTCAAAGCCAAGGTCTGCCGTAAGCAGTGGCATAGCCTGATAGAGCGAACGATGACGCTGTAAGTCACGGAATGACGCAAAGTCAATTTGAAATTCAAACGCTAGTGAGCCAGTTACATTTACAAAGTTGGGTAGCTCAGTCTTGGGCGGTCGTTGACTCAGTACGTCACTAAAACGAGAAAGGGCATTGTGATCTACTCCGTCATGAACCAGCAATGGAGTACGTGGACAGGTAACGTCATGGTGATAGTATTTTACAAAAGCAGTCTCTAAAAATTCTTCTGTTTTTTCATAGCGGACATGACCAAATGAAGAAGGAAAGCCTTCACTCACCACTTTTTCAAGCACTTCAGCTAATTCACGCACTTCATGAAGGGGATTATGTCTCAGCGTACGCATATGGTCTGCAATCTGCCGTAGGTTCATATGGTACGCGATAGACGTAACTGAACCTGCAGGAAGAAAACCACGAAGAATGTCAAAAGCCCGGGCTTTAACTGCCTTTTCCCAGACTTTAGGGTTTTCTACTGCCTTGACCGGAAAGAGCAACTTAACATGTGTAATAGTCTTCTCTAATGCGGAAAGGTAAAAACGGCGCCAGTTTTCTTGTATCTCTGCACTCTCTGGAGTGCCTACTGGATCTAAAAAGTGCTGTTTTGAAAAATCCACATAACGCGTGGATACTTCTTGGCCAGCATAGAGCGGATTGTCCTGAAGTGCTTTTGCTGCAAGCATAGAAATATTTTCTATGAACAGAGTAGCATTCGCATTGTCTCCAATCGACTGGTGTCCATAACCAACGTAGTAGCTTGCCATAAACTTCTCAGGACCCTTCTTTGTTACTACCTCTAGGTGGTTCAAAATTGAGTCTGGAGAACGGGAATACAATGCACACAACATAGCCCTCGCTTCTTCCGTAATTTGAGGATTGTTGTTTAGTAAGAGTATGAGGGAGTCTATCCCAAAATTTTTGAAGTTTTTTTGGATGTGGTTCATGGCCTTACATAATCATATTTTTAAGTACATATCTGTAAATAATTTGCCAGATCTTATTTTGAATTTCCTGTATACTCAAGAGCGTGCCATCTTGTACGCAATGGATGATGGAGGTCCTGGGCATAATTTTGGCTAGCTGCATGTAAACAAGTTCAGCGTTTTTTAGGTGGATTATGTCGTCCTCATGTATATCTTTTGCGGCACCAGTCTTGTGCGCGTTCTTCTTAACGAGCTCATAAGAGATTTCTGCAGGTACGTGCAAAATTATACTCAAGTCCGGACGCGGGATTTCAAAGATGCCGTACTCAAGGTTCTCCACCCATTTTACAAATTTTATCCTATCTTCCAAAGCGGGGATCTTGCCACCTTGGTGTGCACAGTTAGAGAGTGTGTAACGGTCAGCAAGAACTATATACCCTTCGCTCAGCCACTCCTTTATTTGATTTTTTGCAGCAAATCTGTCGTAAGCATAGAGCGTAGCAGCAGCATACGGGTTAGTGACTTCAAGCTCACCTGCTAGGTAAGCTTCAATGAGCTTTGCTGAAGACTGCCCATACTGAGGAAAACTTATTGACTTAACTGGAAGCTTATGAGTTGTAAGTTCTTTATACAAAAGCTCTGTTTGGGTTTTCTTTCCGCTTCCGTCTGTGCCGTCTATAACAATTAGTTTGCCAAAAAATGATTTGGAGTTATTCATCGCAGAATGTCGTCTAGTTTGTGGTGAAGTTCCTCCAAAGTTCCGTCGTTAATTATGGTAATGTCTGCACGCGAGCCCAACTGAGCAATTCCTGACTCTGTAGGTGCTGTTTGTTCAATTTTGGCAAAATCTTCAAAGCTACCCTGCCCGTCATCTGGCTTTTCACCTCTAGTTAAGTACCGTTTATACCGAGTTTCTAGCGGTGCAGTTATATATACTATCTTTGCGCCTAAACTCTTGGCATTCTGAAGCTCGTCTGGGTAGCGTATGTCAGTTATTACAATGTTTGTGCCAGGTGGCTGGGCCAAAACCTGTTTTCTTACCCACCCTGCAAGCACTCCAGCCCCAAACGCCTCCCGCAGCTTAATACCTAACGTAATGAGGTTACTACGAGATAACGGCAAATCAAACATAGTGAGAATTTCATCTAATGCACCCGCATGACGAAACAGTACCGCGCCGGTTTTTGATTGAATAAACTGCGCAGCTGTGTCCTTTCCGCTTAACTTTTCGCCAACCAATCCAAATATCATATAAGTTAATAGTCAGCTGTCAACAGTCGACAGCCTTAGGCAATTCCCTAGATTGCTTATGACTTACGACTTAAGACTTAAATGTCATCCAATCATTATTTTTAAGAAAGTTCTTATAGTACTGACTCGCTTGCGGTTTTGTTGCACCATAATATTTACTGTTCAGTGCGTCTTTCCCATATGGGATTTCTACCTCGCTTGAAAGCGTTACAAACGCTACCTGCGCTATGGGCATTTTGTAGTAGAGCTTCACCGGCAAGTTAGCCAAATTCTGAAACTCCAGAGTTATCTTAAGCGTGTTTCCTGGATCTACATAGCCGGCAGTGGCATGCACAATAAGCCCAATTCTCCCAAGAGAAGACTTGCCATTTAGTTGAAGCACCATGTCATGGGGGACTGATACTGTTTCATATGTCATACCAAGTGCGAACTGCCCTGGGTGTATAATGAACTGTCGGTTTTCGTCTATAGTAATAGCTTCCATCATACCCTCAAGCGGTTCTTTTGGATCTATGCAGGTATGCTGGTCTGTCTTAAATACTAAAAAATCTGCTCCCAGATGCACATCAACACTTGCGGGCTGAAGCGAATTTGGGAACATAGGGTCAATTTTAATTTTACCTTCATCTAGAGCTTTTTTGATGTCTTTGTCGGATAGGATCATGGGTTGTAAGTCAAATAATTACTAATGTCCAATTCCTAATTCCTAATGAAATAACTCAATGACTAATGAAAAAATTGGAAATTTAAACATTTCATTTGAAATTAGGAATTAGAAATTGGACATTATCTCTAACATCTTTACTTTAGCACAGAGCATAAAAAAAGTTCAAAAAAGCTCTTATTTTCGGCTTAATATGTCCAAATTCAACCAAATTTTTGACCCGTATACGTACAACAGCGCAGATGGGATAAACGAAAGTGCAAGCTGAAATACAAGCCCTACCCCTGTGTGAGTATCGAAGAATATGGGCCCTAACTGAAGTAGTGCGTGTGCAAAAAGAGCAGATATAAATGAAATCGCAAACGTAGTTACAATATAGCGAGTCAGGGCGTTGTTAAAAATTTCTTCATGAGACTGCAATCGCAAGAGTGAACGGCGCATATAAATGATGAGCAACAGTGCATTAAGCCAAATGGATATAGTAAACGCTGCGGCGAGGCCGTTGGACCCGAAGTATATCGATAGCGGCCAGGAAATAATGAAGTTAGTTGCAACAGAAATGAGAGAAAAGATAACGGGTAACTTGGTATTTTGTTTTGCGTAGAATGCCCGGGAAAAAAGGGGAATGAGACCAAACGCAATAATACCAAAGCTCATAATTCCAACACTCTGCAGTAAGTCAGTGGTGTTCTCCCAGGAAAAATTTTGACGGCCAAAAAGGATTCTTACTATCTGCGCGCGATACAACACCATATAGAGACTAGCCGGGACCAAAAAGAACATAATATTCTTAATGGAAGTCCGTAACCCTTCAGTGAAATCTGCGAAGCGCTTTTGTGCAAAATTTTCTGAAAGCAAGGGAAGCGCGACTATAGAGGCTGAGTATGCAAAAACAGCTACTGGTGCCTGCATAAGATCTGTGGCCAGAGTGAAAACAGAAATTGAACCCGCCGAAAGACCAAGGGAACCAAAAAATGACGCTATGAGCAGAGAAATTTGCCCAGGGTCAACTCCAAGCAACCGTGGTAAAAATAGTGTGCCAATGCGTTTAAACGAGCTAGAAGAAAAGTCAAAAGGCAACTTGAACCAAAGTCCTTCTTTTACCACAAAAGGAATTTGCACAAGTGCATGTAGTGCAGCACCTATGAGCACACCGTACGCTAACCCTATAAGGCCAAACTTGGGATAGAATGCGTAAAGCCCAAAAATAATTCCAAGGTTATAGCAAAGCGGCGCCGCTTGTGCCACTGCGAATCTTTTTGCCGAATGAAGTATTCCGGTTAACACTGTTGACAGAGTAAAAATAAGCGGACTTAAAAGCAGGACACGAGTGAGAGTCAATGTTTGCTCAAACACTTCACCACTAAAACCAGGCACGGCTAAGTGGAGTAATGAGCGAGAAAAGATTAAAGTAAACAGTGACAATGTCCCTACTGCTAAGAGCCCTGCAGCTAAGACGCTTGAGGAGAGATGGTTCGCCTCCTGCTTGTCTTTACCTCGTAACTCCGTGTAAATAGGTATAAAAGCTGGAAGCAAGGTGCCGTAAATGAGTAGGTTATATAACAAGTCTGGCAAACGGAAAGAAGTGAGGTAGATGTCACTCTGCTGGCCAAGTCCCAAGGTGGCTATAAGCAAGCTTTGCCGCAGAAGCGCCAACAGCTTGCCAACAATTGCAAATAAAGAAAGCCCTAAGATTGTCTTAATCTTATTCATGAAGTTTTTCTAAGACTCCACCGATCAAGGTGTCTGAACTAAATGTAAATTGTTGGTCAATAGGTATAGTTGGGTACACCCAACGGTAGCCGTGAGCTACCATAGTTACACGTGCGTTAAATAACGTACCAGGTTGAGCAACCAGAAGGGTGCGAAGTGAAAGTATGTTGTCAGGGTTTGTAGCGGGCAACTCA
>DASPKA010000071.1:0-8134 GCA_035628335.1 Patescibacteria group bacterium | reverse complement strand
CCCAAACCTCATTTTTCCTGGTGATATGATTATAGTCCCAGACGGACAACCTATACCGCGCGCTCCTGCAGGAGCTGGACCAAGCAGTTCACTAGCAGGCTCTGTGGGCAAGCTCCTCTGGCCAACTAGTGCAAAAAATATCACTCAAGGGTATTCTGTAAGCCACCGAGGTCTCGACATAGCAAACGGAGGCAGGCCCCCTATTTACGCAGCACATGACGGTACGGTAATCTTTTCAGGAACTGACGGTGCATGGGGTAGAACTATTGTCATACGTGCTAGCAACGGACTCTCAACCCGCTATGCACACAACTCAGAGAATTATGTAAAAACAGGACAAAAAGTAAAACGCGGACAGACCATTGCTAAAGTTGGGAACACTGGCAATGTTCGTGGTAGAACAGGTCTACACCTGCACTTCAGCGTGTACAAAAACGGCATAGCCATAAACCCAATGAGCGTGCTCAGATGAGGTCTAAGGTATTTTAAACAGAAAGCACCTCCGATTTACATCGGAAGTGCTTTTCCAAACTCTCTCTATGACAAAATGCCGTAGGCAAACTCATCACAGACTTCAGTAACCCAGCTCCATATTTCAGGAACAAACTGCTTACCCGGGCAACTGATCCGTCCATCAGCGGAGTCAATATCTACTTCTGACATTGCTGCCGGCAGCTCACTCTCGCGCAGCTCTACCCTGTGTCCGTTCAAATAGAAGTATTGCATTTGAACGTACCGGTGGACAACCCCACCCGGCTCTACTTCTGCGCCTGCAACATGCCTGATCTTGCGGGTACGTTCCAGGTGAAGTTCAGTGAGTTGTGCTGCGGAGACCAAGCTCTCTTCATGAATGCTTCGCATAACTTTTGAAGATGGATTGGTCTTATTGGCAAGCATAAACAGGTTGTAACCAAATCTGTCCAGGCTTGCACTAATGTGCAATGTTTGTTGCATAGCTGAACAGATCCTTTTTTGGGCTGCGAGTTTTCCGAATAATGCCTGTCTATGATCGTCAACGAGCTCCAGCAGACGGCTCAATACTGGAGAATTCCAGTTCGCTGTTGCACCCCAGAGCTCTGTGGCTACCTCAATAGTTCGGGCAATTTGATCATGTGCATGGTATGAAGCAATCAGGTAATCGCCTCGCAGCCATGCTGATGCAAATACTTCGAGCAGTTCTCCGTCAAGTGCTGAAATCAGATCTGCGTGACGGCTGTGCTTTACAAGTCCAAACGGGTGACGCTCTCGTAATCGTCTTGTTACAGCCATCACTTCAGGCAACACAGCGAGCAACAGAAAATAATACTCCCGCTTACGTTGCTTCACGTTTATTTCTGAAACTGGGCATCCAGTCGTTGTTTTCGCAGGCCGTGACCTGTGCGGACACCCGTCTTGTTTATTCATTGTGCCAACTGCTGTCTTTGTCGATGATAGTTGATGCTTCACAATCTCTCCTTTCAATTTCAGGGAAATTACCAATAATTTAACACTATACAATAATTTCAAAATCTGTCAATATCTACACCAAAAAAGAGAACTGTTAGACAAAAGCCTAACAGTTCTGATTTATTGTTTTTTCTGCTTTTTTGCTTTCTGCCAGAGTAGGTAGATGGTTCCGGTGAGGCCAATCACCATTCCTATACCTTGCAAGACAGAAACTGTTTCGTTTAGGATGTACTGGGCTATGAAAATAGTGACTGGGATTTCCCCTACTGCTAGGAGAGATGCCCAGGCAGAGCCAACAAGGGCTGCGAGGGCTGCGTTCGAGACTGTGTAAGCAAAGCCAGTACTGAGTCCAAAAAGCAGGAGCGGTAGCGCCCAGCTCAATGAGAACGTCCAACCTCCGGTGCCATAGGTGAAATATGCACCGACACCAGCTAGCATTATGACGCCAAGCCCCTGCCAAAAGTTAAACTCCACCAGCTCACGCCAGGTGTCTTGTGGGTACTTCGCTAAAAGCTCGACATACCCTACCCAACACGCAATCCCTACTATGACTGCAGTCAACCAAATGAACGAAAAACTCTTTGAGTTGTCAAATTGCTCCACTTGGCAAAGGAAATTGCAAATAGAATTGCAGTCAATGAAGCAAAGAACTTCCCGCCAAGCTTTTCACCTCTGCTCTTAGCTAATAAAGCATTGAAGCACGGCGTGGGGAGGAACGCCATAAGTGTGACACCCACAGACATGTACTGCACTCCGACAAAGAAAGAGAGAACAGCACCTGAAAACAGAAAAGCGGATAGCATGTTCTTCCAAGATGGGACCCGTGGCGTCGTTTTTAGGTAGAGCAGTCCTGCCATCGAGCCGGTGAGCATACCAAAGCCTCGCCAATCGAGACGGTTTTGTTATCTATATGGATTCAACGTGTTTCTTAAAATTGTCTAAAATCCCCTGCCAGCCAGTTCTCTGTAGCTCAATCGTGTTTTCGGTTTCCGGGTCAAATGTTTCTACTATCTTTACCATATCACCTTCCGGCGTAAAAGATACCGAAACTTTTCTGCCATCTGGCATTTCATATTTAATCAGTTCATGCTCCTTAACGTCGGTGTAGGTTCCTACAAAATCAAAACTTGCACTACTATCCTTTGCTGCCATAGTCGATTTAAACTGACCACCAACCCTAAGGTCATTCTCAGCTGACGGGGTGTGCCAATCGGGCGAACCAGTACTCCAGATTACTATATGTTCAGGGTCGTTCCAAACTTTCCATACTTTCTCAATTGGTGCATGTACAATGGTCTCTACTGTTATTGGTGTATTTTGTTCCATACTATGTATTTAATGGTTGTTATATAGTGTAGCAAATTGCTACTGTGGATACCAGTTTCTTAGTTGTACATCTATAGTGGAATCCTTCTCATTTACAAGCTGCTTGAACCGGTTTACATCGCTTAAGCCATCCTGACCGCGGTAGTGATAGGGGAACACTTGCTTTGGCTTAAATGCCAGCACTGCTTGTGCTGCATCGTCGACCGACATAGTAAAAGGCAAGTTCATAGGTATGAACGCTATATCTATACTCTGCAGCGCACGTATTTCTTCTGTATTCCCAGTATCTCCAGCAATATAGACTCTTTTACCCTCAGCTTCAAGCACGTACCCATTCCCCCTGCCCTTCACATGAGGAGCTGCTTGTGACTCTGGAACATTGTACATAGGTACACCTGTTATTACGAACCCTTTTTGGTTAGTTGTCTCGCCATTCCTAAGTACTACCACTGTTCCAGCTAAGTCTTGTGGTAATGCATCTGCCACAACTTGTGGTACAACAAGCACTGTATCTGCTTTTGAAAATGCTTTTACAGTATCTACGTTAAGATGGTCCCCATGCACATCAGTAATTAAAATCAAGTCCGGCTCAGGCATGCCCGAAAGAGCCGCAGTCCCTACTGGGTCTGTGTATATGTCTTGTCCCGCCCAACTGAGCCGCATAGCTGCATGGAAGATGGGGTGTACCTGCACCTGACTTCCCCTCACTTGCGTATTGTTCTCTGACTCATTTTCATCCTCAGTACCGCGTGCAAATAAAAAGTACGCGCCGAGGACAATTAAAATTACTACTACAATAATGCCAAATGTTTTGTTATTCATAATTTTATTTTTGCGCACATTTCTTAAGACAAAATGAAAGCTCTGGATAATGAAAAGTTGTCCCGATGTAGCACCGGAACAACTTTCACCTTAACAAAAATATCTGGAAATTTTTCTGTCGGCCAGCATGGCTATGGTGCCCACAACCACGCCAACCAACCAAAAACCTCCATGCGAGATAACCATATAGCCAAAGACCGGAAAAACCCAGCCGATCAAGCTTATGGCCAAAGGTATGATGGCTACTAAGACAAGAAATACTATGACGAGGATGAACACATTATCTGTCCTGTCTGCTACTGTGCTCCCCACACAGTACCAAATAATCGCGGTCAGGCTAACTCCTATAGCTATGAGGACGTGCTCAAATACACTCAGCGAGGTGAACTTGAACTGCCCAGTGAGCATAAAGACAGCTGCCGCGAACGTGAATACCACGCCGGTTATTGGCATCCACTTGTGTGTGGCGACGGCTATTTCTAACCTTCCAACATCAGTCTGTACTGAAGAGTCCTGCATTTTTTCTCCTATTCTTCTATAACGTCCATAGTGTGCCCAAACGGGCTTGCTTGAAAACACATAAGAGTATTACATATTACCGCACAATTGTCCAAACAAGGAAAGATTAATATAATACATTCATGAACGAAACACTTACTTTAAACTCTGGGTACGAGATGCCATTACTTGGACTTGGGACATGGAAGTCCAAACCTGGATCTGTAGAGGAAGCGGTACGCGTTGCTTTGCTTGAAGCAAAGTACGCCCACATCGACGGGGCTGCAATATACAGCAATGAGCAAGAAATTGGTGGGGTTTATAAAGATGTGTTCGGTAGTGGGAAACGAAGACGCGAAGAGGTATTCATAACCAGCAAACTCTGGAACAGTGAACACAAGACAGCAGATGTACGAGTAGCGTGTGAAAAAACACTTCGAGAACTTGACCTTGAATACCTTGACCTCTACCTTATGCACTGGGGAATTGCCATCCCCCATAACCCAGACCCAAACGCAACATACGGACCAATGGGTGAGCAGTTGAACGAACAGGGGTACCTGGTTACAGAAAATGTTGCCATACAAGAAACCTGGAGAGCAATGGAAGAACTGGTACGAGCTGGCCTAGTTAAGTCTATTGGTGTGTCAAACTTCACGGGTCCTATGCTTGTTGACTTACTTAGCTACGCTCACATTCCTCCTGCGGTAAACCAGGTGGAAATGCACCCGTATCTGCCCCAACACGCACTGCTAGAGTACTGCACATACAAAAACATAGTTGTGACGGCGTATTCCCCTTTAGGCTCTCCAGGAAACCATGGTCCGAAGGGTAAACCAGATATGATGGCTGACCCTAATATTACCAGCATTGCTAAGGGTCATAAAAAAACTCCCGCACAGGTGCTCATTCGGTGGGCCATACAGCGCGGAACAACTGTGATACCAAAAAGTGTCACACCATCAAGAATAATAGAAAATGCCCAGGTGTTTGATTTTGCACTCACGGAAAGCGAGATGCGAACCTTAAACACGCTGGGTAAAAACTTCCGCTATGCTAACGCGACTGAGTGGTGGAAGCTTCCTTACTTTGACTAACTTGCTATAGTATTTTCTATTCCCAAGGTTAACTCTTAGCCCATTTACGTTTTGTTTTGAGGGTGCGAGCTGTATTGAGTTCAGGAATCGACTGAATGTCTGAAACCATGCGTTCCATTTGCATTTGCACAGTGAGCGGAAGGTCCTCCTGCTCCCTGTCACTACCTTTATACTCTATTTCAATTTGGCGAAACACACCCGCCTCAGGGTTTTCTGGTAAGCGAGACTCATCAATGACTACCAGGAAATACCTTTTCACTGCATCTGCTCCGTCGCGGGCCACCAGCAGCTTCGTCTTTTTTATTTCAACCACTGCTTCAAGCTGGTCACGCACCTTTTGAGTCCGTAACCTCTCACCCATATACTGCTCAGCCTCGGTAAGCGTTTCGAACACCGGACTCTTTGCCTCGCCTTTCATGATTATATTCTCATACGTTGTCGGCTCCCGCTGTGACTTTTGCTTAAACTGAAAACCGCCCTCACCTTCGTTTCGTGCTATTATTTTTCCCCTGCCACTTTTTGATTTATAGTATATTGAGTAGTTCTTATGTACTACATCTTCGCTCGTGACAAATTCATAACCACGGTTCGTTAGAGCTTCCCTGAGCAGCCCAGGAATCTGCTCAAAGCCTGCATCGCTCGGTTCAAGCTGTAGCTTGGTTTCTATCTCATACTCTCTGAGGTGCAGAAAAGCTCCCCGCTCTTGGAGCAGTTGCGCAGTTGGCGGCTCTATTTCCTTAGCAGAAGTAGCTGCTAAATTTTCAAAAATTGCTTTATGTGCATCAGACTCTGGCATATCTCCAGTATATACCTATATTGCATAAATGAAAACAGGCCCAAGAAGAGCTGGACCTTTTATATGCCTAGGCGATAAATTTTATAGCCAACAGGTAACTACCACGCTCTTCCTGATTACTTACAAAAAATGTATACTGTGCATTGCAAGGAGGAAAAACGTGAATCGAAAACCAGTTAAACGCAATGTCTTATACGTTGAGCAAAACTTACCGCAAAGGTTTGTGGAAGTTACGCTTGAGTACTTACTAAAGCAACTCCCAATGCACCATTCTGTGGAAGTTTTGCAAGCAGATCTGAAGTTCAATGGCCCTGGCGAGCCATACTTTTATGCTGTGCTTTCGCTTGCAAAACGAGGCAGCTACCCCCTGCTTCTCACTACCCAAGTTATTGAAGGAGAAGGACCAAACCGACAAGGGTTGGCCTACATACATAAAGGTGGGGTTGCAAGTACTGCAACTATAGGAGCCTTTTCCGGGGACCCTCAGCACCATGCGCATTACTATGGACTCACCGTACTTCACGAACTTGCACATGTACACGGACTCGTAAATGGAAGCCAGTATCAACACTGTAATAACGTTTGCGTGATGCATAAGAGCCGCGCAGACCAATTCAGCAGAAGAGTGCTTGCGTTAGATGACTTCTTTTGCGAGCGTTGCAGGTACCAGATTGAAAACACATGACCTTACGGTCATGTGTTTTTTACAGTGCTTCTCTCTCATTGTTGTGAGCGAAACCTGACCACTTTTACAGTTTTTAGCTCTTGTTCCCTTTGCGCCAAATCCTCCGAGATTCTTTGCTGTAAGTCCCTCACCCCCCATTCCTGTTGCTCGTCAAATGCCCCATGCACTGAACCCAGGATCCCAGCCATAACCCGAATATGCCTGCCTAGGTCAAAGTTTTGTGGCGCTCTAAACTCTACAACAATCTCATCTCCAGCTTGCAAACGAGCGGCAGCAATCTCACCGTGTCCGCGCGCGCTAGAAAAAACCTTGTATAGGCCAATAAATGCCATATACGAAGCATGAGTTCCTACTTCATAAATGGCAGATGTTTGGTCAAACAATTCCCCGTTTCTAAACACTGAAAGCGTTCCTTCCGCAAACTCATAGTACGCTTGCAGCTCATCAAATAACAAGTCTCCTAACTGAAACAAGAGCTCACCCTCATGCTCAACAACTAGAATATTTACTTTCATACAGTCTCCTTTTTAGTTTGTTCAAAGTGTGATTCTGTATATTATATATTAACAAAAAATTAATACAATGCTAGTAGAGTCACCATGAAAGGTGGATTTATGAGCAAAAAACTTTTTAAGTGGCTCTGGCTGGACATCTTTGCCTTTGCGGGGATTAACGCCTATGTGCTTTACTATCATACTAGTACGGTAGTAGGGGCAGTTGTAGGGTTTAGCCTGGGTCAGCTTGTTATTTTTGGTATGGCAACATACCGGGCGGCTAACATTATTTCTAACGAAGTAGTGACAAAGCCTATACGAGCACCCTTTGTAAATGAAGTTGAGGAGAAAGGAAAGCAAGTAGAAAAAGCAAAGCCCACCGGAATTTTGGGAAATATAGGACACTTAATCTCGTGCCCGTCCTGTACCGGTGTGTAGGTAGCTATGGTGCTGGTCTACAGTTACGTATTCTGGCCGCGCCAAACTTACGTACTGATCCTAATCCTCGCAGCCAGTTGCATAGAGCGCATACTCGCAGCTCTCGTTGGTTGCCTTAAGTACGTTCCACTAAAAAAAGACGCGCCCTAGCCTGCACGTCTTTCTAAAAATTCTAGTCCTATGTATCCAGTTGCCACATCTGTCAACTCACATCCTTGTAGGTGTTTTTTAAACTCTTCAAGTAACAACAATACAGGCTCTGTTTGTTCGTTTTCAAAGTGTGTTGGTTCCTGTACTTTAACACAATCAGTTGCTGCAAAATTGTAACGAACCATGGTGTCGTATGCTGACTCATACATAGTGCCCAGAAAGTGCAACTCACCAGCAAATCCAGTTTCTTCAAGCAACTCGCGCGCTGCACCCTGCTCTGGCGACTCTTCTTCATCAATACCACCGCCCGGTAATTCCAAAAGGTATTTTTCCTGTGCTGGGCGAAACTGCCGAGCCAACACCACTTGACCGTCTTTAGTAA
>DASPKA010000070.1:0-5792 GCA_035628335.1 Patescibacteria group bacterium | reverse complement strand
TGAACTTACAGTGGCGGTAAAGATGCCGTCTACCCGCAGCAAGACGGAAAGACCCTATGAAGCTTTACTATAGCGTGTCATTGAAATTACGTTTGCGTTGTTTAGAATAGGTGGGAGACTTTGAAGTGCTGGCGCCAGCCGGCACGGAGTCGAAATGTGAAATACCACCCTGCGTTGATGTGATTTCTAACCAAAATTTAACCTACTTTGGGACAGTGGCTCGTGGGTAGTTTAACTGGGGCGGTTGCCTCCTAAATGGTAACGGAGGCGTTTATTAAGGTAGGCTAGGCGCGGATGGAAATCGCGCTGGTAGTGCAAACGCATAAGCCTGCTTGACTGCAAGAGTGGCGACTCGCGCAGGCACGAAAGTGGAAGTTAGTGATCCGATGCGTTCGAGTGGAAGACGCAAAGCCCAACGGATAAAAGTTACTCTAGGGATAACAGGCTGATCCTCTCCAATAGTCCACATAGACGAGGGGGTTTGGCACCTTAACTCAATCGGGGTGCATGAGGAGTGATCCTTTTCCTGACACTTGGTCCGTCTCGACTCTCTTAAGCTGGAGTCGGATATAAATCCAAGAACAATAAATTCGGCTTATAACGGTGAACCCGTAGTTATATGAGTGGAAATTTGATGTACTTTGTGCATCAACATATAACCGGAAATACCGTGGGAAGTCGCCGCGCTGAGCGTGGTTGACCCCGTAACGACTGACCCGAAAGGGGAGATCAAGAGTGTATCGAAGTAGATATGTCTTGATAACACGCCGACTCTTGTCTCAAAAAGCAAGACCATGGTCCTACCAGACCTGACGGTCGCTGACAAGATGAAGATATAGTCTGCACCATATGAAAGTATGGAATTATGTACGATGTCGGCTCATCACGTCCTGGGGGTGAAGAAGCTCCCAAGGGTTATGCTGTTCGCATATTAAAGTGGTACGCGAGCTGGGTTCAAAACGTCGTGAGACAGTATAAGATAACCATGCTGTCTATAAATCTAGCTATTTGCTGGAAACTCTGAGTATCTCATGCTACTATTATATTGACCTATTAGTCCTTATAAAGTAATAATGCAATGAGTGCAGACAATCAGCAGGAAAGGCTAAATTATTATATTTCCGGTTTTGTCGATGGTGAAGGTAGTTTTCATGTAGCAGTCCAAAAGGTTGCGCATGTAAGGTTTAAATACCAACTTCTTCCCGAATTTCATGTTAGTCAATCTAAAGATAGACCTCAAGTTTTAGAGTTTATACATAAAACTTTAAACTGTGGTTATATTAAAGATAACTTTCGTGGAAAAGACAATAACCTCGTTCTTGTAGTACGAAATCGAAATGATTTGCTTTCAAAAATCATACCGTTTTTCAGAAAGTATCCAATGCTTTCAGAAAAGCAGACAGAATTTGAAACCTTTGCTCATATTGTTGAATCGATGGAAGCAAAAAAGCATTTCATTTACGAAAATTTTGTAGAGTTACTCTCAAAAGCCCTTCTCATGAACGGCGGGGGTAAGTATAGAAAATTAAAACTACAAGAAGTGATAAATAATTTAGAATCCTCAGAGACTACATGCTAGACATTGCCTTTAAGGCATAAAGATATAGTCCGAACTCTATGGCGACATAGAGAGTATGGTAGAAATGCCATGCCATTCGCTAAATGCGAATCGTAACATTATGTTGGTCCTTATCTGCTGTGGGGGTACGAAACTTGAATGGGCACATCTCTAGTACGAGAGGACCGAGATGTATATACCTCTGGTGTACCCGTTGTTCCTTCAGGAGCACGGCGGGGTAGCTAGGTATAGTTCAGATAAGCGCTGAAAGCATATAAGCGCGAAGCTGTCCATAACACTAGGTTTCGTTGTTTCCTTCGGGAGACGAAAGGTTCGCGGAAGACTACCGCGTATTTACAAAGCTTGATTGAGATATGGAACAATTTGTCGTAGCAATACGATAGAAAGGGAAGTATTGATGTTAGGTGGAGTTATATAGGTTGCAGGTGTAAGCACAGTGATGTGTTCAGCCGAGCAATACTAATCAACCGAAAGTTATATTATATTCTTTGACTAGCGATTTGTGGATACACACAATTTAAAAGTATTGGCTCTCTTTGGGCTTATACTAGCAGCCACAGCTATTTTTTACTTGTTAACTAATAGCCCAACTGCTTAAGAATGAAGACTTGAAAAGTCTTCCTTCGTTACACTGTACTCGTATTGTATTCCCTAGTGCCTTTAAAAAGGCTCCCAAATGTCAGGCAAGCATTGAATTATTTTAAAAAAGATTTGGAGTGAAGCAGAAAGTCTTTTTTAAAACATTAGTTCGGGCATTTGGGAAGAGGAGTACCTTACGGAGACTGCAGCAAAATGTTCGCCTTTGGCGGACGTTATGCGGAGGTCGGAGTAAAGTACGACGAAGGGTGACTTCTCAGACATGGTCCTACCTGATCCCATCCCGAACTCAGAAGTAAAACATGTCGTGGCCGATGATAGCTGGGTTTTTACCCACGCAAAAGTAGGTCGTTGCCCGCTATATCAAAAACCACTCTTTAAAGGAGTGGTTTTTGTATTACTAAAAAGTTTATTATAATTCATAGATCATTCATTTTTCATGGATACTATAGAACTATGACAAAAAAATATGGTTTAGTATTACTGGTGTCCACACTCGTGGTGGTTGGGGGCATTGTTTATTTATTACAGCAACGAAGCGCTCCGCAAAACCTTGTAGAGTCTGAAGGGTACGAAGAAATAGGGGTTTTAGAGGGCACGCCCTTAGATATAGACGGAACAGATACCACCTTTGGAACGACTTCTCCTTCTGCACCTGCCACTGGTGGAGGTACAACAAAACCAGCTCCGCGGAAGCCGGTGGTAGTAACAAAGGCAGTGTATGACTCAACTATTACCTCTTACCGAGACTCTGGGTACATCTTCCAGTTTAGTGAGTGTAAGCTCCTGCCCCGTAAGGGAACATTGCAAATCAAGCAAGGAAATAAGTTTGCAGTACAGAACGTGGGAAAAGTTGCTCACGTTATAACCGTATGGAACCAGAAGATTACGCTTCCCCCCACAGGCTATGTAGTGCTTACCGCCAGTACCTTGGGCCAAGCAACGGTCGCTTGCCAGGGGGGAGAAAAGGCTACGTTTAATGTGGTAAAGTAATCTATCTCGTGAAGTGCTCCGAGTTATACTTGAGCAGGGATTTTATGTAAACAACTGCTTCTTCAGCGCTGTCTACTAACGTGTACACCCCAGTTTCACCGGGGTTGACGGTTTTGTAAGTTCCAACTAACGTAGCGTCGACCCACTTGAGCAAAGGGGTCCAAAATTGTTTGTCTATTAAGATTATAGGAACTGGTTTTATTTTTTTAGTTTGTACCAGCGTTACTAGTTCAAAGAACTCGTCTAATGTACCAAAGCCTCCGGGGAAAAATACATAGAGTTGAGACGCGTACACCAGCATTACTTTTCTAGTAAAAAAATACTTAAAGTATGTGTTTAGTTTTGCATACTTATTGGCTGCGTCTTCATGTGGAAGTCGGACAGCAATGCCGACAGAGGTCCCACCAGCTTTGTGCGCGCCTTTGTTTGCTGCTTCCATAATACCCGGACCTGCCCCGGTAACAATGGCAAAGTTTTCTTTGGCTAAAAGTGCGGCAAGCTTTTCTGCTTCCTTATACGCCTTGTTCGGGTATTTAAACCTCGCAGACCCAAAAATAGTCACTGCGCGCTTAAACTGCCGCAGAAAGTCAAAGCCTGAGAAGAACTCCGTCATGATTCGAAACATTCGCCAGGGGTCAACTTCATCTTCTCTTGCGTGGAGAAATTTTTCTATCTCTTCAAGGTCGTGTTTGCTTACCATAGTTTTAGTATATATTACCCAGGATTTTACGTAAAATAAGCCATATTTTGACCCTTAAGAGAACCGGTGCTATACTTGGCATACATACCATTAAGTTAAGAAAAATCTATGAAAAACAGACTAAAGATAGTTGGGGGTTTGCTTGCAGCAGGGTTGGCTTTTGCTTCCGCATTGCCCGCTCAAGCAGATACTACTGTTGGGTTGTCCGTGGTTGCTATTGCAACTAGTTATAATAGTGCAAAGTTACCGCAGAATGCAGTAAATGCCCCTGTTATTAAGTATTCGTTGGTAAACAAAAAGTCAAGCCAGCTTCAAGTGACTAAGATAGGGCTAAAGTATACTGGTACAGCGGTGGCAAGTTCGGTAAAGTTTACCCGTTTAGACAATGATGGGAATACAGTACTGCTAGGCACCGCAACGTTTGTTGGTGATACTGCTGTAGTAACAGGTACTCCAGTGTTAAATATTCCGGTAGACAGGACTCGCGACATTTTGGCCGAAGTCACGCTCGGTCCTTCCGCGATTGGCAGCACTGCGCAGTTTTTTGTAGACAACACTGTAATTGACTACCAGACGGCAACTCCTCCCTCTGTAGTGGACTTCCCGTTTCCTCCAACTGAGTCAGAGCTATATGTAGTGAGTGCACCTACTAGCTCCACTCAAACCGTAACCGTACTTACCCCAAACGGCGGTGAGACGCTTGTTAAAGGAACAAAGTTTAAAATAATGTGGAACGCAACGTACGGCAAAGACGGGTTCGTCAGCAAGATTGAACTCTTAAAAGCCGGTGTTGTACATTCTGTTATATTGCAACCAACAAGCAAAAATGTAGCAACTATGTTTAACTGGACGGTGCCTACCAGTTTGCCTACTGCGAATAACTATAAGATTCGGGTATATATAGCAAAAGGCAGCCCGCTCGCACCTACAGTGGTTGCTGTAGACACGAGTGATGCAAATTTTAGAATCCAGAACTAGAACCTAGTATAAAAAACCCTACGTTACCGTAGGGTTTTTAGTATTTACAGAGTGAATTAGTTATTGTATAGTGCATAACGCAATCATCATATCAAAGGAGGGCTATGAAGAAAAACAACCGTGTTTATGAGCAGATGGTCGCGGAAGCCGAGGGGGTTGGCAAAATCGCGATAAACCAGAATTTCGACTATCAAAAACTTCCCGATACCATGGCCGCTGAACGGCCTGATATCACATCCCACGGCGCCAAGCGCACTCGGACCAGTCCAGCGTGGGTTAAAGTTCTGAAAGTCCAGGAGAAGAGATTTGTGCATCCCTACGCGCTCGTGCGGTATGTCATTCGACATAAGCAAGCAGCGCTTACCAAGGGCTCGCTTTTCACTGCCTGGACCAACGATGGAGAGACCTGGTGGTTTCTGGCAGTGTATTTAGCAGACGAGCAGATACGCTTTGAGTTGAATGAGCACTCGCCAACGTCAACCTGGCCAAACACTTACCGGGCGCTTGCTCAGCCGATTGAGGAACAGTAGTTCCAGCAAAATAGCCGTCCCGGCTTGAAACCAGGACGGCTATTTTTTTAATGGACATTATGGGATGAGATGAAAAAAATGAGGTTCAAAGATCCAGCGCAGATGCAATCTAAAATCAAGTCGGTGATTAAAGGAGATGAAAAGGAAGAACAGTAGAAAAAAGCCGCCCTGGTGTAATGTCAGGACGGCTTTTTACTGGCGGAGAGAGAGGGATTCGAACCCTCGATACGGTTATAAAGCCGTATAATGGTTTAGCAAACCATCCCCTTCGGCCTCTCGGGCATCTCTCCTGGGCAGTCAAGGTACCAGGTTATTTTACCTTATCCAGGTATTTTTTCAAGTGTTTTGGATTACTGCTTCCAACTACCTCAAAGTATTTAATGATATCGTCTTGGCGGTCTAGACGAACATCTCG
>DASPKA010000069.1:0-10758 GCA_035628335.1 Patescibacteria group bacterium | reverse complement strand
TACTAACTTCATATCATAGCGCAAGTCTGGTTTATCAGAGCCATAGGTCTCTAGTGCGTAGTCGTGGGAGATGCGTGGAATAGGTTTTTGGAGCACTTTTTTGCCAGCAAACTTTTCTGTTAGTTCAATAACCATAGGCTCCACCGCAGTAAACACGTCTTCTGGTTTTTTTACAAACGACATCTCTAAGTCAAGCTGGTAGAACTCACCAGGGTGACGGTCTGCACGGGGGTCTTCATCTCTAAAACAAGGAGCTATCTGAAAGTACTTGGGCAGGCCACCAACCATGAGCAGCTGCTTAAATTGCTGTGGTGCCTGGGGTAAGGCGTAAAATTTTCCAGGATGTAAACGAGAAGGCACTAAAAAGTCACGCGCGCCTTCAGGTGAGGAAGAAGTCAAAATAGGTGTGGTGATTTCCACAAAACCCGCGTTGTCCATGTAGTCACGTATCGCCTTTATGAACTTGCTTCTATGAGTGAGCATTCGCTGCATTTTTTCCCGACGTAAATCCAAAAATCGGTACTTTAGTCGCGTATCTTCGTTTACTTTGTTTGCGTCAAAAATAGGGAAGGGAAGTGGTTTTGAAGTATTTAAAATTTGTAGGTGCGTGATTTCAATCTCAATGCTCCCAGTAGGGATGTTTTCGTTTATAACAGTTTCAGCACGTTCTTTTACGATACCGGTTGCTTCGATCACAAACTCGTCTCTGAGCTTTTGTCCTACCTCAAATGCCTCAGTATTTTGTGGGTGTACCGCAAGCTGAACCACGCCAGTGTGGTCGCGGAGGTCAATAAAGAGTAAGCCTCCATGGTCACGGTAAGAGTTGACCCACCCACTAACCATAACTGTATTCCCAATCTGTTCTATTGTTTGTAAAGCTAATGTACGTGTAAATTCCATTTCAATATTATACCAGAACATGCTACGATTTAAAAGCACAAAAACACAGGATCAAGGAGGTAGTATGTGCATTATAAGACTAGAAAGCGCAATCAGAGAAGGCCTTACACACGTGTATGTTGTAGACAGTCACGTGCCAGAAGGCAAGGTAGGATCCATATCCATAACTGCCAAAGTTTATAGGCAGCCAACGGCAGACGCACGGAAAAGGTTTGCCGTTGTAAAGGTTGGTAAAACCTACAACCCAAAGTACTGTCTCACTCGGACAGTCTTAAACGAAACGAAAATTATTCGAGTCAAGGAGGATCAATGAAAATACTGATTTCTGTGCTCATAGCAGTGTTCTGTGCTGGAGCTATTGACATCGGGTTGTTTCTAGCTGGCTTTGTCAGCACTAATCCGTACTTCTTACTCGCAACGTTCGGAGCTTTGGTACTGCTACTTGGCGCACTGATCGAATGGACCTATGACTGCATCGGTGTTTACTCACATGAAAACCTGGCCATCATGCTCCTCTGGCTCGTGTTCGTTGTTGCTGGGCAAATACGCCTCTCAGCCTGCGAAATGCTAAACACTGTCCCACAGTACGTCGTTGGCATTTCATGTCTCGCCATCGTCACCCTCGGTCTGTTTGTCATAGGCTTCGCAGTTAGCATAATCGCTCGCCGTGTTGTGCTGGCCGTTTATTAGGATAGCCCGCTTTCTTCATTAGTGATGTGGAAAGCGGGTAGTTTTTTTTGTGCTACAATTTCTTTTTTTGTGCTACAATTTCTCATAGACGCAACCCTTTCCCGTCATTCCCGCTTCGCGGTAATTACATTGAAGGGTAAAATTAAATCGAAATAATACGAAAACAAATGAGCCAGATAAAAAAAGTTGTTCTTGATTTAGAAACACAGAAAGAATTCGCAGAAGTGGGAGGAAGAGGGAAAAACCATTTACTAAAAGTTTCTGTGTGCGGAATTTATGAGTACGCTACAGACAAGTACAGTATCTTCGAAGAAAACGAATTGCCACGCCTTGCTGGTATACTACAGAGTGCAGATCAAATTATTGGGTTCAATATACTGGATTTTGACTTTGATGTACTCCAACCATACATGCACTTTGACTTGAAGTCGATTCCGTCATTAGACATTTTAGTAGAAATACAAAATGTACTTGGACACAAAATTTCACTTGAAAAAGTTGCACAGGCAACACTTGGAACAGGTAAGTCCGGTAATGGCTTACAAGCAGTGCTGTACTGGCGAAGCAAACGCATGACGGAGTTAAAAAAGTACTGTTTAGATGATGTGAAAGTGACAAAACAAATATACGATTACTTGCTAAAGAACCAAAAGCTACTGTACCAGGATTTCTTTAAAATGAAAGAAATTCCTTTCAAAATTCAAGAACCTGCTTCACGCTTTGGTGTGTTGCAGCAAGCAGTGTTGTTTTAACAATGGACTTTACTCCACCACAATATTTCACATTACTTGGATTGCATGTCCATTTCTACTCCTTATCCATGGGAGTAGCGGTGGCGTGCGGTTATTTATTTACAGTAAAGCGAGCAAAGAATCTTGGATTAGAAAATATAGATGATGTGTTGTTTTGGGTCATCTTATGTGGGTTTGTGGGAGCACGTGCTTACCATGTACTAAGTGACTTCCAGTACTACCTAGAAAATCCAGCTCATATGGTTGCTGTTTGGCGTGGAGGACTTAGTATCTATGGAGCGGTCATTGGGGGAGTCCTTACGCTACTCTACAAAACCCGTGACTGGTGGAAATGGGCAGATGTGTTGACGCCTGGCCTTCTTCTTGGTCAAATCATAGGCAGAGTCGGAAACTACTTTAACCAAGAGCTGTATGGATTGCCAACAAACTTACCATGGGGGATTTACATATCACCAGAGCATAGGACAGAGGAGTACATGGCATTTACTCACTACCACCCATTGTTTGCATACGAAATGATAGCGAACACGATCATCTTGTGTGCACTTTTGGTTTATGGCCGTCAGCCAAAGGGTTCTCTTTTCTGTTTGTATTTAATTTTGTATAATATTTGCAGGGTAGGCCTTGAATTTGTACGTGTACAGCCCCCGTTTTTGTTTGGTTTTAGACAAAATTTGCTGGTCTCGTTAGTACTCATTGCGTGTGGCATAGTATTATATGCCAAAAGAAAGAAATGATTCAGAGTTTAGTTATTGCATTTATTTGGGGAGCGACTTTGTGGGGTTTTCCTGCGTTTTTTTCACCTATCTATGCAGAAGTAACAGCCCTAATTTTAAGCTCGGTCTTTATGTATGCGGCATCGATTCGCCTGAGTTTCTCAAAGAGAATGAAGCTTATAGTGAGTCTTTGTTTGCTTGGAATAGCGTCAGTTGGATTCCCCGGAACCTTTAGAACTATTTGGATTGGCGCTGCATCCCTTGTACTTGGATTCTTGCACTATAGCGAACAAAATCAAACTGCAGATGTGCGCCTTGAGTATGCATGGATTCGCTTAATGCTGTTTTCCTTTTCTTTCTTCCTGTTCGAAACTGCGCTCATTAGTAACAGTCCTTTGAGCTTCAGCTTAGCGCTTATAGGTCTCCCGCTCTTATTTTACTACAGTTTTACACACCTTGAGCGTTCCGACAAACGAAAACCTGCAGCAATTGCTGTTCTGAGTATAACCGGTGCAGAGTTGATGTTTGGAATATGGACACTGCCCGCATTGCCTCTCATATCCGCACTCCTCTTTACAGCACTCACCGCAAGCCTTTTTCAAATCGTTCATTACTATATGCTTCATGAGCTGTCAGTCAGCCGCTTAAAATACGAATTATTTATTAACGGCCTGTTCATTGTCCTTGGGACACTCGCCGGGGATTGGAGTTTATGACTTCTAAACAACGACTTAGTATTATTATTGCTAGTGTATTCATTGCTTTTGCGTTGGATGTGCTTTTTGGCGGATATGTTCGTGCGTGGGTACAGAGCATAAGCTTTGTTAAAAATTTACACATCTACACACCTGACGCTCCGGTTATAATCGAGAAAAAAGAACAAGTTATTGTAAGAGACGAGGGCGACATCTCTGCTGCGCTTCAGGCAAACATCCGACTTCTGGTCACCATCTACCTTCGTGACAAAGACGGTTTGCACCGTACAGGGAGCGGAGTATTTTTAAGTCGGGAAGGCGTTATTGCCACCAGCAATGAAGCAACTCCACCTGGGGAGCTGAGCGTGGTAGACTCTGAAGGTAGAATTTTTGCTGTAACTAAAATATACGCAGACCCAGCGAGTCGTTTGGTAATTTTGCAAAGCACAAAGCAAACAGATACCGTGCCTGATTTTATAACTGAAAACAACCTAAAACCCGGACTGAAGGTAGCGGAATTAGCGCTTATGGAGCATGGAGCTGGAAAGGTCAGTGGAAATTATATCTCACAAATCTCACCTCCCTACACACGTCAACCTACTTCTGCAGAGCGTGCGAGTGCCTTGTATTTGGAGCTCCAGTATAGCAACCACACTGAACCCGGTAGCTTGTACATTACTCATGAATCTGAAATGGTGGGAATATCATCGGGAGGCTCCATAATACCAGCTAGCATGATTAAGTCTGCTGTTGATCAAATTCTAGCAGGTAGCACAAGCATTACTCGTCCTTCATTTGGCTTTAGTCTTCGAGAAGTTCCATTTTGGCAGGGAAGCGACAAAACGTCAAAAAGCCACATTCTTATAACTAACTCTCAAACTCCATTGCTTAAGGAAGGTGACAAACTCGTATCAATGGAAGGGCAAACGGTAACACCACAAAGCCTTATGGGGATACTGGCGAAAGTAAAAGCTGGGAGTGATATACGCTTAGAAGTCGTTCGAGGTACCGAAAAGAAGAGCGTAACTATTAAAACTTCAATTCTTAAATGAAACTTTTGATAACGGGCGGAGCTGGATTTATCGGAGCAAACTTTGTGCACTATTGGGTAAAGAACTACCCTACCGATTCCTTAGTTGTCCTGGATAAGCTAACGTACGCTGGCACTAAGGACAGCCTCCATGATATACAGGACAAAATCTCCTTTGTTCAAGGCGACATTTGTGACGAACAGTTAGTTAGTGAACTAATGAGAGGAATAGACACTGTAGTGCACTTTGCTGCAGAATCGCACGTAGACCGTTCTATACAGGAACCATTGGTATTTGTAAAAAGTAACACACTTGGAACTGCAGTACTGCTTAATGCAGCTAGAATTAAAGGTGTTAAACGCTTTCATCACATATCAACCGACGAAGTATTTGGTATGCTGCCTGTAGACAGCGACATAGAGTGGACTGAAGAGACACCATACGACCCTACGAGCCCATATTCTGCAAGCAAGGCCGGAGCAGACTATTTAGCACGAGCATTTTACAAAACTTACGGCATGCATGTTACACTTTCTAATTGTGCAAATAACTACGGTCCATTTCACCACCCAGAAAAGCTCTTACCACTTGCCATAACCAATATACTCGAAGAAACAGGCAAGAAAATCCCTATATATGGCAAAGGAGATCAAATCCGTGAATGGTTGCATGTAGAAGACCACTGTCGCGCCATAGACCTTATCTTGCGCGGAGGAAAGCCTGGGGAGACATACTTAGTTTCGCCCGACAAACCTCACCCGAGCAATCTAGAGGTTATACAGACTCTTTTACGGCTTATGGGAAAAGACGAAGACCTTATAGAATTTGTTCCTGATCGTCCAGGGCATGACACGAAGTATGCAAACGACAGCACTAAGCTGCGCACTGAACTTGGTTGGAAACCGAATGTAAGCTTTGAAGAAGGTCTTAAACAAACTATTGAGTGGTATAGAAATAACCAGGCGTGGTGGAAAAAAATTAAGTCTGGGGAATATAAGGAGTATTACGAGAAACAATATCAAAGCGTCAAGCATCAAGTGTAAAGTGGATCCTAATTCACTATTACTCACCGCTACACGCTTTATGCATTTTATGAAATTACTCATTTTTGGAAACGGACAATTTGCAAGCTTGTTTAAGAACATTCTCACACCCCGTGGGCACGACATTGTCATAGTTAATACAGATATTCGAAAACTCGCGGATGTTAAGTCTGATATTGAAGCCAACCAGCCGGACGTAGTAATTAACACCGCTGCACATACTAACCTAGATTGGTGTGAACAGCATCGGCTTGAGTGTTTTGATAGCAATGTATTGGGTGCAGACACTGTAGCGCAAGCTTGTCAGGAAACAAACTCCTACTTCATGCACGTGTCTACTGGCTGTATGCAGGAGAGCCTGACTCCAGAGGACGCGCATAGAGAAGAAGACCCAGCAAACCCAACTTCTTTTTATTCTTGGACAAAGTACTGGGCTGATCAAATGATCATGAACCGGGTAAGTCGCAGTAACCTCAAAGCACTTATTTTGCGTCCTCGCCAGCCGGTCAGTGGAATTGCTAGCCCTCGTAACGCCCTGGTAAAAATGCTTACATTTAGCAAATTCATAGACACGCCCAATTCCATTACAGTGCTGGAAGACTTCATCGACACTGCCGAGCAAATGTTAGCGAAAAAAGCTACAGGTATTTTCAATGTTGCTAATCCAGGAGTTATGAGTCCCTATAGAATTGCATTACTATTAAAAGAGTATGTAAAGCCTGAGTTAGAAATAAACCTTATCTCTAAAGAAGAACTTAACCGGATGACTCTGGCACAACGTATAGACTCGGTGTTGGACTGCAGCAAATTGGTAAATGCCGGAGTAACCCTTAAGCCAGCGGAAGAACGTCTACGAGAAATCTTACCCCAACTGAAAAAAGACTTAGAAGCCCGACCAGAGATTTTTGACCGAACCAACAAGGACACTATTGAAAAGTTATCACTTAAGAGCGTCAAGCGTAAAGCGTCAAGCGTATAGTGAATCTCATTTCACTATTACTCTTCGCTCTTCGCTCTACGCTATACGCTATTTATGAAAGGCATTATTCTTTCTGGGGGCCATGGCACCAGGCTATACCCGCTCACTAAAGTAACTTCTAAACAACTGCTTCCGATCTACGACAAACCCATGATTTTTTACCCGCTCCAGAAGTTGCTTGACGCGGGTATACGGGACATTTTAATCATCGTTGCGCCTGACCACTGTGGGGACTATATGAAAGTACTTGGTTCAGGCCGGGAGTTTGGTGCAAAGTTTACCTATGAGATTCAGGACAAACCTGAAGGACTTGCGCAAGCATATATTGTCGGTGAGGACTTTATTGGAACGGATTCAGTTTGTATGATACTAGGCGACAACTTGTTTGACGCGGACATTACTGATGCAGTTCAGACATTTAAGTCTGGAGGAAGAATTTTTGCCAAAGAGGTACCAGACCCGGAAAGGCTCGGTCAGGTGAAGTTTGATGAATCAGGCAAAGTTTTACAGATTGAAGAAAAAGCCGTACCTGCTATCTCGAACTACGGCATCCCTGGAATCTACATTTTTGACAACAGATGCATCCAAGCGGCCAAAGAAGCCAAGCCTTCTGCCCGAGGCGAGTACGAGATTACTGAAATCCATAACTGGTACCTTAAGCGTGGTGAACTCGACGTTAAGGTACTAGAAGGAGACTGGCTAGACGCCGGCACCTTTGAAACCTTATTTAAAGCCCAAGTGTGGGCGGAGCGCAATACACGAAATAAGTGAGAATTTCTATAACGGCCATCCAAGCCGTTTTTTTTCAGTTCACATCTGTATCGAATTCGATACAGATGTGAACATGACAAATTTTTGACTATAATGTAAGATTCTGTGGCCATGGAAATACCTGTTACCAACAACCTTAAAATCGAGATTGAACCATTTACACAGGAGGAGCTTGAAAATCTAAAGACAGCAGGTAAATATGTGCTTGCTGCTTTAAGTGGCTTAGCTGTACTCGGAGTTGCTGTTGTGGCACCAAATGCATTACAGATCCTCGGTTTGCGTCATCGGGATGCAAAATCTAAAAATCGGAAAATGTCACCCTTATTCGTAGAGCACCAAAGAAAAAAAGTAAAGCGTACGCTCTTTTACCTGCGTAGTAAAGGTTATATTAGCATTGCTCCAACAAATCACGAATGGTTAGTTAAGTTTTCGGAGAAAGGAGCTCAGTACTTGAGGAAAGTCAAAAATGAGACGCTCGTAATTACTCAACAGGAAAAATGGGATAATAAATGGTGGTTTGTTTTGGCAGATATACCAACGAAGTCCCATGAGCGCGCCGCTCAAATGCTAAGAAAAAGACTCAAACAGCTTGGATTTTTTGCATTACAAAGAACTGTATGGGTGTACCCATATAATCCAATTTCAGAGATAAATAAAATTTCAAACCAGTATAATATAGGCAAATTTGTTACTATAGCCGAGGTTTCAAGACTTGAAAATGAGGATTCAATTAAGTTAAAGTCATTCTTTAATCTATAGTTCACAGTTATATCGAAATCGATATAACTGTGAACGGGGGTTTTAACGTGGGGGATAAAAGTCTATAATAACAGCGGCAATATAACGTGGTTACTTTTAAAAAACGTAGAAAAGGAGACAATATGAAGTCAAAAATTTTGATGGTTTTAGGCGTTGTGCTTGTTATTGCAGGCATAGTAGTACTGTATGGGAAGCGAACACCCCCACAACCGCAAAAGGAGATGACCCTGGTTTTCCTTCCAAACCTTTCATCTTCGGTGGTAGTTAATTTGCTTCCTTCAGACATAGAAGGCGAAGTGAGGATTGAACCGTATGATGTTCGAAGGAGTGCTTTCGAGACACGGTGGCACGAAATGATTCCTGCCACTACTCGAGGGTGTGCCAGTGACGAATGTAGACTCATTCCGTCGCCTGCAATAGCTGAGCATTTTCCTATTCACCTCACTACCAGTCTTCGAAATAAGTCACTAAGCAAACTATGGATACCTACTACTTGGGGGCGTCACAGGCTTTCAGAACTGCGAGTGCCTAACTTGCAGTTCGAAGAGGGTATTCCATACGCTATAGTTATAAAGCATCCTGGAGTTGAGGTGCAGTTCATCCTGATCACGTACCTGATCAAGCGTAACGGAGACAGATACTTTTGCGCTATCGTATAGACTTAACCCCAAAGGAGATTAACTTGAAGATACATCGAAAAGCACTTTGGCAGATGATGATATTCTTTGCAAGGAATTGGTTTGCCGGTGATTTTTTTCCGGGGCTCGGCGTTTGCAGAAAACCTTTGTGCAAAGCACTCATCATGCCATGTCAGAAGTGCAACCGCAAACACTGTCCTAGGTGTTCACCATGCCCTTACGGTGCTGTGCTCTTAACACGCCATGAGCGGCTTGAGAAAAAGGTCATAAAGATAGCGAGGAATCTCGCAAAGTAGAGGAGAAATATGAAAAATTTTATGAAGCGGATATGGAATTGGTTTGGGAACGAACAGTTCCCAATTTACCATCTCCGACTGTGGTAAATTTACACCCGCAAGAAACGTATCTCGCGGGTGTATTTTTTACGATTCGATTTTCTTATTCAGGATTTCGTCCTGTAACTGAAGCACATACTCTTTTATAAGCAACTGGCCCTGGTCTTTCCCGTTCCGCAAACGTACTGCAACCATACCGGCATCCATTTCTTTTTGACCCAAAATTAATTGGTGTGGTATTTTATGTATTGTTGCTTCACGTATTTTCTTGCCTATGGATTCGCTTCGCGTATCAATAGTGACTCGTAGCAGTGGTAATGTTTGTAGCAACTCTTGTTTTACTTTTTCAGCATAGTCTAAGAAGTTGTCTGAGATTGGCAGGAGAGCTACCTGCACAGGGGCGAGCCAGAGCGGGAAAGCCCCGGCGAAATGCTCTATAATTACTCCCATAAATCGCTCAAGGCTGCCTGTGACAGCGCGGTGGATCATGACTATGCGCTCTTTCTCACCTTTCTCGTTAATACAGGTCAAGTCAAATCGTTCAGGCATGTTGAAGTCAAGCTGGATAGTTGCAAGCTGCCAGCTACGACCGAGGGAATCATGACAGATAAAATCTATCTTAGGTCCATAGTGTGCAGCTTCACCTGGACCATCAATGTACTGAACACCTTTCTTTTTTATAATCTCAAGCAATAGTGCTTCTGCCTTCTCCCATACTTCTGGAGTGCCTAGGTACTTAGAAAAGTCGTCAGGGTCTCGGCGCGACAAACGCACCTGGAGTTCCATACCAAACGGCTTATAAAACTCGTCGATGATTTCCCAGCAGAGAAGTGCTTCGTGTTCGATTTGAGAAAAACGGCAAAAAATATGGGCATCATCTTGGGTGATCATTCGAACCCGAGTGAGACCAGAGAGTTCTCCAGACTGTTCATCCCGGTAGACCGTAGTAACTTCCGAAAATCTTACAGGTAAGTCACGGTAGCTACGCGCTTCAGAAGCATAAATTTGTGTGTGATGAGGGCAGTTCATGGGCTTAAGGGCAAACTCATGTCCTTCACGGGTAACTATCTTCATCAAGTCGTCTTCATACTTGTCCCAGTGGCCACTAGTCTCGTACAGGTCACGTTTAGTAATATGAGGAATAGTAACGCGTTGAAACCCCCGGGGGATTTGCAAGTCTTGTACAAAACCAGCTATTTGTTCTCGTATGACGGTACCCTTAGGGGTAAACAAGGGGAGCCCCCCACCCACGAGGTCAGAAAAAGTGAAAAGCCCGAAGAGCGGACCAAGCTTTTTATGGTCACGTTTTTCAGCCTCCTCAAGCATCTTTACGTGTGTCTCCAGAGCTTCCTTAGTGTCAAATGCAATACCGTAGATACGTGTAAGCTTTGTGCCATCTTCTTTACCCCGCCATGTTGTGCCTGCAACTTTCGTTAACTTAAAGGCGTC
>DASPKA010000068.1:0-8360 GCA_035628335.1 Patescibacteria group bacterium | reverse complement strand
TGTGGTAAACTTTACCGCACTTATGGCGGGTGATTCCGCGTTGCATCTCCGGTGGAATTGCAGTTTGGCAGTGCGAGCAAGTCAAGTTTTCAGGTTCAAACGTAGGAAAAGTGTACATGATCTCTCCTTCATGTTGGGTTGTAGGTGGAAGTGAATTGACTCTATATTCAGTATATACCAAATCAAAACAAAAAACACGAAGTGGTCCGTGTTTTTTGTTGTGGTACCCTCGGAGGGAATCGAACCCCCATCAAGACCTTAGAAGAGTCCTGCTTTATCCATTAAGCTACGAGGGCATATATAGACTTGTTGCTTTACTATTTTCGCATTTTTGACGGTAATTTTCAACTGTGGATTATGGTTTTGACTTTAGGATAAAAGGTGAGATACTTATAGTGGGAGGGAAGAATTTATATTGTATGTCAAATTTACAAGAACAAATTAGTGCCCAGCTTGCGGCTGGGAAGTCTAAAGATGCTATATACCGTGATTTGTTAACCAACGGTGTGGCACTCGGGGAAATTGAGGCTGCGTTTGCAGTCATTAACAAACAAGTAAAGAGCGATGACTATCATGGGAAGGTGGTCAGTATACTTTCCGCTATTGGTGCGGTATTTGTGGGAATAGGTGTAATTGCACTTGTGGCATTTAACTGGGAACACATGGCAGACGCAACGAAGATCTTTTTAATGATGCTTGGCATTTTGGTCTTTCATGTCCTAGGGTGGCTTGTTGATAACAAGTATGGGTATGTAAAAACTGGCCGCATGTTAGCGCTCGTGGGTACTATAATTTTTGGATCTTCTATTTTCCTGGTAGCACAAATATTTCATATTAGCGGAAACTGGCCAGATGGCTTTTTACTCTGGATGCTGGGAGCACTTGCCTATGCGTTTGCTAACCGCTCATACGCACACTTTGTGCTGGGGGGAGTACTGGGGTATATTGCCGCCACAGGAATGGACATGCTGCTTATAGACACATACAGCGCTCCACGAAACTTTATACTATCGTCGCTTATTCTGCTTGCTGTTTCTTCAGCTGCAGGTTTCTTGGTTGCATGGTACATGCGAAAGCAGTCAAAAAATAATCTAAATTATTACTAATATGTTCATATCTAATTGGGTCGTAAATGTCTTCGTGGTCCTTGGTCTTATAGCCTTCGGCATTTACGTTATTGTTCAAATCATTCGTATTTTCGCTCGAGGTGAAAAGCCACCTGTGAGTGGCAAGTACCCTGTCCTGCTCACGGATCGAGACGATGCCATAGCTCAGTTTTTTGGTGTGATGGGGCCAGTGTTTTTTGGTTTGTTATTGTTTGCCACTTCTAAGCAGTGGGATTTAAATTGGGATGGGTGGTACATTTTCTTATTCACATCGTTGCTTACGTTGGTTTTTGCTTACTGGCAAAAACTATTTTTCGCGTTTTTTGCAGGATACGTAGGTGTACTCGCCTGGTTTATGTATAGAGTAGGGTTACTGGTTGATGGCAACACATTAGACATTTCGATTACAGCCTTTCTGGGGTTTGTGCTCTCTATGTTAACGTATATACTCGGAAGATGCTTCGCAGCTGTTCCACAGTTTAAACGCTTTGGCTCTCTGTTCACATTTTTTGGGATGCTCATAGTCGTGTTGCTAATTTTTTATTTTTCCTCACACGAAGGACTTTCTTTGCTGACTAGTGAGTATAATAGAACAGAAAGTATCTGGAGTAATATGTCTGTCTTGCTTCTTAGTATTTTATCGTTGCTTGCCTTGGCAGCTGCATTTGCTACTGCTGTTAAGCTTAAGGCCATTACGGTATTTGGTATATTGGGGAATGCACTTTTGACTGTATTTTACGGTTTGTTTGTCTTCATTCCTCAAATGAAACAAACAATGAGTAGTTATGGTGGGTATATGTTCGAGGGTTACGGTTATGACAGAGGATATGACACCCTGGCTTCAGGCCAACTACTGTTCCTGAACATAGTACTGCTTACGTTTATCATTGGAATGATATATAACGGGTACTTAGAAAAGACCATTTGGAAGATAAACGTTGGCACTGGTTTGCTTGTTATTTTTATCCTCGCGAAATACTTTGACTTCTTCCAAACTTACCTACAAGGCGGAGTGTTCTTTATTGGTATGGGGCTTATATTATTCTTGCTAGGGTATGTACTAGAACGCGGTAGAAAAATGCTTATAAAAAAAGTCGAAACAAGTAATGCGCCAGCGGAAACTAAATAGTTTATGAACACAAAAACGTTTAAAATTTTTTTAGCAGTATTTGTTCAGCTTGCAATCGTACTCACAGTTACGGGCGTTAAGTACACACAGTCGGTAAATGGCGTTGAGGTTCTTCTCAAGATCCGCCCGGTTGATCCAACAGATATTTTGCGGGGAGACTACGTTACGTTGGCGTACGATATAGACAGATTCCAGATACGTGATGGGTATGTCTTTGAAGAAGGGACAAATACAGCTATGTCAGGATTCAAGTCATATATGGGGTATGTAGGAGAAATGCAGAAAGATGATGTGGTGTATGTCGGTCTTGAAAGAATGGAAAGCAGTAAGTATTGGGGCTTTTCGGGACACATATCTACCCAAATGCCGGAGTTTGTGGACCCTACTCGCGAAGTGTACCTAAAGGGTGTGATTGAGTCTGAGTACAAGGAAGATGTCGGTAGCGCACCTGAGGGTGACGAGTACTACCGCTATAGCAGTCAGGTTCAGCACATTACTATACGATATAACAACTTGGATCGATACGATATTCCGCAAGGTACCGGGCAGGGCTTTGACCCTGCAAAGTTCGAATTTTCTGTTCGAGTGAACGTTAAACCAAGGGACGGTAATGCGGTGATAAAACAGGTGTATAAGGATGGGGTACCTTGGCCATAATTGTCGGGATTATGTCCGGTTATTATAAAATCCTTTCAGTAAGGGTCCTGAAAGGATTTTTTTAAACACAGTGCGATGAGGTTACTCAAAGCTGAGTATAGCTGAGTTTTGTTGATCCCTCACCACTTTCATCATGCATGCGTCTCTTGCGCAAATGCCGCGGTCGTGAAATAGTTCTCTCTTAACTAAAGCTTCAGTTGTTTGGAACAGAGCAGAAGAGTTGTCAAGAATTTCTGAATCAGCTTCAATCCGTTCAATCGTAATTGCAATTGTATAGCCGGGGTTTTTGCAATAGAAGCAATCGACTACTGGCGCCCCAACGGATTCATCGAAATAGACGGTCATCTCCTTGTTTTCGACGAGCAGATTTATTTTTTGTGTCATTTTTTCTCCTTTGTTGTCGTATTCACATTGTAGTATGGTACTCATAGTATAAAATTATGGTAAAAGTTTTCAAGAGTAAAATATGTCCACTCGCAGCCTTGCTGCTAAGGTCATCTTGCTATACAAAAAAACACGATTACTCGTGTTCTTTTGGTGATCCCGGGAGGACTTGAACCTCCAACCTTCAGCTCCGCAAGCTGACGCTCTATCCAGTTGAGCTACGGAATCATGTATTTTTTTGTGACTTGTCCTGCGACCTCCCCGATGCGGCATCGGGGCGCTCTATCCAGTTGAGGTATGGGTGCATGGATTGAAAAGATAATTGATGTTTTAACTTCAAAAGTATATCATTACCTAGCCCATTGTTCAATAGTAGGAATTTAAGAAAAGGGGGAAAAGTTTGAATGAATTCGGACAAACTGCTAATAGTTCAAAATGATGGCAAGGTGTTGCGTTCTTGGGTGTGGGAGATATCTGTCATGAGACTAAAAAGGTCTCTTATCTTGAACACGGCAAAGGATTCTCATTCTGCGAAGCAGTTATACGTTGAGTTCTGGCCGGAGAAAATCATTTTACCGGGATTTTTAGAGACATCACCATCTACAGTCCTGGTAGAATGGTTCATAGACCGTGGATTCAAGGGCACTTTAATCGCGGCTGTGAACGACCCTGGTCTTGCAAAAGGACTTCAAGAAGCGGGCTGTTCGACAGTTTTGTCGCAAGAGCAGCTCATTCCACACCTAAAACAACTATTGGGGCCATAGCGCCCCAGTGTAGCGCTGAAGGAACTTAGTGAGCTTGATTGCACAGCTTCTTGCAACACAAAAACCCTCAGAGTGACCGTGTCACTCCGAGGGTTTTTCATTTACGCCATACCTATGGTATGGCACAAGAGGCAGTGGTCAGGATTTGTTTCTACCTGGCAGGCGCGTGAACATGAATAACAACGCCCGCATCTGTGGCAATAATTGCCGATATGGCCGCACGTAGAACGTGTATATGTCTTGGTGATTGGAAGTTCAACCCGGAGCGTGCCGCTCAGAGTCGGAAGATCTACTTTGGTTGTTCGGGCCATAGCTGCCCCAGCTGCACTAGACATTCATACCTCCTGAGTAGTTTTGTGGGTTAGTTCCCAGAGGGATTTAGTCCCAATGGGGATTAACCAGGGAGTTTAACTACTGTCAGCTGCATTACGGCACGGTACCGAAACACAGCATTCATTTAATTCTGCCAGAGAGGTATGAATTTTTTATTTACTTCTTTTTATTATGGAATTTTTTATGAACTTCTCTTAAGCCCTTGTCTGTGACGTGTGTATAGATTTGTGTGGTGGTTATAGAGGCATGACCGAGGAGAGTTTGGACGGAGCGTATATCTGCACCGTTTTGGAGTAGGTCAGTCGCGAATGAATGCCGAAGGCTATGAGGGCTGACTTTACCCGTAAGACCTGCGAGTAATGAGTATTTTTTTACAAGTTTTTGAATGCTGCGGGTAGATAGCGAATGTCCGCGGCCGGTTATTTCCTCGCTCTTGTTACGAGCATGAGATACAAACAAGTGGGGGTCGTTGTCATGACGTGCTTTCATGTAGGCGTGTAAAGCAGAAACGGCTGCATCGGAAACAAACGTGAGTCGTAGTTTATCTCCTTTCCCTCTCACGGTAAATTCTCCTGTCGTGAGGTTGATTTGTTTTCGCACTAAGCTAGAAGCTTCAGAAACACGTACGCCAGAAGAGAAGAGGAGTTGAAGTATGGCACGGTCTCTTAAGCGGAGTATTTCTACCTTTTCATCATCTACTGCCTTGAGCATTCGCTCAATATGAGAAACATCGAGTGGGTGTATTTCTCTGCTTGGGTTTTTAGGTAATTCAATTTTTTCAGGTGCTAATGTTTCTATATCACGTTTCCATAGGTATTTTAAAAATGCTCGGACTGCTATTACGTGGTATGACTGTGTAACTAGCTTAAGACCTTTACCATTTAGGTCTCGGTACCTATTGAGAAACAGTCGGAAGTGGCGTATGAGCTCAAGGTCAATATCTCGCGGGTTGTCGACTCCTTGATCCTTACAAAAATCTAAAAACCTAAGCAGGTAATGCTCATAGTTCTGAATAGTTTTTTGACTTTTGTTTTTTTCAACCTCGCAGTAAATCAAGAAATCAGTAATGAATTTATGTAAACGTGATTTTGGTGTTTCTACCATATACTATATTATACATTGGTAATGATTATAGTCATAAGCTATGAAAACATATATGCGGTAAAGCGGCTGCGTGAAGAAGCAAAGGGCTTGCAAGTCGATATATATGTTTTGGACGCGAGAATTTGGTTTTCAAGGTGGAATTTTGTAAATAAGCTTAAAATGTGGGCTTTGTATTGCAGGTTACAGCCCACAGCTTTGTTTATTCGGAGTTGTTTTCCAAAATATAATGAAGTGCATCATTTTGCACGCTTTATGTCAGACCGTGGAGTCAGGGTAGTAGACGAGAAAATTGCCAAGGAAAGACTGGAGATGAGTAAGGTAGCGTATTTAAGAGACCTCAGGAATGTTGGATTGATTTCATATGACGTAGATTTACTTTTAGATTATTCTAAGTCGGGGGTTGAGAGGTATATGGCTCAGCATAAACTTTCTTTCCCGATAGCGATGAAGTGGACGTATGGGTTTGGTCAGATGGGAGTGCGCTTTGTAAACGACATGCAGCAAACTCTTAAAGCTCTAGCTGAATTTCCCATAGGGGAAGTGTTTTTAATGCCTTACATCGTGGCGGATTGTGAGTATAAGGTCCTTGTTATTGGGTATAAAAGTGTAAACACAGTGTTAAAGGTAGAGTTTAAGCATAATAAGCTTGGGCCCAACTTACTTAAGTCAGAACCATTACCAGCAAGTAAACTACCGGAGGTAGTGGCTCTCGCTGAGCACACGGCAAGGTTTTTAGGTCGGGAAGTGTCTAAGGTAGATATTCTAAGCAAAGATGGAAAGCTAACTATTTTGGAAGCCAACCGTTTCCCAGGTTTTGAATATTTTGAAACCCACACCAAAGAAAATGTAGCGAAGAAAATTTTGGAGTATGTAAAAACGACGAAGTTTACAGGTGCATAAGCTTTCGTCGTTAAGTGAGTGTAGATGCAGGATCTACGAATTTATAAATTTATTTTTTGGACTTTGACTTGGAACGTTAACGGTGTTGGCAAGCCAACAAAAGGAGATATTTTTCGGGATATGAGATTACAGCATTTATTTGTTTTAATGTCAACTTTTACTTATAAAGAATATTATGGAAAATCTATTGCACAAAATACAGAATTGTGCTATTATAATTAAGTATGATGTTTAATTAAGTTCGTCCCACGGTGGTTTAGTAAACACTCAACCATTCGTGCAGATGCCGTACCTCTACGGCAACCATATGCTTACTAAGAAAGAAAAAGATGCAATCATCCGGAAGTTCCAGGTACACAAAGACGATACTGGCTCTCCAGAAGTTCAGATTGCTATTTTAACCAGAGAGATTGAACAACTTTCCGAACACTTAAAAGTGCACCGTAAAGACAACCACTCACGCCGCGGTCTGCTTAAGATGGTAGGTAACCGAAGACGCTTACTTCGCTACCTCAAGGCTGAAGATGCTAAGCGTTTTGACAAGCTGGTTGCAAAATTGAAACTGAAAGTGTAATTTTAAGACGGCATCTTTTGTGCCGTCTTTGTTTACCCGAAACAATTAACTTTTTGTGGCGCGCAAATTACGCGTAGACACCTTACCGTCTATGTTCATTTGCGCATCACAGAAACAAAATAACATGTTTGGATTTGGTAAGTCCGCCCAAGTCGGATCTGGCGGAAAATCAACTGACCAGCTGCTAAACCCAAAAACCATAACCGTAACTATAGACGGAAAAGAAGTGGTTTTTGAAACTGGCATTTTGGCGCGCTCGGCTAACGCTGCAGTTACCGCGCGCTCGGGTGATACTATGGTTCTCGCAACCGTAGTCATGGGCAAGAAAATGCGGGACAATATAAATTACTTTCCTCTGTTAGTAGACTATGAGGAACGGCTCTATGCTGCCGGTAAGATAAAAGGGAGTCGTTGGGTAAAGCGCGAAGGTCGTGCAACTGATGACGCCATTTTAAAAGGACGGGTTATAGACCGCACGCTCCGTCCGCTTTTTCCAGACGGCATGCGTAGTGACGTGCAGGTGGTTGCTACTATTCTTTCCATTGACGGAGACAACGAGCCAGATATGCTGGCAGTAAACGCAAGTGCAATGGCGCTCGCTATTTCTGACATACCCTTTGATGGCCCAGTTGCTGCAGTGCGGATTGGAAAAATAGAAGGGAAGTATGTGGTAAATCCAAATGCTGAGCAGCGTGCTAAGTCTGTCATGGATTTAATTGTTTCAGGTTCAGGCCAGCATATTATGATGGTAGAGGCCGGTTTGCAATTTGTGACAGAAGATGAAATTGTACAGGGTGTTAAGTTCGCACAGAAGTTCTTACAAGAATTTTCAGACGCGCAGGTAAAGTGGCAAAAGGAAATAGGAAAGCCAAAAGCAGAAGCGCAGTACTATCATCCTGATGCAAGAATCATGGATGCAGTAAAAGCTCTCTTGACGCCAGAGAAAATTGAAGCAGCAGTATATGTTGCTTCCAAAGCAGAGCGAGACCTACATACGCTACAGCTTACAACAGATGTTGTTACTCAAGTTTCCGAGCAATTTAAGGCGCTTGAGGGTGAGGGTGTAAAAATAGCACTGGATGCTGAGTTTGCAGTGGACTACATTTTGAAGAAGTACCAGCAAAAGCAAATTTTAGAAAATGAGAAACGTGTGGATGGGAGAAAGCTAGACGAGACTCGTCGCATAGAGTGTAAAGTGGGCTTGCTTCCGCGCACACATGGCTCTGCTCTGTTCACCCGCGGTGACACGCAGGCACTTACCACCGTCACGTTAGGTACTAAGGGCGATGAGCAGCTTCTTGACGGAGTAGAGGATCCGGAAGAAGGCAGGGCAAAGCGGTATATGCACCACTACAACTTTCCTGGGTATTCAGTTGGTGAAGTACAGCCGTTGCGCGGAGCGGGCAGGA
>DASPKA010000067.1:0-2927 GCA_035628335.1 Patescibacteria group bacterium | reverse complement strand
TTCTTTGGTCATGGTGTAAACGTGTCTGGCGGCACAGCAAAGTTTATTGTGAAATTTTTAGCGTAAGCACCGGTACTCCTCCTACATATTCAGTAGGTTCGTTTGTAAACAGTGCGTCAGCCCTGACTAAGCTTACTCCTAACGCTTGGTCAACAGTGTACGGGAAAAACTTACTGTCCGACATGACCTGCCCAGTACCAACTAACCCTACAATAAACCTTTGTGGAACCAGTATTAAGGTGAATGGGCAATTAACACAGCTAAATTACGCTAGTAAAACACAAGTAAATTTTTTAATGCCAGATGTCAGTGGATCTGTATCGATTGAGGTCGCTAACCGTGACGGTGTCGGTACAACCGTAACACTTCCAGTACAGGCAGAGATCATGAGCCTGTTTTCTCAGTCTGGAAACGGAAAAGGATTGGTAGCAGCGTTGCACTGGACTACCCCAGGTATTGCGCGAGGCACCGTGGTAACCATGCAAAATCCTGCTCAAGCAAATTACCCTTTGATCGTCTATGCTTCAGGCTTGGGGAATTATAGCTCTCTTTCGTCTAAGCCAACAGTGAAGATAAACAGGCGAGTCTTACCTGCAAACCTGATAAGTTCAATTACCTACACCAACGGGCAGTATCAAATTAACATAGACAGGTTGCCTTTGGTTGATCTGAATATTTCTAGCACTGGTACATATTCCATACAGCTGTGCGGTGGCAGTATTTGTGGTAATGTTTTGAACCTTCCTGTACAATATTTAAAAACAACAACTACTACTGCCAATACTGTACTTGCAAAAAATACCTTACGACCATAAAATATAGACCTCTTGCAAAATGCTAGCTTTCCATAGATTTTTCTTGTAAACATACTGATTCTATTGTAGAATGTTGTTGCATGAATTGCGATGAGCAGGCTAGCTCGAATAACGAAAAAGACACTTCAGAAGTTCTGGACGTGTCTTTTGATTTCGAAGAGGAGGTTTTTGATGAATAATGATGCACACCCACTTGCGCTCTTTGTTCATATTCTGTAAAATAGATATACTTTAATTAATTAATTCTCTAAATCTCTGGATCTCGAATGGGAAAAAAGAGGTTGGCCTGGCCTACACTTCAATCGATAAGGTGTAAGCCGGTTTAATCTCGAGGTTTGAGGAAAATAAGTCGTAAGTCGTAAGTCGTAAGTCATAAGCAAGCAATGTTCTTGTTTTTCACTTACGACTTATGACTGTCGACTTACCACTTACGAATGGCAGACAAATTTGACCGTTCCAAGCCGCACGTGAACGTTGGTACCATTGGACACGTTGACCATGGTAAGACCACCCTCACTGCAGCTTTGACAACCGTGCTCGCAAAGCAGGGCAAGTCCAAGGCTCGCGCCTATGACCAAATTGACAACGCTCCTGAAGAAAAGGCTCGCGGTATTACCATTAACACCGCTCACGTTGAGTACGAGTCTGACAAGCGTCACTACGCTCACGTTGACTGTCCTGGCCACGCTGACTACATCAAGAACATGATCACTGGTGCAGCTCAGATGGACGGTGCTATTTTGGTTGTATCCGCTGCTGACGGTCCTATGCCTCAGACTCGTGAACACATTCTCTTGGCGCGCCAGGTAGGTGTACCTTACATTGTTGTGTTTATGAACAAGGTAGATATGGTTCAGGATGCTGAACTCCTTGACCTCGTTGAAGAAGAGATCCGCGACCTTCTTAAGAAGTACGAATTCCCTGGTGACACCACACCAATCATTCGCGGAAGCGCCCTCAAAGCCTTGGAAGGTGACACTGGCGAGCTCGGTGAGCAGGCCATTACCAAACTAGTTGAAGCTTTGGACACCTATATCCCTGAACCAGTTCGCGAAACCTCCAAGCCATTCTTGATGCCTATTGAAGACATCTTCTCCATTGAAGGCCGTGGAACAGTGGTAACTGGCCGTATCGAACGCGGAGAAGTAAAAGTTGGCGAAGAAATTGAAATCGTAGGTATCAAAGACACTGTTAAGACTGTTGTTACAGGTATTGAAATGTTTAACAAGCAGCTCGACAGCGGTATGGCGGGTGATAATGCCGGTATTTTGCTCCGTGGTACCAAGAAGGACGAAGTAGAGCGTGGCCAGGTTTTAGCTAAGCCAGGATCTATTACTCCTCACACTGAGTTCTCTGCGGAAGTCTATATTTTGACAAAGGAAGAGGGTGGTCGTCACACCCCATTCTTTAAGGGTTACAAGCCTCAGTTCTACATCCGTACTACAGACGTGACTGGTGAAGTAACTCTTCCAGAAGGTCAGGAAATGGTTATGCCTGGTGACACCGTTACTGTAGGCGTAAAGCTCATCACCCCTGTAGCTTTGGAAGAAAAAGGCAAGTTCGCTATTAGAGAGGGCGGACGCACCGTAGGTGCGGGTGTTGTTGTGAAAATTACTAAGTAATCTAAGGTTACTTATATCAAAGTAAAAGGCTCTCACGATGAAGCATCGGGAGAGCCTTTTGCGTTGTCCTAAGCCTGCGGAAACTTTCGACGAATAGCAGCGAGCACTTCACTTCGTTCCTCCGCAGCAAGCATCGGGGCGCTTTTTTCGTGTCATAAATTTTTCAGAAAATTCATATACGATGAAAATATGCAAAGGTCGCATGCACATAGCAATTTTAATAGCTATGTGTTTTATAAATCCTTCAATTAATAACGTGACTTTAGGAGACATTCATTATGAAAAAATATCTTTCATTTGCCACGGCAGTTGTGATTGGGCTAGGTCTGACGGCAGCAGCAAATGCTGCTATGCTGGCTGACCCTATTACCGTGACAAGCGCGTACCCTAATATTGGGAGTACAACAACTGTTTCAGGAAATTGTGGAACAGGGGGCGCAAACAATAATGTACGCTTCTCGTTGGTGAGGAATGGTCAAACAGTAGACTT
>DASPKA010000066.1:0-11484 GCA_035628335.1 Patescibacteria group bacterium | reverse complement strand
GTGAAGTAACAGCAATGGAAAATGTTTAATTTTGGCCGAACTCAAACTATAGGTAAAATTGGAGAGCTAGCCGCGCAGAAGGAATACGTAAAGCGCGGTTTTAAAATAGTCAGACAAAATGTTTTTAACCGGTATGGTAAGCAGGCTGGCGAGGTGGATTTTATAGCCAAAAAAGATAACATGTTAGTCTTTGTCGAAGTTAAGACCAGAACCGGTGAATCCCGCTTTGGCACAGCATTTGAGGCGGTAGACCAGTTTAAACAAGTAAAGCTTGTAAAGGCGCTTAAATTATTCTTGCGTTCAAATCGCCGATTTTCCGAGTTTTCTCCGCGTATAGACGTATGTGAAGTACGAGTGAATTCGCTTGACAAACGGGTAGAATTTGTTAAAGTAATAGAAAGCGCTGTACAAGATGTATTCTGAAACGAGTGATAAACTCGTTTTTATTTTCTACACGTACAATCGAACAATTAAATAATGGTAGTAAATAGTAAATAGTAACGAGTAATTAGTCAAAAGCATTGTGCGACTCATCACTATTTACTCATTACTATTCACTCGTACATGAGTTCACAGTTAGAAGAAGCATTGAAACAGCTTCAAGATGAAAAACATATATCCCGAGAAGATTTGATTAAAATGGTAGAAGCCTCTCTTGCTGCTGCTTTTCGGCGTGATTATGGCAATAAACTTCAAAATATACAGGTAGAGTTTAACCCCGCAACTATGGGTATGAAAATCTACGACGTTAAGACTGTTGTCCAAGCCTCAGAGGAAACCCCACTTGATCCTATTCACGAAATTGACTTGGAAACAGCACAACTTTTGAAAAAAGATGCGACTATTGGTGAAATTATTAAGACTGAGGTTACTCCTCCTAAAGGGGTCAACTTCGGTCGTATAGCAGCGCAGACTGCAAAGCAGGTTATTATTCAGAAACTCCGTGAAGCAGAGCGTAACCAGCAGTTTTCAGACTTAAAATCTAAAGAACGCACCCTCCTGAGCGGTTTGGTGCAACGGATTGAGGGTGATGCTGTTTTGATTGACCTCGGTAAGTCTACCGGCGTACTGTTTCCCTCAGAGCAGATCAAGAACGAGGAGTACAAAATAGGCCAACGTCTGAAAGTTATGATCTTGCACGTTGAACCTTCTGCAAAGGGGCCGAAGATTACCTTGTCACGTAATCACCCAGATATCATTCGTCGTTTGTTTGAGCAAGAAGTTCCTGAAATCTTTAATGGTATTGTTGAAATTAAGGCAGTTGCCCGCGAAGCAGGTGGCCGCTCTAAGGTTGCTGTGGTGTCCAACCAGGACACTATAGACCCTATTGGAGCATGCGTGGGTCAGAAAGGGAGCCGTGTTAACACTATCATCAACGAACTTGGGGGGAATGAGAAGGTTGACATTATTGAGTGGAGCGAGGATCCAGTAAAGTTTATTGCCAACGCACTCTCTCCTGCAAAAATCTTAAACGTACAAATCGACTTTGAAGAAAAAGTCGCTGTTGTTTCTGTGCTCGAAGACCAACTGTCTCTTGCTATTGGCAAAGCAGGCCAAAACGTCCGTTTAGCAGCCCGTCTCACCGGTTGGAAGATCGACATCAAAACAGAGAAGCTGGATGTGCCAGCTGCTGAGAGTGTGGAAGAAGTTGCCGGTCCCAAAATGGGAGATGGTGAGCAAATTTAAAAAGCCATTAGCCATTAGCCTTTAGCCATCAGCAAATTTTGCATGGCTAACGCCCAATGGCCAAGGGCTAAAAGCTAAATATGAGTCTAGTCCCAATTGTTATTGAAAAATCACCGCAAGGTGAACGTGCATATGACATCTACAGTCGTTTGTTGCGTGAACGCATTTTGTTTCTGGGTGAGCCTATCGACGATGTCGTTTCAAATTTGCTCATTGCCCAGCTCTTGTTTTTAGCCGCAGAGAATCCAGCAGAGGACATTAAAATGTACATCAACTCTCCTGGGGGCTCGGTTACAGCTGCAATGGCGATTTATGATACTATGCAGCATATAAAACCTGACGTGGCAACAATTTGCATAGGGCAAGCAGCATCTGCAGCTGCTGTCCTGCTTGCTGCAGGAGCAAAAGGCAAGCGTTATGCATTGCCAAATGCGCGAGTTATGATCCACCAGGTGATGGGTGGAGCAGAAGGCCAACAGAAAGATATTGAAATTGCTGCTAAAGAAATAACAAGGATTAAAGAGCAGGTAAATAAAATTCTAGTCAAACATACAGGCCAAACACTAAAGAAAATAGAGGCAGACTCAGACCGCGACTACTTTTTAGGCGCTCTTGAGTCACAAAAGTACGGGTTGATAGACAAAGTCCTCCAAACTATATAGGCTAGTTTTGGTATGAGAAAAATAAATCAAAAAGGAATAACGTTGCTTGAGTTTCTGGTGCTGATTTCGGTGCTGACTTTGGTAGCGGCTATTTCAGTGAATGTGTTACGCAAGAACAGACAACATTTGCGCGACTCGAACAGGTTTATTGAACTCTCGCAACTAAAACGCCTTAATCAAAGTTTTTTTGCAGAAAATTCTCGGTATATTGCTGACCTTGCTGACTGCTCAAACCCACGCTCAGAGATAGCTCCCCAGACAGCATTCTGGGCACCACTCAATGACCCCACCGTTGCAAATTGTATGTGGGTAGGTCACTTGTCTAAGTATTATTCTGGAATGATTGAAGACCCTCTAGCTATAGGAGAGGACACAGCAGATGGTTGGTACTACTACTATGGCCAAGGCTTTAAGTATGACCCCGTTGGTAGAAGCATCGCGGTTACAAACAACCCCTATGACTTTGTGTTCTGTTCGAAGTTAGAAGTAACGGAAAATCTTGTACCCATAAAGGAATTTTATGGTGGGTACACGAAACAATTTAGGCCTAATGGAGCGCCTGTTACCGTCCACCAGTGTACTGGAAACTAAAATCCTCTCAACTTAGTGTTGGGAGGATTTTAGTTTACATATGGATATATTTCGCTATAAACCTTTCTAAAAGTGCAGTGTGTTGGTTTGAGTAGTATAGAAACAGGAGCGCGGCCAAGTAACATGCGTTAAGGATGAGAATCTTTATGAGGTCATGTTTTATGGTCCTGTACTCTCCCGCATGCATTTCTTCCATGCTTGCTTTTTGGGCTCCAAACGTGTTTTTATGGCTTTTTGACATGTTTCCAGTATAGCAGAAAGAGATCTTTTTACCAATATATGAAAGTCTGCTAAAATATGAGTTAGAAGTAGAATAGCCATAAATAGGTAGAATTTCCGCCAGAGTGCAGTAACGGTCGAGCGGAGCCCGACCTTGCTACTGCTGAGTGCAGTCGAGCGGAGCCCGACCTTGCTACTGCTGAGCGGATATGCCTTTGGTATGACACTTCCATAATTGATGGCGTATTCACTATGGAAAGCAGTGTGTTACTGGTTTTAGCCTTAATTGTGAGCTTTTTAAGCCTCGGAGGGATTTGCACTTTGGGCTATTTTTATTATATAGACCGGACAAAACGGGAGGTGTTTTGGAAAAACCAGTCTGTGTCTCATGGTCAGCTGGAAGAAATGTACGGGGCACTGTATGACGGCCTAAATCAGCTTGGAAAAAAGGAAAAAGAAACAGAAAGTTTTGCCAGTAAAAGTCGTTCCATGTTGGGTTATACTGTTGTAAAGCTAGGGATGCACCGGTATAACTCTGCTGCGGATGATGTAGGGGGTAACTTAAGTTTTTCAGTAGCGTTTCTGGATGAGCACGACAGCGGGGTAGTGCTGAGTTCGCTCCACGGACGTGGATCAAGTAGAGTATACTGTAAGCCAATCGAATCAGGGCGTTCTAGTATAATGTTAACAGATGAAGAAGTCGCGGCTATCAAAACCGCCCAACAGTCATGGCAAGCTAAGCTGTTTGTTATGCATTCAACAAAGACAACCAATAATTAATTGAAGTGAGTAGTTTATGGAAAATTTTGAGACATCATTTGGTTCAGTTACTGAGACAGTAGTAGGGCCTTCGGTGAAAATTCAAGGCGATCTAAATTCTGAAGGCAATATTCGCATCCAAGGACATGTGCATGGAAACGTGAAAACCTCTGAGAGTGTGTTTATTGAAGAAACTGCCAAGATTACTGCTGACATCCAGGCTGGTAATGTAATATGCGCTGGAGAAATTACGGGGAACATGAAGGTTGCAGGAAAAATGATTATGCAGTCTCCTTCACATATTACCGGCAATCTGGAGTGCGGCATCCTTCAAGTTGAAGACGGAGCAGTATTTAACGGAGAGGTGTCCATGGGAAACCAAAAAAAGGTGCAAGCTGAAGTTGAGGAAGAATAGTTTTTAATGCATTTTTATATTTTAGATCCAACCAATCTACCGGCCGAAAGGTTTGAGCAGTTGCAAGTTCAGCTTTCAGGGTTGCTTGCAGAGTTTAACATTGCTGGTGAAATGGTAAGAGTTGCCCCGCTTCGCAGGATCCCAGATTTGGTTGATCTGGCAAGTCAGAGAGGTGTCCGGACCTTGGTTGCATGCGGAAATGACGACACCTTCAACATGGTCCTGGCCAACTTAAAAGGCCGGGATTTTACTTTGGCGTATATTCCATTCGATCCTGATTCTGCCTTAGCCCGTATTCTCGGAACCAAAGATGTTACCACAGCAGTTAAGTCCTTAGCAGCCCGCAGAATTGAAAATATTGATTTGGCCCGTATAGATAAAACTTTTTTTATAAGCTATTTGGAGTTCGGAGTGCTGTCACGAAATATAAAGTCAATAAACCTTTGGAATGTATTTAAGCTGGTTTCTGAGCCTAAGATTAGCTTAAGCGCGCGTGTTGACGACTCGTACACAATAAATTTAGAATGCATGGGCGGATTGGTAATAAACTCTCGCTCTAGCTCCTCCTCTAAGGAATCAGTTGCGAACCCCACAGACAAACATTTGGACTTTTTGATACTAGAAAATCTAAGCAAAATGTTTTTGTTCCAGCATAAAGAGTCTATTATCTCCGGAAGGCTCGAGGAAATTCCTGGGACTACGGTTATAAAGTGTAAGAAGCTGGAATTCTTGAAACCCGCTGGCCAAGCATTAACTATGCTTGGCCGGGTGATTAGTAAGTTTCCTGCGACGGTTGAGATCCAGCAACGATCGCTCAAGATTGTTGTAGGGAAAGATCGGACATTTTAATTCATTCTTAAGAGGAGGGTTGATGGTTTCAGATATGGTTAAAAATATACTTTTTTTTGTTCTCGTAGTCATAGTTATTCCATTCATTGGCGCAGTGTGATTACTTCTGCTGGCTCTATGGTTTGGAAGTACCCCCATTCAAGTGATGAGTATTCTCATTGCTGAAATGGGAATATTACTCTTATTCTGTGTGCGGGTATTAGTTAGGCTCAAGCGAGCAAAGGACAAGCAATTCAAGAAAAACAAATGAACAGTTAAAAGCTACAAAGGAGTCAAAGGTATGTTCTGTTGTTGTGATGGCATGGCGTTTCAAGCATTCTCTGGCGGTGTGTGTAAAGTTTGTGGGAATGGGTTCAGTAGTAGTACTACTCCACCACCTGCACTGTGCGAAGGATGTGCTCAGAAACAAGGCGTATGCCAATATTGTGAACTTCCCCCAGACCCAAAATTTGCTGTTTTGGGAGAAAATGGGGTGATTCATTAAAATGCTTAGTTGGTTTGAGATTCGCTATCATGCCCCTCAGCCATTGCCTGACTTTCTAAAAGATGCCACTATACGCGCGGCGGTAGGCGGTGTGTCGTTATAACAAAGGTTAAATATTGGCATCCTGACCACTTCTACCCTTATGGGTTTGCTCAGGTGGAGGAGGTTGTACAAAGGAACAAGCGGGCTACGTATGGAGGCTTGCAGGTGGGTTCATCAATTATATTTGGACCCAAGTCAGCCAAAGTTATTATCACATAAACAAAGACGTCACAGCTCGATGCTGTGACGTCTGTTTCTTTTTTATACTATTGTCGCGCTTGCTACCTGGTCTCCGTTATCTAACCGAATGACTCGTACGCCTTGAGCGCTTCTGCCCATGGTCCTTATTTCACCTAGCCTGGTCTTTATGGTCTGGCCCTTTCTGGAGATGATAACCATCTCACCTTCCTGGTTGCTTGCATCGAGTATGTGCATGGCAATCACTTTGCCGGTCTTTGGAGTTACCGTAACAGTTACCACACCTTTGCCCCCACGCTTTACGGTACGATAGTCTTCTAGCGCACTTCGCTTGCCAAGACCGTTTTCAGTAACCACTAGAACTTCTAAAGATTTAAGGTTTTTGGCCTTTTGGATGACATCCATGGAGATGACTTGGTCGCCTTTTTTCTTAAAGCGCATACCTGTCACCCCAGCCGCAGTTCTACCCATAGCACGTATGTCTTTTTCATTAAAGCGAACAGCAAGACCTTGTTCACTGGCAAGCATTATTTGATCCTCACCCGTTGTGGTTTTCACCCACTTTAGCTCGTCTCCAGCTTTAAGTGACATGGCAATAATCCCGCTTCTGCGAATGTGCCGTAACTCTTCACGAGCAACTTTCTTTATGACGCCAGTTTTAGTTGCAAGCACAATGTACTTAGTTTGATCATTTTTGGCAAGGGTTAAGATGCCTGTTGCAGACTCTCCACTCCCCAGTTGCAGGAAGTTCACCAGTGCTTGACCTTTTGCAGTACGTGAACCTTCAGGTAATTCATAGACTTTAGTCATAAAAGCGCGACCTTTGTTGGTAAAGAAGAGAATGTCGTCATGCGAGTTTGCGCTAATCAGCTGGTCAACCACATCTTCATCTTTCAGACTTTGACCGATTACGCCCTTGCCGCCACGCGCTTGCACTCGGTAGGTATCGGGGGTTATTCGCTTCACATAGCCAGATTTGGTTACAATGACCATAAAGCTTTCTTCAGGAATAAGGTCCTCAACGGAGAACTCTCCCAGTGGTGCTTTTACGAGTTTAGTCCTACGGTCATCACCAAACTTGTCTTTCAATTCAAGAATTTCTGCTTTAATAATCCCGAGTATCTTTTTCTCGCTCTTTAAAATAGCTTCAAGTTCAGCAATCAGCTTGCGCTTTTCTTTCAGCTCGTCTTCAATCTTCTTGCGTTCTAAGCCAGCTAGGGTTTGCAGGCGCATATCAAGAATAGCCTGAGCTTGGATCTCTGAGAGTTTGAACTTCTTCATTAAAGCTGCGTGAGCTTCTTCCTTGGTAGCTGAGTTACGGATAGTTTTTATAACAGCGTCAATGTTGTCTAGCGCAATGCTCAAACCTTCCAAGATGTGCGCACGTTCTTTCGCCTTACGCAATTCGTACTCTATACGCTTACGAACCATGAGCTGACGGTGCTTCACGTATTCCTCAAGAACACTTTTTAGGTTTAGCACACGAGGCTCAATGCCGTCCACGAGCGCCATCATGTTTAAATGGAACGTATCCTGTAGCTGGGTGAACTTAAACACCTGGTTAAGGATTTTATTGGCCATAGCCTCACGCTTAAGCTCAATAACTACTCGAACACCGTCTTTGTCTGACTCGTCACGGACGTCCTTTATGCCTTCTAATTTTTTGTCCCGGACCAAGTCAGCTATGCGCTCAAGCATAGTTGCCTTGTTCACCCGGTAGGGTATTTCAGTGATAATAATGCTGTATGTGCCGTTTTTATTTTCAATTATGTCAGTCTTACCCCGCACAACAATCCTTCCTTTACCAGTAGCGTATGCATTCTTTATAGCTGGCCAGTCATACATAATGCCGCCAGTTGGGAAGTCGGGGCCTTTTATAACAGTTAACAAGTCATCTACTGTTGCTTTGGGGTCGTCTATGAGCATGCAAATACCATCTACAACCTCAGCGAGGTTGTGTGGTGGTATATCGGTTGCCATACCTACGGCAATACCTAAAGAGCCATTTAGCAACAGATTAGGAAGCTTTGCAGGCAGTACCTCAGGTTCTTTTCGGGTAGCGTCATAGTTGTCTCTCCACGTCACCGTGTCTTTGTCCAGGTCTTGGAGTAGCTCTTCAGCCTCTTTGGCCATACGGCTCTCAGTATTATGGCTGATAAATCCATTTGCTACAAAGGAGTGACAATCACTTTCAACACGGATAGAATAGACTGTCTGTACACCTGTATCTTCAATACCAGTGACCGGGTCAAAGAGATATTTTTGCTCTAATAGATCTGCAATAAGAGACTGGGTAATAGCCATGTGGTTTGGCTTGACTGATTGAGCCACTTTAGAGGCATTTTTTTGTAATGTAGGATATCTATCGAAATTATGTCTTGTTAAAAACCTTTGGTGTATAGATTCGTCTCTTGCTACAGTTCGGGTGAACTCGGCAAAAAAGGGAACAAAATCAGAAGTAGAATAGACTTTATGCAGCCTGGCAATGGCATTCTCAAGCTTTGATTGTTTGTGCATCGAAATAAACCCTATGTGCTTTGTAAACAATCGATAGTTTTCGAGACCTCGAATATATAACTTGTGGGTATCTCTGTACGAATCGAATCGTTTTGTTCCAGCAATCCCAAAGTGCAATAAAAGTATTTGTAATTCAGAAATAAGTTTTTCACTGACAGAAATAGCTGAAAGCTCTGTCATTTTGCGACTAAAGCTTATACTTCCATCTCCCTCAAAATAAGCTTTCAGAAAAGTAGCCACAACATGTTTAGGACTCTTCAGTATAGGTGACGGAACCCTCCGATTAGGGGACTTGGCAGGTATCAAGTCAAGGTTTTTTAGAAAAGCCAGAACGTATTTAGAGTGAATTTCTAGTCGTATATATGGTTTTTTGCCAAATGAGCTTGGGTTGCGTTTGAACTCATGAATCCTGCAATCCGGGAAAACCCGTGACCAGGTTTCCTTAAACTCTTGGATCCAGTCAGAGTCACTATTACAAAATTCGTATTTGTTTTCCTGGAGAGTTCCTTCAGAGAGCAAACAGCCCATTATATAGGCAAGATCTGCTGTGAAATAGGTAGGAAGCTTCTTTTTTTCAACTCTGGGATTCATGTTTTTTGGCCAGAATTTTTGAATTGGTATCTCAGCATCTGGCCACAGCGCATCAGACCGATCTAAGGCAAGGTAATCCCCTTTTTTTATTTTTCCCAGGAGCTTCCATGAGAGTTCAGGGCGTCCAGTTTGTGAATTTTTTGACCATACTAATAATGGATGGTTCAAGGTTCCTTGGATGGTAAAGCCTCGATTTGTAATAATCCTTCTGGTCAGGTGCTTGCCACTATTAAACCACTTGGTTGCAGTGTTGATTTTTTGATCTTTGGATAAGACTTTAATGCTGATATTTTCTTCTGTGGAGCTTGTCCCCAGTGAGTCAATGCGTACTAGTCCATGGTCTGTAGTAACAAGAGAATCACCTGTGACACAATAACGCATTGCAGCAGCGCCATCGCCGTCCATTGAGCCGAAGTTACCTTGCCCATCTACCAGGGGGTAGCGCATGGAAAAGTTTTGAGCCATGTGTACCATAGACTGGTACACAGCCTGGTCTCCGTGAGGGTGGTACTTACCAAGCACGTCACCAACTACTGTAGCGCTTTTTCTAAATTTTGCCGTAGAACGCAGCCCTAGTTCATGCATTGCGTACAAAATGCGGCGGTGTACGGGCTTTAAGCCGTCGCGTACGTCTGGAAGCGCACGCGCGACAATAACTGTCATAGCATAGTCCAAGTATGACTCCTGCATTTCGTCTATGAGGTTACGTGGGTGGATCTCGCCTATATTGTCACTCAACGGAATTTCCTTTTTTTCTTTAGCCATAATATTCGCCTTTAGCCTTTAGCCATTAGCCGTTAGCTAAGAGCCAATGGCTAATGGCTAAAGGCCATTTTTCATTTCCAATTACTTTTCAAATCTTTATAACTCTTCTCAAGAGTGTCGAAGAGGGTGGTGTCCTTGGGAAGACCTGAAAGGTCTTTGTGTAAAAAATACCATAATACAAGCAAAACAAGCGCACAGCCCCCAATAATGAACAGAATTAGCTGAACTTTTTTATGATGCGGTTGGTTTTCTATTTTTGTTCTTAAGTCCATGTTTCTACCTGAGAGGCTCCAAAACTACTACCTTAGTCTCATCTCCAGAGAGGTCTTTTTTCTTCACCAAAAGTTTTTCCGTTGTTTCGTATTTGTCACCCATTTCTTTTAGGAAGTTGTCTAACGGGCCTGCGGGAATGCTCAGCCCCGGAATTTTGTAGTGGCTTGGTATGACTATTCTCGGATCAATGAGGTTTACAGCTTTGGCAGCTTTGTCTGGGTCAAGCACCGTATTGTCACCTACTGGGAGGATTAAGATGTCTATATCTCCTAAGCTTTCAAGGTCTTCTTCTTTAATATTGAAGTCCTTTATATGCCCAAGGTTTAGAATTTTTATATCTTCGCTTTCAAGTAGGTACACTGTTATCCATGACTCTCCTTGTTTTAACGGAATACCAGCAATACTTACGCCCTTGGTGTCATACTCTCCAGCATCCGTGGCCCCAAAGTAGTCGCCCGTAATACCAGAGGTCTGGCTGTAGAGTGGATTTGTTTTTTCAGCTAAGACTACAATGTCAGCTCCGCCGCGAGGAGGGGTAAGACCAGATTTCTTGTCAAAAGGGTCAGTGATTATAGTGGTGTCTTTACTTGTTATCTTAAAACTTGAGAGTCCAAAATATTGTATGTGCATAGTTAAATTATAACTTAAATTATGAACAGAAGCAATAATTGTTTTGTAAAAAAAGCGCATAAATAAAAGCAAAGTTGTCACCATTGACAACTTTGCATCTTCGATATAATCAACGTTTATGAGTTCCTAAACCGGGAATGTCAAATGTGATATGATCGGCATCCACAATAGATGAGCTCTCGATTTATTTGGTCGGCAAGTCTTTTGAGAAGCCTTGCCGCTCGTTGATATGTTGCTGTAATCGCTTCTGCCTCGTTATTATTTGCCAGGCTTTGCTTTTCTTTTTTTAAGAGAGCCTTAATAAGTTCAAGCTCGGCCATATCGTACTCATCTTGTACGAGTCGGGGCGGCAGTCGCAAAAGTCTCTTGTTTTTCATCTTTGCTCCTTATATACTTAGATTGACATTTGGATCACAAATATCTTATACTTAACAGGCTTTGAAGTAAAGGGCTTATTTAAAACAATTAACCCTTCAAGGCACGCTCAGAAAGCCCTTTTAAGCATTAAGTTATAATTTAAGTCTTTTTAAATTACAACTTTATGCGCATTCGCGCATTTTTTTATGGAAGAACAAGTGATTACAGCAACTCCAACAGCTCAGCCGGCTAATCCAAAGCTTGCCCAGGCAAACACCATGGCAGACCTCCTCTCTGCTGGAGCAGACATTAAGGTCCTTAAACCAGGCGATGTTGTTGAGGGTATTATTTTACAGCTCGGCAAGAACGAAGTTTACTTAGATATCGAAGGCTATGGTGTTGGCGTAGTACGCGGCCGTGAGCTTTATGATGATGCAGCAACGTTG